>JAEZAW010000277.1 GCA_023430315.1 Pseudomonadota bacterium | reverse complement strand
GTTATTGTCTTCGGTAGTGTCGTCAATGTGATCGATGAAGCCGTCCATAGGTGCTTTCCTTATTGCGGAAATAGATGAGCTTTGCGCCCAGTAGCGGTGTGTTATCGAGTCTAGCGTCCTCTTCGTTCGGCGGAGACGTGCGTGATCTCGGCACCCAACAGGACGATCTGTGACGAATAGTACACCCACACGAGCAGGACAACGACCGATGCCGCGGCGCCGTAGGTGGATTCGAGACCCTGCGTGCCAATGTACCAAGCAATGGCTGTCTTACCTAAGTTAAACATGAGCGCCGTAATTAGGCGCCAAACCAAATGCCCTGCCACTGGAGCGGCGTGTCCGAGGTAAGGAGGCCGAGTGAGAGGCTGAAATTGGCAATGGATAACATCAGAGCCTCGCCTGCGCTGTCTGTGAGCCTCGCGCTTAACACGATTTTCGAAGTGTCGGAACCGAACAACTCGGGGATTGCTTGATATGCAAAGGTCTACGGCGGCGCATTCGGAGGCATTCTAGCCTTGGGCTTCCTGCTTGCTGTGTCGCTCATCTTGAGCGATCGCAGCCTCGTTAAAGGTTTGGAGTCGTAATGCGAGAGATTAGACGAGCATATCAGGTGCCATCATTCGCCCTGGGGTTCGCCATTGTCTGGCCCGCGTGGTGCTTCGCCCAGACGGTAAATGAGGTCACAATCGCAACCCCGAACGTGCTCGCCGTGGAGGTTCGTGATCCTCCTTTCAAAAGAGGTAGGATCGAGCCGCTTCCTACGGCAAGCCAACAAAAACAGGGCACCTGGATCAAATTTGAAGACCAATGGGGTCAAGTCATCGGACCCTATGGTAATCACGTGCGCATTTCCGACACGCCGCCTGCGACCTATCTCCAGCGCGACCGGGTGGATGCTCACGGTGGATACGCCGACATCGGCGGGAACAGGGTGACAGCCGTGTTTCGCAAGTCAGTGCCTTACGACTCAGGCATCTACCGCGGGGCCGACGGCGAGACGATGACGGGTGCAAGCTTCAAGCACATTATCTACCTGCAACTAGAGAAGCCGCTGGCGGAAGGTGCACACACGATTCGCTGGCCGGCGGGCATCGTGCCAGACACAAATTTCGAGTACTCCAGCCGGCAAACGCGAGCCATGGCGCTTCGCGTTAATCAGCTCGGCTATGGTCCCTCCGATAGGGGAAAGGTCGCCTACCTCGCGCTCTGGCTGCCAGGCAGGCCGGGCGAAGGCGCCGTGGATTTTCGAGCATTCGGCATCTCGCGTTTCGAGATCATCGATGAAAATGGCAGAATGCACTTTTCCGCGCACGCGAGACTGCGTGCTGCGCCTACTGATCCCGAGCCGGGTAATGGTCTCAGCGCGCCTCTTCTCGAATATCCGAGCATTGCTCGGGGTGCTGTAAAGATTCGAGCGCTCGAGCGCGGGCCGCCGCTCAATGTGTCTGCCCCGAGCCACGGGCTTTCTCAGGGGCAGCACGTTTGGCTCGATGGCTTCGGCGGATCGCTAAAGGCATTGAACGGACGAGCAAGCGTAGGAGCCACAACCCCTGACAGCTTTGAACTGTCTGATCTGCGCACTGTTTCTGGTGCTCCAGGTTCGGACGGCCCACCCGTCGCTATGCCGGTTTACCAGGCCAATCGCGCTGGAACTTATGTCTTTGAACTCGATTTCGGAGCGTGGGAACCGCTCACCAGCGGAAGATTTCGGCTGCATGTTCCCGGGCTTGGTGTCTCCGATGCGTTTGACGTACGCGACGATGTTTGGCTCGATGCTGGGCGAATGTCCATAGCCGGGCTTTACAATCATCGCAGCGGCATTGAGCTCGACGGGCGCTTCGGTTTCAGCCGACCTGTAGCTTTCAGACCCGATAAGGGAATGACGGTCCGCCTCTCTAATCTACCTCTCTTGTGGACCTCAAACTCGTCGCTCGGCTTTATACCTGCGGAGGACGGCGCCAAGGCCCCTTGGGTCACAGATGAGGTCGCACCCGTCAGTTATTGGGGCGGTTATATGGACGCCGGCGATTGGGATCGCCGCATCGATCACCTCGACGTCAGCTATCTTCTGCTCGACGTGTTCGAAAGCGCGCCGGAGGTCATGCGTCGGTCGGCCTTGGGCATACCTAAATCCAGCGAGGTTCTTGATCCCATCCTGTATGCCGGCCTCCATGACGTCCCGGATATCGTGCATGAAGCCCTATGGGCCTTGGACTTCTTCCGTCGTCTACAACTGGCGGACGGCAGTGTTCGCGGCGGAATCGAAAGTGCTTCGCATCCACTGCTCGGCGTTCCGAGCTACCTCGAGCACTATACAGTCTTCGCCTACGCGCCAGATCACATTTCCACCTACCGATATGCTGCGACGGCAGCAAAGCTGGCAGGCATCCTCGAGCAGCTCGGCAAGGTAGCAGTCGCCGACGTCTATCGAGCCAGCGCCATCAGCGCGTGGCAGTGGGCAGAGCAGGTCCATGCTGACCCCGAGCCCACCTATGCTGAGGCGCGCAAAATCGTCGAAGTAAGCGGGGCGGTTGCCGACGCGAGGTGGAAAGCGCGGGCCACTGAGCGGGGCAAAGCCGCTTCAGAGCATCGCATGGCGGCGGCAGGCTCCTTGTACCGACTCACGGCCCTTGACGAATACAGGGCGGTTTTTGAGGCGGCCTGGCGCGAAAAGCCCGACTTTTATCACCACACTGCCGACGGCGCCTGGGAGTACCATGAGGCTTCATATGCAACAGTGGACAAGCGTATTCAGAAGCAGATTGGCGAGGCCTTCGTGGCAGCAGCGCGCGCGACAGCAAAGGCGCAGGAAGTTGTGGCCTATCCCAGTATGAAGCATCCGTTCGCGCCAATGGGATGGGGACAGGGATTGGCGCCGGACTACAATCAGCTTCAAATGTTCATCCGCGCGCACAAGATCAGCGGCGACGAGGGCTTGTTGCGCACCATGCAGGTCGCGTCGGCGCATATTCTCGGCGCCAATCAAGCCGGCATCAGTTTCACGACCGGTCTAGGGCATCGCAATATCCAGCATCCTCTGCACGAGGATCACCGCGCTATGGGCGTAAAGGCGCCGCCGGGGATCACGATCTTCGGGTGGGCACCGCAGTCTGCAACGGCCCACGAGTGGATTTTCGGCCCCTACTGGTCGCCGCTACCCATCGGCGGCACGAAGGAACATGCGCAGGCACGCAACATTTTTCCAAATCGCTTCGCCATGCCTTTCTACGAATACCTGATCGAGCACCCGATGCTAGTCATGCAACAGGAATATACCGTTCATCAGACCATTGGTACGACCGCTGGGATGTGGCTCTATCTACATGCCGTTGGTAGCAAGCCACCTTCGCCCTGAGCGTCGCCTCATGCCCGGCGATTCCAGCGATCACCCGGCACCTCCTCCTTCTCCATACCCGATGAGCGCGGCACGGGCTGCATGATCGGCTTACCCGCCGAGCGGGCGGCGGCCGCGCCGCGGGCCAGGAAAGTGCCGGCTGGCGAGGCGAGCCTTTTGAGCGCAACCACGTCGACGTTATTGAGGACGGTACCCAGCAGCTTGCGTTTCAAGGAGCCGGTCGAAGCCAAGCCGACTTCGACATGCTCTTCCGTCACCTGCCCCCAGTGGATCACCAGCAAAATGTGATTGAGAAGCTCGGCCGCGGCGCGAAGGTCAGCGGGCGACGCTAGAGGTGGCAGGTCGAAGATGGCAAAATCATAGTCCCGCGCAACGCGCTCTAGCAGGCGCGTCATGCCCGCAGACCAGATCACGTCCGAGCGGCGATACCGATCCTCTTCTCCACCTACGGGAAGAAAATGCATCCCCGTCCGAGGATCGAGCCAGACGTGGTCCTTTATTTCGTCGCCGCCAGACTCGAGGAAGTCGATGAGCCCGGTACCCGCGCGCGGCGAGAACGTACGCGAGAGAGACCCATCGTGGGGATTGGCATCGATAAGGACCACCCTCTCGCCCATGCTGGCAATGAGCCGGGCAAGATTTGCCGCAGTTGTCGTCTTGCCCTCGCCGTCGTAGGTTGACGTGACGCCGATACTAGCCAGTTCGCGGCTGTGACGCGCAACATCCGCGGCCGCCTTGACATGGCGCAAGGTATTCCAGAACGGCAGAAGAGGATGATCAATCGCGTGGGACAGGAGAGGAGCTACGTCGCTGATTGATCTTTCATGCGCGCCAACGTCTTTGCGACTGCTTCGCCTGCGAGCCCTTAGCTTCGGAATGATGCCAAAGCAGTCGGCGTCCGTCGCCTCGATGGCTTGCTCGGGCGTGCGAACGCTGTGATCGAGAAACTCGCGGCTGAAGGCTATCCCGACGCCGATGGCAAAACCTGCCCCCATTGCGATGGCCAGAACGAGCAAGCCGCTCATGCCGCTCTTGTTGGCGGGGGGTGACGCGGGCGCGATGATCCTGGTCCTCGGTCCTAGGTCTCTGATGCGCTCTCTCAGCCATGCACTGGCAGATTGCGCCGCTTCGACGCGAGCTGCATCCTGGTCCGCCACATAAGCACGGGCTGTTTCGTTGGCGGCGCGGGCCGCAAATTCCGGATCCGACGCGGTATAGGAGACGGCAACGACGTAGCTCAGTCCAACCCGTTCTACCGACAGTCGCGCCTCGAAGTCTTGCAGGGCGGCCCGCCGACGGGCCTCGGCTTCGTCTTTAGGCTCGTCCAGCGACTTGCTCGGCAATCGGAGCAGAGCGCGCAGGTCGAGCCCGGCTTGCTTACTTTGCGCCTCCTGAGGGGCTGCCAGGCCCAGCCGATTTACGACGTCCAGGGCAATCTTGTCAGATTTCAGGATTTCAATCTGCGTCTCGAGAAAAGTCGGATCGAGCTGCGACTCCGCAAATAACGCGTCCTCTCGACTGAAGGCGAGTTTCGCATTGTAGACCAGAAGCTGCGTCTGTGCCGTATAGGATGGCGTTCTGAGCGCGAGGTACGCGAGGGCGAGCAGAGCAAAGAGTAACGTGCTAAGCAGAATCGGCGTGCGCCTCCACCGCATGACTCCCAAAATGGACTGCGAGCGATAGATCCGGCTCGCGCCGTCGTCGCCAAAAACGTCCGATGGGTTCGGCCTCGGTTTGGTGTACTGCATCGGCTGCTACTTTGCGTTTGCCAAGGGGGCGGCGGCGTCAACGCGCGGCATAGCAGTCGAGGCATTAGCGCGAGCTTCGGGATTGTCGGGCGAGAGTTGCGATCGCCGATCGGACGCAGCATCGGGCTCATTTTCATACTTGAGCTTCACGCGCACGATGTCGCCCGGCTCCAGTCGCGTCGATTCTTCGGCGATGATCTCTGACGTGTTGTCGCCATCGGACCGCACGATCGAATAAACGAGGGTCGGAAGCACTTCGGCGCCCCCTAAGCGACGCATCTCGGGGAAGGACGATGTCGATCCGAGGAGCAGTCGCCGGGCTTGCGCATAACGGTGCTCCGCCTCTTTGAGCTGAACTTCGGAGGTCTGCAGTTCGGACATTGCGCTGCCGCGCCGGTCGTCACTCAAGCCGGCGGCCATCTGCTCCGCCTGGTTGATCTGCTGGCGTGCGCGAATGATCGAGGTTTCGAGTTCACGCTGTTCACGCTCGATCTGCGCAATTGTCCGCTCGAGAGGAAGAATGCGCGGCGCTGGCGCCAAACCACGGCCGATCATGCCACGAAGGTCGTCGAGCTCCTTCTGCACCGATGTGATTTGCTTTTGCTCGGCTGCTATCTGCGCGCGCAAGGACTCAATCTCCCGTTCGTGCAAATTTATGGTCCGACGGATCATCTTGAGTTGAGTCTGGAATTTATCGCGTCTGGCCTCGAACAGTGACTGCTCATGGTCTTGAAAAGCGGCCATCGATCCGGCGTTCGTGTCCTCCGGGGGTGGTGGGAAGGTTATCTTGTCGAGATTGGCGGCCTCCGCCTTGAGCCGTGCGATGCGCGCGATGATCTCGAAGCGTCGTAGGGCGAAAACGCGCGCATCGGCTGCACCTTGAATGGCATCACGCTCCAGGGCCCAACTTGATGCATCGCGCGAGCGGAAGGCTCCACCCGCGATACTGACCGCTGCCAGTACCGTCATGCCCGGACGGTACGCATACTCGCCAGGCCGCTCAACGCCGCCCATGATGTAGAAGGGCCGATATTGGGCGACCTCGACCATTATGCTAGGGGGAGAGCGAAGTTCGGAATTGGCCTGCAGACGCTCGGAAATGGCTTTGGCCAACTCCTGCGTTTGCATTCCCGCAGCCGGCACAGCGCCAATAAGCGGTAGGGACAGACTTCCATTTGCCCCGATCATGAATTCACCGGTCAATGCCGGCCATTCGTGCGCATAGATGCGCAGCTTATCTTGTACCCCGAGCTTATACGTCGTCTCGGCGGCAGCCGGACATATTGCGGTCAGAACGTAGATGAAAACGCCAACGCAAAAGGCGAGGAGGTTACGACCATCCGCTGCCCCAGCAGCGGAAGAGCCGTCAGCTCGTGAGGCGCTCTGCGGCATTTCGAACCCTCGCTGAATTGGTAAATGAGCCGATGGCTCGGGCCCTCGAGGCGGCCACCAATGCTCGATGCGTGCCCTAGCTTCTTGTTGACCCAGGAAACCCCCTCGGACGCTCATCGTTCCGGGGTGCGCGCAAACTTCTCGCGCTGAGCGGCGCGGCGCGCACCATGCGCCCGCTTTCGTTCGTACCGCGAAGCTGCTGGGCGCAGCCGGCAACCATTCCCACTGCAATTACAAATAGATATTGAACCTGCGAAGTGAACAGGATCCATTCGAACAGGCTATGAATGTAGACCATAAGAAGAGCCGCACCGAGACCAAGAAGGAGGTCGCCCCTGAGGTCTTCGCGGTAGCGCCATCCATCTGCGAAGGCAACGCCGAGGGGTCTCAACATCAGCAGCAGCAGCGCACCAAGACCCACGTAGCCTGTCTCGGCTGCGGCCAGCCAAAAGGCATTGTGCACATGGGCGTTCCGGCTCGCTGCGAATGCAATAACGCCGGCCCTTTCTGAGTATCCGTGGTTCTTGGCCATAATAACGTAGTGGTTGGCGCCGACGCCCATGGGGTGGTCGCGCAGCATGAGGGCGGCAGCCCGATTGAAGGCGGCCCGCTCCCCATAGTCTTGCTCGAAAGGCGTGGCCGCAAAGCGCCGCTCGAAGGAGGATACGGCCAAGGGCGCAAGGCTAGCGACGAGAAGAAGGCCCAGAATGGTGATAACGGCCTTTCTTACTGTCCAGCGGCGCAGGCCGGATAGCATGAGCACTAAACCTAGGCCGAGAACTATAAGGCCGATCGCCGCCCGCGATGCGGTAAGCACGGCGATCAAAGCCGCAGACAGCGGCGCTGCGAGCGTATGCCATCTCCGGTGTCCGGCAAGCAGCAGGGCGAACAAAGGTAGGGCGACCATGTGGGCGACCATGCCGAGCGTGTTTTGATGAACAAAGGTGCCATGGGTCTGCACAGCGCCGAGCCCATAACGCTGCCAGACAGCAATAAGGGATTGCATAATTAGTCCCGCGGCCATGCCTTTGAGCAACGCTGAAGGCACCCGAATATCGCCAGCGCAAGCACGCGAGATCACTGCGAATAGAAGGAACATACGGAGGAATTGCCAAGCATAGAACGAGGCCGCGAGTGGGACGTCCGCTTGGAAGATTGAAATCAGGATGGCCGCAACATACAGGCTGAAAACGAACCGGAATGGCAATGGCTGTTGCGCAGGCGGCAGACTGATCAAGAGTGCAAGCGCCAACACGTCAATGGCGGTTACCTCGATGCCGTGCGTAAATCCGAGCCAGGTGCGCCACGAGATGAGCGCAATATCGAGCTGGGTCAGAACGGAAAGCACGAAGGGTAGAAAGCTGATGAGCGCAAATAAATTGAGCTGCCTTTCAGGGCTGTCGCGCAGCCAGAAGGCAAGGGGCAGGACGCTCCCAGAGACGGCGACCAGGACGAGCCATTTCAAACGGGGGTACTCCCGGTATGGACAATCGGCTCAGGGCCAGCTGGACCAAGATATTTCTTGATGAGCGCCGCTCGCTCGCCGTAGAGGGTCTCTTCATCGAACGATCGACCGGAAGCACATGCTGCCCGTATAAGACCGCTCAGTCGTTCTCGGTCGGTGTCCAGTTCCTGCAGCAGGCGCGCCAATTGATCCCATTGCCCGCGCGGGACAAAAACACCGCCGCCGTGCTTCGCCACGATATCCTGGGCATACACGCTGTCATAGCCGAGCAGCGGGGAGCCGCAGACCAGCGCCTCGACGAGGCAGCGCGGGGATTCGGTCGTCGTGTGACAGAAAAGAAATATGTGACTTCGGCGCAAAGCATGCAGAACTGTCGCCCTGTCGACGAAGCCGACAAAGTCGATACGGTCGGCGATCCCCAGCTCACGCGCGTAGGCAACCATATCGGGTAGTAATGGCCCATCACCGAGCCACGCCGCCTCGATATCGACCCCGTTTTCCAGCGCCTTGTGAAGCGCGCGCAGCCAGTCGAACGGGCCCTTGATGTCGGTCGCGCGGCCAGCGTAAACGACGCGCAGGCGCGCTTTGTATTTGACCTCGCTCCGCTTTAATGCGCAGACCTTCTCGTCGATTTGATCCGATTTATGTGTATGGACGTCGTAAATGCAGAATGGCCGATCGCAGACCGATGCGAAGGCACTGAAGCAGTCGCGACCTTGAAACAGACCTACAGTGCTTTTGCGCACGATAAAGTGTTGGTGTGCGGCCACGATGGGCAGAATCATCGTATCCTTTATGCGACGGCGGGCTGGCAAACTCGGCAGGGAGCTGCGCATGAACCGGGCCTCGCTGCGATCGAGAAGTACGGCATAAGGACGTCCCGCCCGCAGCGCCTCCCATGCAGCGACGCTGCCCCAGTCGCCGATCACCGCGCTGGGCACGAAGCAGAGAAACTGGGCCCTGTGGATCTGCTCGCGCAGCAAATTGCGTGTTGATGAATAGCTCTTGAGAAAATCCATCAAGCTGTACGCCCAGGGCAGGGGCATCACCTGCAAACGGTGCGCGAACGGAAGCCCGGAAACGCGTTGCCACTTAGTTGAGCCCTCCACCATACCCTCCGGTATGGAGACCGTGGCGAACACGACACGATCAAAATGCTCGAGCCAGCGGGCAAGTCCGCCGCAGGATTGATCATCAAGACAGACCTCGCCGTCGATCACGCGCGTCGGAATGGCCGTGACAACAAAAATGCTGTTGTTGCTCCGCGCGCTCACGGGAGGACGACCTCCGGTTCGTGCGGGGCCTCACCAACATTACCGGATATGCAACGAGCGAGCTTGGCCGCCTGCGTCTTGGCATTGTGGTGATGGGCGACCAGTGCCGCGCCGGCTTCGCCCATGTGCTTCAGCTTGTCTGGCGGTGCGCGAAGGGCTTCCCGCATGGCATGGGTCAGCGCTGTGACTGAACCCGCAGGTACGAGCCAGCCGCATACACCGTCCCTCACCAGCTCCGGAATACCGCCGATGTAGGTGCTGATGACAGGTCGCGAGAGGGCAAGAGCTTCCATAATTGCCACCGGCAGATTCTCCGCGTAGCTCGGCAGCACGAAGGCGCGCGCACGAAGGATCTCGTTGCGCACCTCCTCGGCGCTCGTCCATCCGCGCATGATGACCCGGTGTCCGATGCCGTAATCCTCAATTGCCTTCTCGATGGTGCGACGCATGGGTCCGTCGCCAATTATGACGACTTCGAAAAAGGGCTCCGTGTCGGTGAGCGCGCGCACGGCCTCCATCAGAGTGAGCAGGCCCTTCTCGGCGACCAGGCGGCCGACGCAGACCAATCGCGGTTGGGAAGGGACGGGTTTAAGCGAGGGGGCAAGAAAGCGCGCGTCGACGCCACAGCGCACGATTTTCACTTTTGGCCAATCTCGCGGGCGCGCCCAACGTAAAAGTTGACTGCGTCCATAGTCGCTTACGGCAGCGGTGAATGTCGCGCGCTCGATCTTCTCGTCAAGCGCGAGGCTGCGAGGGTGATCGAACTCGCCCGGTCCGTGGATGGTCACGCTGAACGTGATGCCGGCGAGGCGCGCCGCCAGCATGGCGACCGTGGCAGAGCCTTCTCCGATGTGATTGTGGAGGTGTTCGACCTTGCATCTTATGAGCTGCGATGCCAGGAAGCACGCCTCAACAACGTATGCGAGGGACCAAATCTTAGCCTTGATGCCGGGGGGCGAGCAGCGGCGGGCAAGACGGAGCGCATCTATCAGCGCAGCGGGTGAGCACACCAGGGCACGGGAGCTGGCAAAGGCCAGACGTGCAGCATTCTCAGGGACAAGGACATATTGCGTCCCGTCGCGCTCACGTCGAATTTCTTCGCTCACGATCGCACTTTCAGCGGGCCTTCTAATGGAAAAAGTGTGCACGACATAACCGAGCGCTCGCAGTTCCTCGACCTCCGAGCGGATGAAGGAATCGCTGGCTCGCGCATAGGCGCTGGTGAGGTAGCCAATGGTCGCAGGAGCGCGCATGTCTCACCTGAAAATGTGCTGCTCGCTCAGGGAGTGTACGGCGACCGGCGGTCCATATGTCAGTCGCAGACATTCCTCAAAGCTAAATGGTGGCGACCAGCCGAGTATCGAGCGCAGCTTGTGATGGCTGCACGAGACGGGTTTGAAACGTGCCTCGAAGCGACGCGGCACCAGCACGCTTGGAAGCTTGCCTTTACCGCGGAACATGGCTTTGCTCGTTGCATGCGCGATGTACACGAGGCTCACGCCGAGAGCGTAAGGCACAGGAAAGCGAAAACGTTGCGGTCCGGTGTACCGCATGTAGCACTTGGCGTAATGCCAACTGCTGACACCATGCTCATCTACAATATTGAATGTTTCGCCCGATGCCGCAGGCATCTCTGTCGCGGTCAACGTCGCGTCGGCACAGTTCGCCACGTGTGTCAACGGCGGTAGGGCCCGCGGCGCCACCACCACAAACGCTGGTCCCACGACCTGGCCGATGCCGCTGACCATTGCATTTTGTCGCCCCCAGATGAAGCCAGGACGAAGCACAGTGAGGCGCCAGCCCTGCTTCGCGCTAAAGCGCCTGGCGAGGCGTTCCTGCCAAATTTTTGCGATGGCATATCCGTCGCGATTGTAGACGTCTGCTTCGAGAGGCGAATGCTCCGCCAATTCGCGCTGTACTTTGCTCCAGTCGTACACCGACAGGCTGCTGACGAGCACCAGTGCCTTGGTATGCGACTGGGTCATGGCCTCGAGCAGACGCTCTGTGCCGCGCACCGTGGAGGCGAACTGCAGATCCTCCCCGCCAGTCACTGCGGCTGCCAGATGGACGAGGACATCGACATCGTCGAACGCCGCCACCAGATCGGTGCTGCTGCGCAAATCGGCGCGCACCACGTCAATACTCGGATCCCAGCCGAGTGCCTCAATGCGCGCAGCCGGCCTCACCAGCGCGCGCACTTCGTGACCTCGCCGGCAGGCCTCGGCCACCACGGCTTGCCCCAGCATTCCATTGGCTCCAGTGACAAGAATCTTCACGGCCTCGAGGCCTCCTTTGTCAGATCCCACACCAAGCGATTGACAGCCTCGACCTGTTCCAATGAGATCGGTGGGGCCGTGTGGTCGGCGAGAGCGGCGTAAGTGCGGCGCAGGAGCTCCCATAAACCGTGGTAGGCGCCGGGACCGCCGCTTAGCTTGCGCCACATGCTCGAGAACGCGTGACGGCTCGATGCCGCGGCCTCTTCCATGCCATTCAGCAAAGGGATCAAAGGTTTTGCAGCCCGCACGCGCTCGAATGCGAGGTGGGTCTCGAACAGATTTGCACGGGCGCGCATTCGCGTGCCCTCGACGCGCAGTGAGAACGTGTCAGGCTGCGCGTGGGCGCTGAAAGCAAGATGGGCGGTGCCGCGCTCGGCCTGCACGAGGGCACGGAACTCGTCGCTCGGCAGTGTGTGCTGGCTGCGTTTCATCCAGATTGCTTCGACGCGGCGATGTTCCCCGACAAAGGCATGTGCCAGCGAGGCTAGGTGGGGGAGGAAATCTGCTATGGCGCCGCCTTCCATGTCGTGCAGTGGATGGCGCACGTTAGGGTCGGCGAACACACTGCCAGGATGAAGGATCTGCAAGCATAAGAAGATGTCGACGTGGACGACGGAACCGAAGGTGCCTGCCTCGATGAGCCGCAGAAGATGCTGCACTTGGCTATTGAACAGGTAATTGTAATCTTCGATAAGCACCAAATTGCGCTCCCGGGCCCTCTCCAACAACTCAAGTGTCTGCTGGTAGTTTAACGTCGCGGGCTTTTCCAGGATGACGTTGGCACCAGCCTCCAACGCGTCGCCGGCCAGCAAATTGTGCGAGGACGGTGGCGTGGTCACATGGACCACGTCCGGCTTCACATCGCGCAACATCTCGCGGTGATTAGTGTACCAAGCCCTGACGGAGAACCTGTCGGCCATGGCTTCGGCGACGACGGGCGAAGTATCGCAGATCGCGGCAATATTTATGCCTGGCAACTCCTTTAAGCAGGCCAGATGCTGGCGCGAAATCTGACCCGCGCCGACGACCGCAGCTCTCATGCCTGGAACCTTCTATTCTCGGCAAATCTCCTGGTCGCATGCAACCTTCAGCGGCTGACGGAACTTAAGCCGCCGAGCGCCCAACGGGAGCGATGAATGCGACAGAGAATGTGCTGCCCACCAACCGACGCATCATATAAATGCTCGCCGCGATAAAGAGTTTCGCGAACTGTCTCGCCTTAAGGGGCACTCGGCTGATTATTTTGCGGCTCGTCCTTGCGCTGAGTGCCCGGGCGTGCAGGAACGGAACATGATAAATGCCCAGGGCGCAATCCTCCGGGGTGCCGGCTGGACCCTCGGAAGTTATGTGGTTTCTTTCGTATTCCGCTTCGCCACCAACGTCATACTGGCCCGTTTGCTGGCTCCCGACATTCTCGGGATTCTGGTGATCGTTACGACCATCCGGTTTGGCGTCGAACTCACCTCCGACTTCGGCATCAACCAGAACATCATCTACAGCAAAAAGGGCGAAGAGCCATCGTTCTACAACACGGCGTGGACCATGCAGCTTCTTAGAGGCGTGCTGCTGTTTGCCCTGTGTCTACTGATCGCGGCCCCGGTGGCCAATTTCTACGCAATACCGGTTCTCGCCATTCAGGTCTCTGCCGTGGCATTCTTGTTCGCGGGTGTCGGCTCGCTGTCACTCTCGTTGGCGGTGAAGAACCTGGATCTCATACGCCGCAATATCTTCGACGCGGTGGTAGACTTCTTGTGTCTCGTTGTGCTCATTGCTCTTGCGTACTGGAGCCCGACAATTTGGTCGGTGATTATTGGTGGCGTGCTGGGCTCAATAATCAGAGCTGTGTCTAGCTTTTGGCTGCCTTCGCCCCAACACCGTTTGATGCTCACCTGGCGCTACGTGCGAGAGATAATAGGCTATGGTAAGTGGATATTTGTTTCATCTCTCATCTTCTATGCGTCCACCAACATCGACCGTCTTTACCTGGGAAAAGCGGCACCCCTCGCGGTGCTGGGCGTGTACGGGATTGCTCGCTCGATTGCAGACGTGCCGGCGGCGTTGGCTGTTCGTTTGAGCCAGTTCATCGTTTTCCCGCTGGTTTCGTCAGCTCGGGGATCGCGGAAGGAATTGCGGCAGCAGCTTGCGCCCATGCGCATGATGTTTCTGTTCGCCGCGGCGGCCGCGCTTTCCTTGGCAATTGCCGTGGCCGATGTCGTCGTCGCCATCTTATACGACCAGCGCTATGAGGACGCGGGCTGGATGCTGCCAGTGCTGCTATTGGGCGTGTGGGGCGCAATTGTTTGCAGCGTCAATGAGGCCGCTCTACTTGGGGTCGGCCGCCCGGCCTTTGCAGCCATCGCGAACGGAATAAGGCTGGCGTGTCTCGCGCTGGCTTTGCCGGCCAGTTTTAGCAGGTTCGGTCTCGCCGGAGCCGTCGCCTTAATCGCGCTCAGTGATCTGAGCAGATACATTCCCATTCTCGTTGGGCAGGCGCACGAGAGCTTCTCGTTTTTCTTTCAGGATGTCGCCGCTACACTTGTTCTGGTCGCGCTCATCGCCCTGTGGCTTTCCCTGCGCGTGTACCTGGGCTGGGGCACGCCCTTTGACGCCGTGCCGATCACGTTTTGAGGTCCACATGGCACCCGCAGACAATGATCAGCTCGGGGTGGTTGTCATCGGGCGCAACGAAGCGAAGCGACTGGCCGCTTGCCTCGGCGCGATCCTCTTAGAGCTGGGAGAGAATGCACGCCACAGGACAGTGTATGTCGATTCGGGCTCCGTAGACGACAGCGTGGAGATTGCTGAGCATTTGGGCGTAAAGGTCTTGCGCCTAGATCCCATGCTGCCATTTAGCGCCGCTCGTGCGCGCAACGAGGGCTTCAGCCTTCTCCGCACGCTCTGCTCCGATCTTCGCTTCGTCCAGTTTATTGATGGCGATTGCACTCTGGCGCGCGGCTGGTGTCACACGGCCACATTGTTCCTGGAGGACCAGGATAACGTGGCCATCGTATGCGGACAGTTGCGCGAGTGCGCTCCGGGCCGATCCGTCTACAACCAGATGTGCGACATCGAGTGGGATGCCCCAGCAGGGGAAACGACCGCGTGCGGCGGGGTTGCGCTCGTCTCCGTGTGTGCCTTCGCCGCCGTTAAGGGATTCAATGCCCGGCTGGCAGCCGGCGAAGAGCCGGAACTGTGCATTCGGCTTCGCGAGCGCGGATGGGTCATTTGGCGTCTGGCGTCCTTGATGGCGCAGCACGATGCCGACATAACGCGCTTCGCCGAGTGGTGGCGGCGGATGGTGAGGAATGGGAGAGCCTTTGCTCAGGTGTGGCTGCTGCACCGTCACTCGCCGCACTGCATTTGGGGTAGGGAGACCACACGAGCCGTTGTCTGGGGCGGTTTGTTGCCGCTCGCTTGTCTGGTCGGCACCCTTGCGGTGCATCCGGCCGCCTTACTGCTATTGCTCGCATATCCTCTGCAGATCGTCCGCGTCGCGGGAAAGCGCGGTCTCGGGAAGGCGCTGTCGTGGCGTTACGGCGCCCTCATGATGATCGGGAAGTTTGCGGAATTTCAGGGCGTGCTCAGTCTTCTGCGGGATCGAGTGCGTTCAACGACGACGCTTCCCTAGGCGCTGGCGGGCGACGTCCCATAGGAACGGCGCGGCGCCACTGAGATAGCGTCGCGTCATCCGGCGCGGCTCCAGCGCCAATCGAAACGCCCATTCACAGCGCATGGCGCGAACCCAATAGGGCGCCCGTGGCACAACACCGGCGGTGAAATCGAGAAAGGCGCCGACACACATGACAGTGGCGCCGATGCGCTTTGCGTGACTGGCCGCCCAAAGTTCCTGGCGCGGATTGCCCATGCCGAGCAGGAGAAGTTCCGTCCCCGCCGATCGGATGCGGTCGGCAACAGCGTCACTTTCGCTATCATCAAAGAAGCCGTGGTGCGAGCCCACGATGCGAACGTTTCGAAATCTGCGTGTGAGGGCGTTGCCGGCACGCTCGGCGACGCCCGGCGGGCTACCGAGCAGGTACACTGACGTCGGGTGGGGCAGCGCGTCGAGTACGGCTGGCGTGAGGTCAGTACCGTTGAGATTGGCCGGAAAAGCTTTGCCGTACAGCAAAAGGCTTGCAACATCCACGCCAACGCCGTCATTAAACACTATTTCGCGGTCCAAGGCCGCGGCCAATTCCGGAATTTGGCGGGCTAAGTTGAGCGTGTGCATGTTGCAGAACGCAAATATGCAGCTTGATCCGTTGCCAAGTGCACCAATCACCATGCGGACGGCACTCTCGCGGTCGGCGACCTGACATCTGACGGCGCCGAGACTGCGGGAGCTGTTTGTCACAGCTTATCCCCTTCCCGGCGTTCGGTTCGCAACCAAGGCATTGCTGATCTACCGCTCAGCGCGCGGCAATAAGAACCGAATTTGCGCACGACATAAGCCAGGATGGAGGGGAGAGCTCGCGCGGGCAGCACATCGCTACCGCACGTCCACCAAGCCAAGAGGACCGCCGCAGACAGAACACCAAAGCTGAGCAGGCTGATCGACAACGCGACCACCGAAATTCCGGCTAAGCTGGCCAGTGCCGAAAACAACACCATGCCGACCATAAGCAGTACCAGCAACGACAATGGCGGTACTGCTGCATCAAGTGTCAGAACAAGTAACGGCCAATTTCGCCTGCGAACAGCCGCGCCGAGCAGGCGCGGGACTGCCCTCAAGATGACGTCGATGTGGCCGTGCTCCCAGCGCTCGCGCTGATGCCTCGCTCCCTCGGTGGAATGCGGAAACTGGCTGCGCACGCACGCGGTCGGGCAGAAGAGGGGTGGGTAGCCGGCTGTCGCCAGCTCAAGCCCTAGCTTTAGGTCTTCCACGATGTGGCCATGTGCCAAGTTCGCGCTGCGGATTGCGCCCCACGGGAATGCCATGCCCGTGCCCATGAGCTGGCACGGCAAGCCGAGGACGGCGAGGCCCGATGGCCGCAACGTGTTCTTTACGCGCCATGCAAATTCGGCGACGCGATAGTTCACCGTCGCGTTCAGCGGAGGCGTCATGACGTATTCTGCCTGCGCCGGGCTCTGTGTTGCGGCACAGATGCGTGCCAGACGCGCAATGGCGTCGGTTCCTAGACGGCAATCGGCATCGACGACGACCAGCACGCTCGGCGGATCTGAGGCCAGATGGCGAACTCCGTAATCCAGCGCATAGCCCTTGCCACGTCGCGCCGGATCGCAGCGCTCGACAACTTCGGCACCGGCCGCGGCCGCAATCGTCGCGGTTTCGTCCGTACAATTGTCGGCGACCACCAGTATGCGATCGCCCGGGAGAATCTGGATCATGACATCGCTGAGGGTGGGAACAAGGCCTGCGCCCTCGTTGTGTGCAGGCACCAGCACGGCGACCCGCGGACGCGGGGTGAGGTACTCCGGCGGCGTGCTGCCGCCGCGACGGGCGAACAATGCCGCAAATATCTCCGTGGCAAAGACGAGCACTGGCACGGCCAGCAATCCCGCCGCGGCAACAAGAACAACAGAACCGAACATCAACATGCGTTGGAACAAGCCTACCGCTAAGGGTTGGCGATGACGGAGATGTCTCCGACGGGATAGGCAGCTAACGCTCGGAACGGGCCAAGCGTTCACCGCAAGCCAGACTGCCGCTAACGCTGGTAAAGCGGAAAATACGCTCGGACGGCGAAGTCGCTGCCGGCGGGGGAAAAATGGCCGTAGTCGGAAAACAAGTGCGATCGTCCAATCATGTAGAAACACTTCGTGCCGCGGCAGAGATTGGTTAGCGGGTCTATGAACATGCCCGGGCCGGTGTGCTCGCTCACCCGCACGCTTTCGGCTGGATCGAAACTGATGTGCCACGCGGCGGTGCCGTCGCCAGCCACGCCCGCGCCGCGATAGGCGAGCACTTTCGGATCGAAGGAGAACGTCGGCGAAGGCCCGAGCACGAATACTTCAATGCCGCGATTGGCCAGCCGTTCGACTGTGTCGCGAAGGTCCTCCACGCCGCGTTGGCGCAGGAGGTCCCATCGTGCGCTTAGAATCACCGTCTTCACGTCGAAGCGATCAATGACCGTAAAGGCGCCCTGATTAAACTTCTGGCAGTCGGGAATGGCAAACGAGTAGTACGATAAAATCGGCGGGCAACCTGCGAACGTGTATTGAATAATATTGGCGCTCAGCCTGTCAGCATTTGAAACGAGCCCGGGGACGTAGTGGGCAGCGAACGAATCTCCCCACAGCAGCGCATTACGACTGGCACCGGTTGTAAGCTTGCACTTGTCAGCCTTCCATGCGTCATGAGGCTGATCAACCAAAAGGCAGACGTTCACCCGCCAGTGCTGGTGCGCGCTTTCGTGTGGCGAAGTCTGCTCGAACGTCGGGAAGCGACCGCGAAAGCCTGCCGAGGTCGCACCGAGTGCGCCGGCAAGGCCCAAGGCCATCAGCGAAGCCGCAGTGCCCCCGAAGACTGCAGATCGCGGGGCAAAGATCTTCTGATGACGAAACGGACGCTCCACGAAGCGCCAGGAGAATGCCGCGAGCATGAGGCTCGCGACGATGATTACGGCGATGTGACCTGCGCTCGGCTCCAACAGCAAGTAGTAGCGGGTAAAGACGATCATCGGCCAATGCACGAGATAGAATGAATACGATATCAGCCCGATGGCAACGAGCGGCTTGGTAGTCAGCAGAGCCGTCGCGAGCGTCTGACTGTCACGCCCAATGAAGATCAGTAGTGCCGTGCCAATGGTCGGCAGGAGCGCGGCTGCACCGGGAAATGGCGTTGTCTTCGTGTATGCGAGGACAGCGTACGCGATCATGCCAAGTCCGATGGCGCCAATAGCTTCCCGCGCGGTCCGACTTCGGATGGTGATGGGCGGAACAAACACGAGCAACGCACCGATGAGAAGCTCCCAGGCTCGCGTCGGCAGAAGGAAGAAGCTTCCCGATGGCGCCTTCTCGATCATATAGATTCCGAGCGCTAGCGACGCGCCTGCCAAGAGTGCGAGCGGAATGGCCACATAACTTCCCCATCGCGGTACCACCACGATCATGACGAGGGGAATGAGGACGTAGAATTGCTCCTCAATGGCGAGCGACCAAGTATGGAGAAGCGGTAGGGTCTGCGCGGCGGGGTCGAAATATCCCGAGCTCATCCAGAAGTATACGTTCGAGAGGAACATCGCCGCGGCGACGACGCTCTCGGAAAAGCCCTTCATGCCTGGAGGCAGAAAAAGCACGAGCGCAAATGGAATGCATAGGAGGATGACAAATATCAGCGCCGGAACAATGCGTCGAATGCGTCGCTCATAGAAGCCGAGTACCGTGAAGCTTCCGGCGGTTAACTCCTGATAGATCTGCCCAGTAATGAGGTAGCCGGAGATGACGAAAAAGACGTCAACGCCTACATATCCGCCGCCCGTATGTGAGACGCCTGCGTGGTACAAAACGACCGAGAGAACGGCAATCGCTCGTAGCCCGTCTATATCGGCCCTGTATTGCATCAGTTCGACATCAGCCTATGAAGGCCGAGGACTGCCTGAGAGGGCAAACTCCCAAAGGGCATGTGCGCAAAGCCGAGAGCAAGGATATTTAGTCTATGCACTCGGCTCGGAAAGGGACGGTTCCACGCTGTGCTGCGATGAGACATAGTACCAGCTCTTTCCAGGACGACGTCGAGGCGAAGGCTAGGCGAATCCATCTAGCCATCGCACAGTTAATAGACGCCACGTGTGTTGAGCAGGGCCGTCACTGTCCTCGCCAGGATCTTGAAGTCGAGTGACAGACGCCAATTGTCAATATACCACACGTCATGCTCGACGCGGCGTTGCATGAAATCGACTGTGGGCGTCTCGCCACGCAAGCCGTTCACCTGAGCCCATCCGGTAATCCCTGGCTTTACACGACTTCGCAGCGCGTAATTTGCGATCATGGCATCGTAAGCGTTGTCATGTGCTAACGCATGGGGTCGTGGACCGACCACCGACATTTCGCCTTTCAATACGTTGAGGAGCTGGGGGAGCTCGTCGATGCTCCATCGACGCAACCAGTAGCCAATGCGCGTAACACGCGGATCATTTCTCCGCGCTTGCTCGATTTGTGTTCCATTATCTGCGGTGGTCATGCTGCGAAATTTGTAGATCTTGAACGAACGGCCATTGAACCCCATGCGATCCTGCCGAAAGAGCACTGGTCCCGGCGTATCCAGTCGGATAGCGACAGCGACCAGGACAAAAACGGGCAGTATGAGAAGACCCCCGCATACGACTATGAGCAGATCAATGCACCGCTTGCATGTTCTCT
This sequence comes from Pseudomonadota bacterium, assembly GCA_023430315.1. Classification (GTDB taxonomy): domain Bacteria; phylum Pseudomonadota; class Alphaproteobacteria; order Rhizobiales; family Hyphomicrobiaceae. The sequence continues at coordinate 32,388 of JAEZAW010000277.1, read as the reverse complement.
CGAGAGGCGTCAGTGGCGCGCGCTGCAGTTCGACAGCTGTCAAAGACGCAATCTGTATAATCTGCCCATCTAACAGTCTTCTTGCCGGCCGATCTGCAACAAGGCTGACCGGCATCGGCAGCTTCCGCAGCGCTCCGGCTATTTCTGTCACAATTGCTGGACGCGACCAGTTCACCGCGATAATGACTTCGTCTGCTCGCGTCTGACGCACAGAAGTCGCGAGCTCGCGCAACCAAGGTTTCTGTGTGTCAATACCTGCTGCGTCCTTTGCCTCCGGCAGCAGAAGTACCTTCTCTATCTCGCAGCCGTTGCCATCGAGCTCCTGTAGAAGTGCACCATCGTCCAATTCCAGGGAGTCGGCGACGAGTGCGACGCGCCGGCCGCGCAGCAGTCTGGCCGAAAGCGCCTCTTCCACCTTTCTGTCCATGAAGGCACGGACAAGCTTCACAACGCCAAGCCCGATAATGTAAAATGAAAGGATTGATCCTCGGGACAAATCATCGCTTATCTTCAGCATGAACGAGACGGCTATAAGAAATAGGAAGACGAGCGTCCAAATGAGTGTCACGCTGAAACGCTTAGGTGTGTGTTTCGGCCAATTGTAGACATCATTGGCATACAACAGCGTCACAAATAGCGCGCCGACCACAAGTCCTGATCCGACGAAGAGACTGATACCGCCCGTCTGCTTAAGCACCACGTAGTGGTAAGCGAGGCCGGTAAGCACACTGAATGTCACGATTACGATAAGGTCCACGGACGCCAAGAGCGGCGGAACCGCACGCACCGTGAGCGGCACCAGCGAGCTTCCGCTCACTCCGCCGAAGGCACGCCGAGGAGCATTAGAAAGCATCACAACGCTCCCAAGCCAAATCCATGATTTTACGATCAATGCGCTTGTCTCAGCTCCGTTCCTAGGCATTCGAAGAAAAATGCGCGCATCCGAGTGAGCGCTCGCATGAGCACGCGATGCTCTTGCTTACGCAGCGCGCGCTTTCATACAGCGCGCGCTTTGCTCCGCTTGCTTTCCCCGAAACAAAAAAGACGACTACCGTTGTTCGGTGGCCGCATTAGGTGATAAGCCCCGGGCATCGCGGAACTCTGAACCCGCGCGCGTAGAAACGTGGGGCCTCGCGTAGCGACATTTTCGTTGGCGCGGACGTAGGTGCTATCGAATGAATTCGATGCGTGTGCCCCGGGCGGCGCGAGACGGAGCTGAACGCACATCGAGGGGATCGTCGCTCCGGAACTCACTCATCGCCGTGGCGCGTGACCTATCCAGGCTCGGGAAGCCGAGCTGCAGGTGCGCAGGAGGCACTGCGTCAAAGCCAGAAGAGGGGCGCTGGGCCAGATCACGGGCGGCGTGGCCCGCGACTTCAACAACCTGTTGCCGCCGTGGTTGGTGCGCAACGGCAGAGCTGCATACAGTGGCGTTTCGTAAATTGACTGCGCCCGTATAGTTTTCGCTTCGGGAAGAGGTGTTACTCACAGCGACGGGGGTACACGTGAGTCAAGGGGGATGTTGGAACACTCGGGCTCAATGTTCGTTGTTACTCCACCTTCAGTTCAGGAATAGGAGTTCAACCATGCTCAAACAGAATCTTCTTGTTTCCGTCTCCGCGATGGCCCTCCTGGCCGCCATGGCGACGGCCGGTATATCGCAGTCACCTAGCGGCGGCGGTTCAGGCGGCGGGCAAGAACAGCAGAAGATGAATCCGAGTGAAAACAATCGTGGGACTGAGACTCAGGATCGCGGTGCGCGTGAGCAGCCAACGAGCAAAGGCCGGTCGGCCCAGCGCGATGGCGACACACAGCCCAAGGCTTCGGATCGTGCAGAAGAGAAAGCCGCTCCCAAATCTCGCGTACAGGGGCAGGATGCGACGCCGAAGGCCTCTGATCGCGCGCAAGAGAAGGCCGCTCCGAAGAGCGCCGTTCAAGATAAGAAAGATGACGACGATCGGCGATCGCGAGCGGCTGGCGACAAAGGGAAGGAGACCACGAAGCAGTCCGATCAGGGCCAGGCCAAGGATCGGGATCGAGCGGCGGGCGAGTCTTCCAAGGAGCAGCGCGGCGACCGGACCCGAAGCAGTGAGAGTAAGGATGCGCCGAAGCAGTCCGGAAAGGAACCAACAAAGGATCGCGATCGGGCCGCTGGTGATGGCTCCAAAGACGGCCGCGAGGATCGTCAACGCGACCGCGCCGACCGTAATGCCGGAGAGCGAGTTCAGCTTAGTGAGCAAAAGCGGACCTCCGTTCGCGAACGTATGTCGAAGAGCGCCCAATCCAATCGCGTGTCCAACGTGAACTTCGACATCCGCGTAGGGGCGAGCGTGCCGCGATCGGCGACGCTCCACGTTTTACCGCCAGACGTCGTTGAGATCGTTCCGGAGTATCGGAACTACCGCTATGTCTACGTACGCGATGAAATCGTCATCATCGACCCGACCGACTATGTCGTCGTTGCCGTGATCGGCGGGGATTCGAGGGTTGGTAGCCGGTCGCGCGGACGTATCACGCTCTCGTCCGATGACCGCGTGTTCGTCCGTCGGCACGTCGATCTCGGGGCCCGCGTGAGGCTCGGCATCGGCAACATCTCGATCGGCATGAACCTGCCCGATACGGTCGAGCTTCGGCCGCTGCCGGAGGCGGTTGTTGAGCGGTATCCGGATTTCCGCGGGCACCGCTATTTCGTTTATGAAGACGACGTCGTGATCGTTGAGCCTCAATCTCGAGAAGTCGTTCTCGTCGTCGAGGGCTGACGCAACGGAAAATGCCTGCGGCTGCGACGCAGCCGCAGGCTGTGCTCATCCGGCGACCACATCCCGGGACCTTTCCTTTTTGGTATCAGCTATTAAGGGGGGGGGCCTTCGCTCGTGCCAGCATCTTGGGGCACGCATGGACGACTCCAAATCATCGTTCTCGGTTTGCTTATTCATGGACATTCTGTGGCGTATCGCGCCTTATGGCGAACAGCCAGCCCCTAGCACCGCGTAATGTTAGCATTTGGTGCTCGTGTGAGCAGAGAGCCTAGCCGACGCCATCGAGGGCGAGAGATGATAAAGTCATTCGAGGCGTCGGTCGGCACTGCTCCACTCAAGGACAGGCTCCGCTTCTACTATGAGGCCGAGCATCCGCGCGCTTATCGATTTCGCTACGCGCTACTCGCCTTCGACATTCTCACGGTGCTGTTCATCGTCGTCTCATCGTTCTTTGAGCGGACCCTCGCGCTCGAAGTGCTTGATGTCCTGTTCGGCTTAGTCATTTTCTCGGACTTCTCCGCACGCCTATACATCAGCCGATCCCGGTGGCGCGATCTTCGCCATCCGGCGACCTGGGCAGATGCGGTGGCGATTCTCTCTTTCCTCATCCCGATGGCCGGCGAGGGCGCCGCATTCCTGCGCGTACTCAGAACAGTGCGCCTGATACAGACGTACCAAATCCTGGCGCGTTTGCGCACCGACAGTTCGTGGTTCCGCCGCAATGAAGATCTCACGATCACGCTCATACATTTAGTTGTGTTCCTGTTCGTGATGAGCGGCCTTGTTTATGAGACGCAACGGTGGGTCAATCCCGACATCCGCAACTACTTGGACGCCCTCTACTTCACGGTAACAGCGCTGACCACCACCGGCTTTGGCGATATCACGCTCGCGGGAACCATGGGGCGACTGCTTTCGGTGGTTATCATGATCTTCGGCGTGACGTTGTTCTTGCGTTTGGTGCGGGCACTGCTCCAACCCCATAAGGTGCGCTTTCCTTGCCCCACCTGTGGCCTGCAACGCCATGATCCTGATGCTGTGCACTGCAAGGCCTGTGGGCGTGTGCTTTCCATCCCCGATGAAGGGCAAAGCTTTTAAGGCCGGCGAGAGCGATGGCGGTGTTGAGTGGGTGCGGGCTTATCTGCCCAGAATTGCTCCATGGACAAATAGGTGAAGGACGCTGACCAGCCAATAAGCACAAGGCATTGAGAGATTGAGCGCCGGCAATAAAGCGCAGCGCGCCGGGCGTATCGACGTCGCCGATGCCGAGCGTCGTGAAGGTGGTAATTGAGAAGTAGAAGTCGTCCGGATGAGCTCGGGCGCGAATCACGCGCCAATCCTACGCCGACACCGACAGCGGCGACATTCGGTGCTTGCTGAATGAACCACGCCCTCACGCCTCTGAGTCCGCCGGCGGCGGTACCCTGTTTCCCCGCGAGCTAGCTAAGGCCGTGCTCTGTGTCTGCGCGACGAGATTAGTCATCGCGTCCATCAACAGCATCGCTCGGCGTCTCCTCTTGTTGGTCAGTGAGTTGGGTTGGCTGCCAGCCGATTGCCAGAACTCTAGTGCTATGTTTGCGATTGTAGGCGTTGGGCGCAGGAGCGTTCGAGGATGCGGTAGCATCGTTTGCTCGGCGAGCACTTCGGAAAGCTTTGGCTGTGCAGGCCGAGATCGTAGAGGGGTGATATGCGACGGCTTTTACGAAGGGGCCATATGACCGTCGGCCGGGCAGGCAATTCTGAGCGGGGCGTTGGAACGTGCCGCCGAATCAAAGTATTCTCAAAAGACGCTTGCTCTCTTGGAAGAAGCTTTGTGACCCAGCCTATTGACACCGATCGATTATGGATCTCGCTAAGGGCGGCAGAGGCGACGGCTTGCCGAGGCACGGCGCTCCTAAAGGAACTATCAAACTTGCTTATCAGGAAAGATGTTTTATCGACCTCGTGGCTGAACGACCGACAAAATCTCCGCGCCAGAATCGAGTCCCACTTAGAAATCGCAAACAATGAGAGGCGAAAAGCGCAACATGTTTCGCCTGTTTCAGTAGGTGGCGCGTGTTCGAAGGCTAAGGGGGACAGGGCCGCCTAAGAGCACGCGGCAATTTACCCGCAACTTGGTGAGAGCATGGGACTGGGAATCGGGGGTTTGAGGGTGGCCCGCCTGGTTCATTTTGAGTTTCCTCTTAGCTGAACGGTCAATGCGAGCTAAGCCCGATAGTCCTCTCGCAACGGCATCCTCAATAGCAAATCTGCCGAACCCTCTACGGGCAGACGGCGTCATGTTGGTGGCCAGCAGTTTCCTGCCAACTCATCCGCAATAGCCGCGGGCCAGTCCGGATCCGGTGGCAACGTGCGCCGCGCGACCGACGGGAGACCCGGCACGGCTACGTGCTGTCGCAGGCCAGGGCGCGATGAAGTCATGTGCCCTGCCTCACCCGCGCCGGGCCTATATTAAACCCGGCTTCGCGCTCTGCTCCGCGAGCCGGGTTTTTGCACGCGGCTGCACCTGATATACGAAACCAGGCCCTGCTTTATGGCGTTGTGCTCCTATTCTTTTACCCAGCCGTCGCCAGGAAAAGGAGGGTGATCATGAGTGCCAGACGACTGATTGAAACATCACACTTCGGTCCCGAGACGATGAGGATTGTCGAACGGGCCTTTGACGAAGTATGGGAACAGATCCGGAATCGCTTCGACGGCGATGCGGAAGCTGCAAAGCTTGACCTCGCCAAAGCCATGATTAACGCTGTCGAGGATAACCTTTCGGCTGTGGAAAGCGTAAAGGCGGCAGCGTTGAAGAAAATGCGTCAGCGATATCCGCAACGCCTCAGTGGAAAGTCCGGACTGCCAACCGGCGACAATTGAGGGAGTTACCGTGGGCAACAGTATGCTGCCACATAACAAATGTTAAGCGGCTCCCGAAGCAGCCGCTAGCGAGCTCGCGATATCGACAGCAACTCAGTCGCCATCGAACCCGACGGATTCCGCTACACTGATATAACGCGTTGAGCGACTTGCCCGTCACCTTGTGATCCATGAGATGGGCCACATAGGCTCTGATCAGAGTCATAACGGCTGGCCGCGTCGGGGGATAGACGCGAAGGGAGGAACGCGCGTGAACCTGCACGCGCGGAAGCCGTCGAACTTGACCTCGTGGAGCCAGTCCAGCGGGTGGCGTAATCTTCTCGGTGGGTATGCGGGGCTCGATGAAGAGCAGCCGGGCTCGTTCAATGCGGCAATTCGGCTGCATAACGACCGCGCCGCGCCGAGTGTTTCGTATCGAAGGCGTGGTGAGCAAGCGCGCAGACTTCTTCTACCGCTCCGCCAGAAATCCCGAATGGGTGAAGGTCAAGGCTTCGTAGCGCGAGGCAAACAAGAACCTCGAGAAAACGCGCGGCGAGGCTTAAGAACTCATTTGGCCCCCTTCGATTATTCCTTCCGCACAGATACTCCCTCCGGCATTCGACAAATGGGTCTTTGCTATGTGCACAACTTAATTTGCTGGCACTCGCAGATTGCTGCTGCCTACATAGAAAAGCCCGGCGGGTTTCGAGGGGGATCCCGCCGGGTTACGAGCCGTTCCTGAGGGGAAGAACGCCCGCATTAATTCCTCAGTGCTCCTGCCGCCGCAGCAAAGGTGCCTCGTTTTGTCGCGCGGAAGTGCGCTCCCGGCGCTCGAGCGCCTCCATGTCCCGGAGAAGCTTTGAGATGCGGTTATAGGCGTCGACGAGCGCCTCCTCGGCGCCGAGCGCATGGCCGACCGCTGCCGAGGTTTTCGCAACCCTCAGCAATGACAGCAGGCTGTCTATTTCCGAACTCATGGAGGGGGATATCATGTTGACTCACCCAACGCGCGACTAAGGCAGGAGTGGCCTTTTGGAACATAGCGTAGTTGAGAAGCCGTGTGAACCCCCGCTGCTAACGAAATTGCGAAAATGTTGAAGGTTAGACCTGTCGCTTTTAAAGGGCTAGTAATTCGAATTTAGATGAAATCCGAAGCGTGAGACGCTGCTCATTGCAAGCGTCTGCTCAGTCTTCGCGCCAGTGCTAAGCAATCCTAGCTCCAGCGCAACCGCCCTCGCAACTCTGCTTTTGGCTGCTCCGACATCGGTGCTCCGACATCGGCGCAGACTTCGACGAGCCCCGGCAAAGCGGGAACGGCGCCGGGTCAGACTGGTGCGACGCCCGGCCAGAAGCAGCAGAAGGACAAAGGATAAGACCGGCAAGGATTTCGCGCCGGGGCAGAACCAGAATAAGCCGGGCGACGCGAAGAACATTTAATCCCGGTTCGACGCAGCGCAAAGCGCCCGCGAGAATGACCAACCAACCCCTAGACTACTGAGGCGCAGACGGGTCAGCGCAGCGACGCCAAGTGCGCGGCCAGCGACTCGATCTCGGCGTTGCTGAGGTCGGCAAGGAGGGGGTCCGGCTTCGCGGCGCTTCCGTGCGACCGGGTGCCGTCCCGCATCCGAGTCAACGACCAGACGGTGTACCGCGCTTTTTGGCCGGCGAGCCGTGCCGCGCCGACGTTCGTCCCCTGCAACTCGGGACCGTGGCAGTCGGCACACCGCAAGCGATCAGCCAAGGCACGGCCGGCATCGTTGCCGGACAATTCAGCGGCGCGCGGAGGCAGCAGTGCCGCATAGTGTTCGGCGAGATCATCGACATCCCGCTCGCTCAACTCTTCCGCGAGACCTACCATGAGAGGGGCGGTGCGCTTGCGCTCCCGGAAGGAACGCCACTGCTCAATGAAAGCGGATTTCGGCTGCCCTTCTAGCAGCGGCACAAACGAGTGGGTCGTGTCCGTGGACGAGTGGCAGTATACGCATCGCGTCGCGGCGAGCCGTGCGCCGGCTGCCGCGTCGCCGGCCGCCGCGCCTTGCGCCACTAACAGAGATCCCGACAGCGCTGCACCTGCTGCAACGGCTACGTGCCGAGCACGATTAGCGTTCACGTTGCAATCTCCGAGACGAGGACAAAACTCGTAGTTCAATGGGATCGGAGGATACACATTACCCGTCGGATGGCCACCAGACGCTCGCGAAAATTGCTTGTCGACACGACATAGCTCTTGCGCTGAATCGGAGGCAATCGATGAAAGCTAATTGAGCCCGAAGATGTGCGCAGTCTCACGACGGGACCTTGGCACTAAAGCCTGGGTTACGCGTTATTTCTGGGCAGGGTGCGCCAACTGCGTACCAACATCGCGGCTCATCGCTTGAGATCGAAGGTTGACCCCATGTTGAAATACGCCCGATTAGAGGCGTTCCATTACTTCTTACGCCCTTTTCAGCGGCGCATGCGCGAACGCCGGATGCGCTTATTCATTCAGAATGTCGACCTCAGAGCGGGAATGCGCGTCATCGATTTGGGTGGTTCGCCCATGATCTGGCAATTTGTCGAGATTCCGCTCGATATAACGATGCTGAATCTGGAATACGCGGACGGGGCCGAGGAGGAAGCCAAGACGATCAGGCAGCACAAGTTTACATTTGTCGTCGGCGATGCATGTCGCGCCGATTTTCCATCGAGCAGTTTCGATCTTGCATTCTCCAACAGTGTCATCGAGCATGTCGGCAGCGGAGAGAAAAGGGCCGAATTTGCGCGCGAGGTGCGGCGACTGGCGCCACGCTATTGGGTGCAGACGCCATCCAAGTATTTCCCTATCGAGGCGCACACGGGTATGCCGTTCTGGTGGTATTATCCTGAATCTGTCAGGCGGCGCCTCAAAAGAAAATGGCATGAAAAACTGCCTGCCTGGACCGAGATGATCGAAGGAACCGATATTGTCGAGCAGCAGGAGTTGGAGGCGATCTTCCCTCAGGCGCGCATCTTGAAAGAAACACTGATGGGGATGGTCAAGTCCTACATCGCTGTCCGGATTTAGCGGCCGCCCACCCCTCTTATCTGTCGTGTCGCTGCAAGCGTCGGAAATGTGAACCGCGGCGGCGGCTCAAGGGGACCATCTAATCCACCCACCAGCCATCTCCAATTGAAGGATCCACCGGCGCCGGAGGCCTGTTAGGTCGCCCCAGGTGCTGGATTTTTCCGGTCCGACGTACTGACGCACGCTGGACCCGGAGACGGGCGAAGGGAGGCGCTGCAGGAACTACACGTACTTCGACAGCGGGCTCTCGCGAACGTTCCAGCACAGACCACCCCGTCACCATGACTCGCGCAGGCCCTCCCTCTCGCGCCCAACAGGTCGACTTATCAAATGATAGAGCAGTTTGTTCTTTTTTGTTGAATACCGGCATTCGGCAGCCCGCTCTAGGAACGCATGTCGCGAAGCGCACGTTTAGCGTGGTGGAAGCGCCACTTCCTTTCTCATGTCGCGTCTTTGGCACCTTCGACCGGTAGCTCGCTCGAGTATTCATGATGATAAATCTCAGCCAGTCTCATTAATGGCGCCGGAGACAAATGCGCGGGGCCTTTACGTGGATGCAGCGCTGAAGGACGCCCAGGACCGCCTGCGCCTGGCCATAGAAGCGACCGACGTCGGTATTTACGACTATGATCTAACGACCGGGGAACTGCGCTGGGATACAAGAACCCGGGCACTCTTTGGTCTGCCGCCAAACGCGATTGTCACCTACGAAGGCGCGTTCCTCGCCGGCCTTCATCCTGACGATCGCGAGCGAGCTCACCATGCCGTGCAGGACGCCCTGGCTCCCGACGGCTCCGGCCTTTTTGATATTGAGTATCGCACTGTCGGGCTGACGGACAAGGTCACGCGCTGGATTGCCGCGCGCGGCAAAGCGCATCGCGAGGGTGGCCAAACAGTTCGCTTTGTCGGGACTGTTCGCGATATCTCCAAACGAAAGAACGCTGAATTGGAGCTGGCGCGAACCGTCGAGCGCTATCGGCTCGTTACGCTCGCAACGAACGATGCCATCTGGGATTGGGACCTTGTGGCAAACCACGTGCTTTGGAACGAGTCGCTCTACACAGGTTACGGTTACAGTCTCGTGGATGTGCAGCCAACGGGCGAGTGGTGGCTCGACAAGATACATCCCGCAGACCGTTCGCGGGTCGAACAAGCTACTCGCTCGGTGATTGCTAGCACCGCAAACGAATGGTCGCACGAGTATCGATTCCGGCGCGGCAATGGACAGTATTCTGAGGTCTTAGACCGCGGCTACATGGTTCGCGATGCATCAGGCGCGCCACTGCGCATGATCGGTGCAATGCTCAATATAACCGATCGCAAGGCAGCTGAGCAGCAGCTGCGCGACAGCGAGGCGCGGTTTCGGTTCCTCGACGCGCTTGCAAGCGCGGTTGCCACGAGTAGGAGCGCAAGCGAGATACTCTCTACGACCACTCGGATGCTAGGCGAGCATCTTGGTGTATCGATCTGCGCCTATGCGGATATGGATGCCGATGAAGACGGCTTCACGATCCGCGGGGACTGGAGTGCACCCGGTTCTGCCACGATCGTTGGTCACTACAGCCTTGCCACATTTGGTAAGCTCGCTGTCCAAAATTTGAGAGGCGGTGTGCCACTGATCGTCAGCGACAATCTCAATGAACTAGCGCCTCACGAGGCAGCAACCTTTCAAAGCATTGGTATTTCCGCCACCATTTGTATGCCGCTCGTCAAGGCAGGGCGTCTCACCGCGCTCATGGCCATTCATGACAAGAACCCGCGCCAGTGGACGGCGATTGAATTGGCCATGCTCCGAGAAGTAACCGAGAGATCGTGGGCACACATCGAGCGCGTGGGGTCTGAAGCGGAACTGCGCAGCAGCGAGGAAAATTTTCGCACCATGGCCCGGGCAATGCCCGCTCAGGTTTGGACGTCACGACCGGACGGATCCCTCGATTGGTTTAACGATCAGGTCTACACCTATAGCGGTGCTGCCCCAGGCAGTCTGGATGGCTCTGGATGGACAGCCTTGGTCCACCCCGATGACTTAGCCCAGTGTCGCGAGCGTTGGGTGCGTAGTCTCGACGCCAAGACGACCTATGAAACCGAGTTCCGCCTACGAAGAGCCGATGGCGTGTGGCGCTGGCATATATCGCGCGCCGTTCCGATCATCGGCTCATTTGGCGAAGTGCTCAGATGGGTCGGGACCAACACCGATATAGAGGAACAGAAGGAAGTTGAACGATCTTTGGCCGATATCAACGCCACGTTGGAAAATCGAGTAAAGGAGAGGACCGACGAACTCGTGCGCGCGCAAGATGCGCTACGCCAATCGCAGAAGATGGAAGCGGTCGGACAGCTGACGGGTGGCCTGGCCCATGACTTCAACAATCTCCTTGCGGGGATAATGGGCTCGCTGGAATTTCTCGAAAAGCGGATGGCCGAGGGTCGTCTCTCTGGCGTCGAGCGCTATATCACGGGTGCGCGCGACTCAGCTCGGCGCGCTGCCGTCTTGACGCAGAGGCTGCTGGCCTTTTCGCGGCGCCAAACGCTCGATCCCAAGCCTGTCAATCTCAACAAACTTGTTGCTGGCATGGAAGAGTTGATCCGTCGCAGCGTAGGTCCATCGGTCGAGGTGGAGGTCGTGGGCGCCGGCGGCTTGTGGACGACATGCTTGGACGTGTCCCAGCTAGAAAGCGCCCTTCTGAATCTTTGCATCAATGCTCGAGATGCCATGGCGCCGGATGGTGGCCACTTGACGATCGAGACTGCCAACAAATGGCTCGATGAGCGCGCCGCGCGCGATCGCGATCTTGCGCCTGGTCAGTACGTATCGCTCTGTGTGACCGATACCGGGACCGGCATGGCCCCGAACGTCATGGAACGTGCCTTCGATCCGTTCTTCACGACCAAGCCTGTTGGTCAGGGCACTGGCCTTGGCCTCTCCATGATCTATGGCTTTGTGCGGCAATCGGGAGGCCAGGTTCGCATCTACTCGGAACTTGGAAGCGGCACAACCATGTGTTTGTATTTCCCTCGGCACGTTGGAGATGCTCTCGAGGAGGCCGTAGCAGCCGATATGGAGCCCGCCGCCGGTCATGGTGAAACCGTGCTCGTCATCGATGACGAGCCTCTTGTTCGCATGCTGGTAACGGATGTCCTCGAAGAGAACGGCTATTCCTATTTGGAGGCGGCCGATGGCCCTAGCGCTCTCAAGTTGTTGGAGTCGAAGGCTCGCATTGATCTTTTAATTACGGATGTCGGATTGCCTGGTGGCATGAATGGGCGTCAAGTCGCCCATGCTGCGCGCGTGCTCCGCCCAGATTTGAAGGTCTTGTTCGTCACAGGGTATGCCGAGAACGCGGCAATTCGCAGCGGACTGCTCGAGCCCGGGATGGAAGTCGTCACTAAGCCATTCAACACAACGGTGCTTGGTTCGAAGATCCGCGCACTACTCGATCGCTAGCGCACTGTCTATGGGCGTGAGAGGCCTGCTGCCCTCAAAGCCGCCGCGATCACGGCGGCGGGATCTATTTTCGCACTTGCCGATGCTCCCGGAGTGAGCGGTGGCGGCAGCCCTGCAGCTTTAAAGGCTGCGGCGATGACCTCATTGGGATTGAAGGGTGATCTCATGCTCAACGCCGGCTCGGCGTCTGCTTCTGCGTTGGCAGACTGCCCACATGCACTTGAGGCATATGGAGCCGGCGCGCGATGAACAGCCCCGTCATAAGCTGCTTGCGCTGCTCTATACGTCTTCCTTTCCAGCTCCCAGAAACGCGCGATGTGAGACGTCGCCGAGATACCGGCGTCAAGAAAGAACGGACCTACCGCTCCGCAAGCGTCAGGCCCTGTTGTCGCAAGCGGCACGCCATGTCCCATACCCGTGACGGTAAAGCACTCCAGTGCCGGTTGACCGTCCATGTCAGCCCATATGCGTCGCGTGTATCCCGCGCCCGGTTCGAGTTCAGAAGGCTCGCGTTGCAGGCCCTGCACATTGAGCCATTGGCTAACAATGTGCTCTGCATTGGAAGGCTTGACGATGGTGTCGGCTGTGCCGTGCCAAACCGAGATGCGCGGCCACGGACCACGGTGTTTCGAAGCAGCGCGCACGCGATCGCCAAGCGCTCGCCCAGAAGGCGCGCGGTCATTGAACATGGCATCGAAAGCTTCCTGCACGTTCGACGCGCTCCCGTAGGGTAGACCACCGATGATGGCACCGCCCGCGAACACGTCTGGATATGCCGCCAGCATGACGGACGCCATGGCGCCGCCGGCCGAAAGGCCCGTGACGAATATGCGAGTCTCATCAATGCCGAACGCGCTCACTGCCTTCTCGATCATCTGCCGGATCGACAAGGCTTCGCCGGAATCGCGGGTGGTATCAGCGGACAGGAACCATGAGAAGCAGCTCTTCGGATTATTCGATAATTGCTGTTCGGGATAGATAACGACAATGCCTTGCCGATCGGCGACGTCGGACCATCCTGAACCCAGAGCGTAAGTGCGGGCGCTCTGTGTGCACCCATGAAGAGCGACGATAAGTGCAGGCTTCGGACCGATGTACGGCGGCACGTGGGCGAACATGCGAAGATTGCCGGGGTTGCTACCAAAGCTCGAAATTTCCCGAAGCATCGAGGCATGGACAGGTTCGGCGGGGCCTGTTGCCGCCGCAGCGAGCCTTCTCTGGAAAAGCCTACGCAACTTTTGTAAGGCAAAGAGCGAATCGCGAATTCCAACCATGACGTATGGCTCCTTTTTGCGTTGCAGCAATACATGTTGCAATGCAATATGGTATCAAGCCAAGAGGAAACAAGCGGGCAGGGTGCGCCTCTTTGATGAGTACACTCGGATGCTCGCTCGGTTGTCGCGCCTTGTTTCCGCGACGGCGAGCGCGGTCGACCCGAAACAAATCAAGTGGCGCTGCTCCCGGATCCCTGATCGAGCACCTCGCCGGAAGCGCAGAAACAGCCGCGGCGCAGTTTGTGTGGCATGCCATCGATTCCATAATTGGACCTGATCCACGGGGTTCGCACAGCCCACACGCGAGGCAAGGCGGCTGGCGAGCGCGCATAGCGGGGCGGTGGCGCAGGGGAATTGCTTGCGCCGCGTTTTTTTTTTGGCGTTCGGCCACTGCTCACCCCGATTGCGCTGCAAGATCTAGGGTTATGCTGGCTGTTGTAATGTGCGGCGACTGGCGTCTAGTAGTTGTACCCAGTCGCCTTCATGAAAAAGACGATGACCACGAGAAACGCCAGCGAAATACCAATAACCATGGCCAGCCAACGACCGCGCGAGCGTGCGTAGAACTTCCCAGCAGGCTCTGTTGGCTGAGGATCTGTCGGACTCCGACTGTCGTGAATGGCCATTTGACCTCCTGTGAAATGATGCATGCGATTCCGCCACGCCTCTGAGGGAACGTGTGCGTCGCCTGGGTGTTCCTGAATATCGCTGTTACGGAGGCTACCATGCAGGCAGTTCGGCTGGGTTTCATCGTGGCGAGCGCGCTCGTGGTCGGCGTGGCTGTCATTAAACTCGCCTCGCTGATGTTTTCATAAAGATCTGATTGGCATATGATGTTGGGCATCCCGATAGAGAAACCCGCCATAGTGCTTAATGCGATGAGTGTGCGGCGGCTTTCCTCACACGTGCGTAAAGGGATCGTGAGGCACCGTCTAAAGGACATACGCACGCGCCAGACAGACCACACCGCAACGTAACAGGGCCCAGGGCAATTCGCTCATGGATTACGCGCTCGCCAAAGCGAAGGACTCCGGCATTTTCCAAGAGGGAAGCGGTACGCACGTCGCGCCGCCGGACTAGGATCGGCGCGCGCCGCGATGACTACGCGTATGTACCGACACTGGAAGAGCTCATCGAGAGGTGCGGTGACTTTCATATTTGGAGAACAAGGTAAGCTGTGGGAAGCCTACGGTCGTGTAGACGGAACCCATTCCGTCCGCGGTACTGGTACCACCTCCAGAAGCCGTCGCCCGTCTTAAAAAGTGACCTCGCGTGCTCGCTGTGCGGCAGAGCAGGACGACGCGAGTAGTTCCCATTGGACAGTCTCACGACTGCGGATCGTCATCTAGGCGCCAGAGTGCGCCAGAACCAGGTGGCCTAGATTGATGTCCGTTGTCCCAGATCACACAATCAGGCAGGTCGTCGTACCATGCGCGAGGAGCCGACCTTCTCGGTCTGTAAGGCGCCCTTCCGCCGTTCCGACGCGTTGTCCGCACGTCAGCACGACGCCCTCCGCCCGCAATAAGCCCGCCTCGGCTGTGATTGGCCTCGTGAAGGAAATCTTGAACTCGAGCGTCGTGGAACTCTTTCCTCGCTCGACCCGCGTGCGGATGGCTAAGCCCATGCACGTATCCAGCAGCACGGCGGCGACGCCGCCATGGACAGTGCCGGAAGGATTAAGTTGTTCGGCTGATGCGCGCCCCGTAACAACCACCCTCCCATCCTCGGCCTCGACCATGTCATAACCCAACGTCTGAGCCAGCGGATTGAGCGGAAGGCTGCCGTCCACGAGGCCTTGGACGAACTCCATGCCGGTCATGGTGAGCTGATCAGCCAAGGGAACGATACCGTAGTCCTTAGACATTATTTCTCCTGCAGTCCGCTTATGCCGCGATCCGTCCGTCGCATGGACATTGAGCCGGCCTTAGTATGGTTTGGCCATCGCTCCCATCAAGAGAAACGCAATCCCATGCAATATCGCGCCACCCGAATCGTTCTCGCCATTGCCGGCGTGCTTTTCGGCCTCTATGTGCTCGAGCCCTATGTCCGCGTCTACGTCCTCTCCGCTTCCGCCCCGCGTGCTGTTGAGCCGCGCGGGACCCTTGCCGAATTCGAGCAAACCACCATTGCGCTTTTCGCACGCGTCTCGCCGTCGGTTGTCCAAGTGGTCACCCTCGGGGAGCAGACTAATTCTTTCGGCCTGAGCGAGGGAAGCAATGAACTGCGTGCGGAAGGAACAGGGACTGGCTTTGTCTGGGACGCTGCCGGCAACGTGGTCACCAATGCCCATGTCATCGGCAAGGCGCGGCGCGTAGCAATCCGGACCGCGACAGGTAGCTTTGTGGCTGCTGAGGTCATCGGATCAGCAACAAACTATGACATAGCTGTCGTCCGGGTGACGGGGCGCGCCGCCATCCCTGCCCCGATTCCGATCGGCTCTTCGGCAGATCTCAAGGTCGGACAATGGGTCTTCGCCGTGGGCAATCCCTTTGGTCTTGACCAGACGCTCACCACCGGCGTCATCAGTGCATTGAAGCGCCGCTTGCCAACAGCGGCGGGACGCGAGATCTCCGGGGTCATTCAGACCGATGCGGCCATTAACCCAGGGAACTCCGGCGGGCCTCTTCTGGATTCTGCGGGGCGGGTGATTGGCGTCAATACGGCCATCATCTCGCCGTCCGGCACGAGCGCAGGCATAGGCTTTGCGATTCCAATCGATGTGGTGAACCGCGTGGTGCCGGGGCTCATCGGCAAGGGCCGCGTGCCGACGCCGGGTATTGGGATCATCGTGGGAAGCGAGGAGCTCGCCGCGCGCGCTGGCGTCGAGGGTGTCATTATCATTCGCACGACGCCGGACTCACCCGCCGAACGTGCTGGACTGCGCGGCGTCGATATGGCGAGCGGCGTGCTTGGTGATGTCATCGTCGCCGTCAATGACCGAGCCGTGCGCCGGCTCGCCGACCTCACTGAGATCCTGGAGGGTTTGAAGCTGCCCACAACCGTGAGCCTGACGGTCCAGCGCGGCTCACAGCGCCGCACAGTGACTGTGGAAGTGGTCGACATCGGAAACTAGTGCAGGGCAGATGCTGCGGCGATTGCTGGTCACGCGACATAGATCTTGCGCTGAACTTTCGGCAATCGCTGAAGCCAGACTAGGCCCGAAGAATTGTGTACTCTCACGACGGAGATTGGCACTTTTACATTTGTCGTCGGCGATAGATGTAGCGCCGATTTTCCCTCGAGCAGTACTGTCTATGGGCGTGAGAGGCCTGCGGCCCTCGAGGCCGCCGCGATCACGGCGGCGGGATCTACTTTCGCACTGCCGGCTCCCGGAGTGTGGGATGGCGGCAGCCCTGCAGCTTTAAAGGCTGCTGCAATGACCTCATTGGGATTGAAGGGTGATCTCATGCGCAACGCCGCGTCGGCGTCTGCGTTAGCGGACTTCCCAGCTGCGCTCGAGGCATATTGAGCCGGCGCGCTATTAACTGCGTAAAAGGCTGCTTGCGCTGCCCTATACGTCTTGCTTTCCAGATCCCAGAAACGCGCGATATCAGACGTCGCCGAGATACCGGCGTCAAGAAAAGAAGGGGCCCACGTGCCCGCAAGCATCTGGCCCCGTCGTCGTGAGGGGCACGCCGTGTCCATGCCCGTGACAGTAAAGAACTCCATTACCGGTTGACCGTCCGTGCTGACCCAGAGGCGTCTCTTGTATCCCGCCCCCTGTTCGAGCTTGGGTGGTTCACGCTGCAAGCCTCGCACATTGAGCGATTGGTCGCCAAGCGCCCGCCCGGAAGGAGCGCTGTCATTGAACATGGAGGAGACGACCATGCGCCGATGCCGAGCTACCAAATGGCGCGACGACCGCATTAAGACCGTATCTCCCGTGGCGTGGTCATCGGGCGACGAGTCTGACCCAAGCTGACCTGAGCAGTTGCAGTAAGTGGGGCACGCCGTCCCACGCACCGCAAAGAAGCCGGCCTGGCTAGAGAACGATTCTCCGGCGAAGAGTGACATTGAAACCCATGAGGTAAGATTCCCACGCGAGCAATACCCAACTAACGAGCGCAGCACGTGAGCCCATTCAGGTCAGGAGCGCGAGGGAGAGGCCGTAAAGTGTTTGTATCCGCAGCAAGGGCAGTGACCGCGCCGACAGTTGGTGTAACAAACATGCTGGCCAGAATCAGAACCTTTTGGTCCGCAACGATCGCTGCGGCAACCATATCACTTCGGATAGTCCATTGAACACCAAGCCAAGCGGACTGACCGCGCTATTCGGTCCATCGAACAACGACCGGTTTTCAGCATTGCTACGTCAGCTCTCCGAAACCGTGGTCCAGTGCTCGCTCCACTTCATCGAAACGGAGGGCCGCGATCTCAACGGCATTCTTGATTTCGAACATAAGGCGGATGCGTTCGTCGATGAGATCCACGAGTTGTTGGACAATTCGTTCATCATGCGCTTCGACATCTCCGACTCGATGAAGCTGACCGATGATCTCGACAACGTTATCGACGGTATGCGCAAGGTCGCCATCCACCTCGACGTCTACAAATTGCATTTGGGCACGCTGCGTTCGGAAGCAGTGGAGCTGATGAAGATCGGTGATCGCATGGCCGCGCAGTTACATGCGCTGGTCATCATGCTGAGCGAGCCAAGATTGAAGGTTGCGGACGTGCGCGCTATCGCACGCTCCGTCGATGAGGCCGAGGCCGAGGCCGATCGGCTCGTCGCCAGCGTCGAGAGGCATCTCGTCGAGGAATACAGTCAACCAGGCGCGAATGCGATCGGCTTCATTGCTTGGCATCAGCTCTTCCATCTTTTGGAAGAGATGACCGACGATGCCAATCATGTTGCGCGACACATCCTTTCTCTCGCGCGCAAGGAGGCATGAATGGACGCTTTGACGACGGGTGTCGTCATCGCCCTCTTTGCTGTTCTGGCAGCAGAATTCGTGAATGGCTGGACGGATGCACCGAACGCGATCGCCACGGTGGTCTCGACCGGCGTTATGATGCCCCGCTCGGCCATCGGCATGGCCGTGATCATGAACACCCTCGGCGCAATGTCGGGCACTGCGGTGGCAGCGACAGTCGGTCAAGGTATCGTCGCGCCCTCTGCCATGACCATACCTGCGATCACCTCATCCATGATCGCCATCATTGCCTGGGGCGCATTGGCTGCCAGACTAGGCATTCCCGTCAGCAAGTCCCATGCCCTTATCGCCGCCTTGGCTGGTGCAGGCTTTGCCGGTGGCGGATGGGACGCTTTGCAGTGGCATGGCTGGCAGAAGGTCGGCATTGGGCTAGTATGCTCGATCGGCGTCGGCTTCATTGCGTCAATCATTCTTGTCCGACTAATCATACTCATGGCCGCCAACGCACCGCCCCACAGAGCCAAGCGGACGTTCGACCACCTGCAGATGGGGTCTGCAGCGTTCATGGCCTTCAACCACGGGCTAAATGATGGCCAGAAATTTATGGGCGTCTTCGCGCTGACGCTGTTGGCGGGCGGCGTAACCTCTGAGTTCACGATCTCCTGGTGGGTGATCCTGATTTGCGCGATTACAATGGGGCTCGGCACCAGTGCGGGCGGATGGCGGATCATCGCAACGATCGGCAGTAAGATGACGCGTCTGACGTCGTGGCAAGGCTTTGCTGCGACGGCTGCCGCGTCGTCAACGATCTTCGGTGCTTCGCTGTACGGTGTACCGCTGTCGACAACCCATACAATCACGAGCGCGATCGTTGGGGTCGGCGCAGGCAAGCGCGCCTCCGACGTACGCTGGCGCGTGCTTCGGAAGATCGCGATGGCTTGGCTGCTGACATTTCCGTCGTGTGCTTTGATCGCGTACCTGGCCTCACTTATTGCAAACCAATTATGGACCTGAGCGCGGAATGGATTTACCTCCCTACCCTCCGTGACGGCTCAAATTCTGGAGGCAAAGCGCCTCGGTAAGGCCAAATGGTTGTTGGAGAACGTGAATGCGTGTGGCCGGCATACTGTTGATCGCGATAGGCACCCTTTGGGTTATCATGTGCTTTGTCGGAATTGCGATGATGTCGCGATCTGTTGACATGTTCGAGGAGGCGCTCCTGCCATCTATTCTCGGGTTCGCGTCAGCTGGTCTTGGATTTTGGCTCTTCCGACGCGCGAGAAGTTGAGTTCTTCGCCCACCCTTCGATGAGTCGCAAATGGCAATTGGAATATGGGCGTGAACCGAGGTATCGACAGCCAGGAGGCTTGGTTCCGAATTGTTGTCGCTCTGATCATCGCATCGATCGCGCTGGCCTCCCCATACGTCGCGACGGTCGCACTTAAGCAAATCGCCGACGAATTCGGCGGTCAACGCTCCATCCCCTCGGCGGCCATATCTCTCGCTTGGCTCGGCGTTGGTGTTGGCGGGCTCGGCATGGGCTGGGTCGCCAACCGCATTGGCGTGCGCTGGACGATCGCGTGGGGCGGCCTTATGAACCTCGTTGGCTTGGCTCTGGCCTCGGGCGGTTCAGCATGGCAGCTCTTCATCGGCTATGGACTTTTTGTCGGGCTCATCGGGAACGCTGGGATCAATGCTCCGCTCTATGTTTACGCCACCCGCTGGTTCGATGGCCGTCGCGGCGCCGCGCTTGCACTGATCGCCAGCGGCTCGTACATCGCAGGCGCACTATGGCCGCCGATCTTCGAGAAGTTGATCGAAGCCTATAACTGGCGGCAGGTGATGATCGGCTTCGGGGTCGTGGTAGCGGTCACCGTCATTCCCTTGGGGCTCCTGTTTCTCAAGGAACCGCCCCCGCTCGCGCAGCCTTCGCACGGCGACCGCGCTGCAAGCAACAAACGCGAAGCCGTTATGGGGCTTAGCCCGAACGTAGCTTTCGGCGTATTGAGTGTCGCGTCGTTTCTGTGCTGCGTACCGATGGCAATGCCACAGTCGCACCTGATTGCATTTTGCGGCGACCTCGGTTTCGCTTCAGGGCGCGGCCCGGCGATGGTGTCGTTGCTTCTGATTTGCGCCTTCATCAGCCGTCAGTTCTGGGGCTGGTTCTCGGATCGCATCGGTGGATTGAATACTCTCCTCATCGGATCGGCGGCGCAGGCGCTGGCAATGCTCGGGTTTTTGGTCACGCAGGATGAGATAGGACTGTTCGCCGTCTCTGCATTTTTCGGTCTCGGCTTCGCCGGGCTGATACCAGCGTATGTGCTCGCCGTTCGACAACACTTCCCCGCAAGCGAGGCTCACTGGCGTGTCCCAGGACTGATGCTTTTGAGCATGGCGGGTATGGCGTTCGGCGCCTGGGTCGCCGGCGCGATCTACGACTATGCCGGCTTTTATGCGGCATCATTCGCGACTGGCCTCGTAGCAAATGTTCTCAATTTTCTACTATTGATCGTATTGGCGCTCGGCCAGATGCGGCAGCACCGGCGATCAGCTGTCGCCCGCATGTAAAGACATCCGTAGAGGCGATGTCGCATTCGGAACATGGGGTTCGCCCCACCGCGGGCGCCGAAAGCTGAAGCCTCAAAGCCTGAAGGGCTATTGCGCTGTGGATATCTGCGGTTTTTGCCAATGGGCGCGACCGAGCTTCGTACTGGCCAGCAAACACACTCTCGGATCCGCCAACGCAGAGGCAATGTTACGTGCCGCCATGGTGCTCGAAGCACAATCGCCGAAGCGTCGTGACCTGATCCATGACGCAATCGTCCGGGCTGCAGATGCACGGATTTCGAATGGCACCGTCGTCATCCGGCGTCCCGTCGTGATGGCATCAGGTGCCAAGCCACGTCGACGCTAAGAGTCCGTTCAAGTCGGTCGCGCGGTGGTCGGGGCGGCTAGGTTCAAGTTCCTATCGAAAGCATCATAGGGCTCCGTCTATGCGGTGTCGGGCATCAAATGCACGCCGCGATGTTTGGCGCCGACTTCAAGCGCTTCTTCTCGCCATTCCGCTCATGACGTATTGTACCATGCCCACCATCCGGCTAATGATCACTGTGGATTGACCGGGGGGATTGCAATGCCACTCATAAAAGAGATCGAGAACGCGCTCGTGTTCGTCGCAGACATGCCGGTCAAGTGGCAGCGCGACGTGGCACTCTTCCTATCCGGTATGGTCACTAGCTACGACAACGAGCGGACCATGACGCAGCAACGCCTGCGCCTGAGCGAGCTCGATCAGCAGGAGATCGAGCGCCGCCTGCGGAACCTGGAGTAGTCACGCAACCGCACACGCCATTCTGCCCTCTGCTTCTGCTCTCTAGCAGCCGTTTCCGATCCGCGCCAATATTCAGGATGCTTTTCGGTTGGACTGTTGCTGTGTATCGCCGGGGCTGCTTGAGGACGCCCGATCTCTGGGATTGCGCCATCCCCTCTTACGTCGATGCCGAGATAGCTGTTAGACGAGTTTGCTCGCCCGAAGGCGTGGTTCTGATCGCCGCCTCAGAACCGATATCCGCCGACGTCTTGCGTCTTCTGCATCTTGTAGACGGCGAGGTGAGACGGCGGGAATTGTTAAACTAGCATCTAAGCTAGACCGCCGTTCCATCCCTTGCTACGCGACGCCCTGCTGACGTAGCAGTAGAAGCGTCGCAATTCATCGCTCTGCAACTCGGCACGATCGGGGTATCACTCCGTCCAGATCCCTTGAAAACCCCTAGAGACCACAGGCGCCGGTGGATTAAGTCTATGGTGTTGCCAATCACCCCTTACCTGCGCTCGGAGGTCACGAGCTTTCGCCATCAACTCCGGGCGCTCTTTCCAGAACTCGGATTTCGAATGGCACGCCTATGGCCATTGGCCAATGTCTCATCAGCGTGTGAACTCATCGGCACTGGTGCGTTCAGAGTCTAACTCCTGTTGCGAGACACGCTATGCCGGGAATCATTAGGCACTGAGGTCTCGTTCTAGCTTGGAGATAAGATCGTCAAGCCGGGCAATCGTCGCCTTTAGCCGCTCGACCAACTCGGCAGTGATGTCTTCGCCATTTCGCCGCATGACCACGGTGCCAGATCCGAACAGATCAAGCTCGCTCTGCGCATCTTCGCGCAACCTGGTCACGTAGGTCAGGAACTCGACTTTCAAATCATGGGGCGTTTTCACCTGAGATCCTCGGAAACACTTTGACGCCCCCGGTGGCAATGATGAAACCATGATACCCGCCGCGGAAAGCATGGCCCCGGTACAATCTTTACCCGACGCCGCTCGGAGCCGTAGTTGAGAGAGAGTTCTTCAAGCGAGATTACGCCGTGAGCGAGGCTGTGGACGGTCTTGTCCGTAATGTTCAGTGGTTTGATCGTCGAGCATCAATATCGTCGTGCCGTGACGGGCCAGAAAATGCTTAAGAGCGATTGCCTTAGCAGCGACCACAGGATCTCGGTGCACCAGAGTCATTGTTCTCCAACCGGATCGAGTTCGCATCGATATACCCGCTCGATATGCCGTCCCTGACGCGACGTGCCGAGATCGTCGAGCGGCTCAAGGCAACAATCGCCAAGCATGACGATCTTATCGCCAAGCTCGAAGAAATGATCGGCGAAGTTGCAAGTATCTCTGCACTCATGAAGCCTTCGCTCCGCCGGCAAGTAGCAGCGATGGAAGATCCTGCGGTTGCTGGCGCGGGGATCACGTTCCGGTCATCTAAGCTCATACTGCAACCACTCGCGACCTTGGTCGTTGCGTAACTAATGACGTCTCAGAGGAGCATTCCATGCACACACTTCCGACAGCACTCGTCGCAGCACTGCTACTGACACCGACTACGAGCGCGATAGCCCAAACCGAAGCAAGTGGACCGTTCTCATCGCCGGCGATGGTGGAACTGCTGCCAGCTACCGTCACCACCGACGACGATGAGATTATACTAGTCGAGAATGAGGATGATTTTGATGACATCGATGACGATGACGATGACGAAGACGACGATGAAGATGAAGATGACGAGGATGACAACTACGATAATTAGGTAAGGGATGACGCTACGCCGCTCTCCGTATTCACTGCGGTCGGGGGCAGCTCGAAATAGCGATCGCTGCTCCGACGATCTGTGCGAACACCCACCCCGATTGTCTAGCCAAGCCGATGTTGTCGTGATGAAGCCGGCATTGCAGCAAACCGGCCGGCTGCCTCTGAGAGAACCGCGAAGCAGCACTGCGGACGCCAAACCAATTTTAAGCGTGTCGAACAGGAGATGGAACGAAGAACAGTCGGCCCATGTTCTTGGAAGATCTCGACGAGTCAAATAGGAGTGGGCGGGCGGATAGACGTCGCGGAAACGAACCATGCCCCCTGCGTAGCAGGCTGCGCACCAAACGTGAACATGGGCCATGAAGGAGACGCGCGGGGGACTGGCAATGCCCGCGCGTCAAAGTTCGATATCCGAATGTAGGACGAAGGTATGACCGCCGGTGAGAGCGGTTATTCAGCGTCGTCCGAACAAGCCTCATGCGCAACAGAAATGTCAGCAGCGTATAGCTGATATACCTGAAGTTGGTTCAGTGCCTTAGCGCCCTGGCGCCGAATTTGTCCGCTTGGAGGCAACAACTTCTGCGCACAGAACATCCACAGAATATCCACAGAACGACGGTGTAATCGGGCGTGCAAAGATAATGCGGGCGAGGGAGGAACACCTTCGACGCCTGTGCGTTGGACCTCCGGTTTTCCGCTGCTGAGGGGTGTTCTCATGTCTCGTGTTGAAGACGCTTTTGTGCTTGTCGAGCGTTTGCATCAGCGGTTTGACTATGCTTTCGACCGGGCGGAGAAGCTGAGCGCACTCATTGCCGAGAAGATCCACACCGGCGCCGACGTGACCGACCTCATGGGCAAGCTCAAGGAAGCCGAGGCGGAGAAGATGTCTACGCTCGCGGCGTTGCGGCTGGCGCGTCTTCGCAAGTCGGTTCCAATGAGTGCGGCCACCGCGCCCTCAGGTTTCAAGGGCGGTCCGCACTCCTCCGGTCAGCAGCCAATCGATGCTGCAATTCATGTAGCGGGCGAGTGTGCTCGATGTGCTTGGCCTTAAGTCAGACTTCCCATTGAGGATCTGGCTCAGGTACTGCCGCCAAACGTTCCGTGCTCCAAGGTCGCAGCTGCCCCCGTCGCACTCAGTGGCATCGCAGCTTGTGACTTCGTCACATCCGCACATCTCCTGAACTCCTCGGCATCTCCGCCGCAAACTCGAGCGCGATCGCAAAGACGGCACCGGCTGCCGATTGTAGTCTTGCTTGTCCAAAGTAAGTGTCCGGGCGGATGGGTGGGCCTACCCTCTCTAACATTTGTTATTGATCATTGATGGCTTGCAAGAGATAGAGCGCCGTCGGTTTGAGCCGACCGGAGGGTCTTCCTTGCAAGCCCTTTGCATCGACGCTTTCGATGCTTCTTCTCGTGGGCATTGGCAGGGGGCATTGGGAAAATGAGTCACCCACGGATGGTCACGCGGATCCTCTACTTGGTCCATCTATTTGCTACCGCAATTCTAGGTCTCGTAGCGGTCGGAGGCGTATCGGCGGCAGATTATTCGCTGGAGGTGGCAACTCGGTCAGTGTTAGTCGCGGGACCCAGGGATAACTCAAAACTCCGGTCGATGGACTTTGAGCATGCTATGGCGGGTGCTCGCATGGGCGCAGCGACGGGGAATTTGCGCTTGGTGCCCGACCATCTCTCGGAAAACGCCGTCGTTAAGCGTTCGGGTTCGGAGGGGCGCGCCGGCTCGGAGCGCGCTCGATCGAGCACGGAAATTTTGAGCGATGCCTTCATCGACCACATCGTCGACATTGAAAGTGGTGGTAGGGCGGACGCCGAGAACACGAATAGCAGCGCGCTCGGACCGGGGCAGTTCATCAAGAGTACATGGCTGCAAATCGTGGCGAAGCACAGACCCCATTGGGCGGTCGGGCTCGACCAAAGGGATATCCTGGATAAGCGCAAACATCCGGCAACGGCTCGGTGGGCTATCCGAATGTATGCCGAGGCGAACATCCCTGTTCTCCAACGCGCAGGCGTAGAGGCCAGTGCTTCCGCGTTGTACCTGTCGCACATGTTAGACGGCGCGGTCGCCGCGAAGCTGTATCGCGCCGCTCCGAATACGCCATTGAAAGACATCGTCGGCTTAGCCGCCTATCGCGCGAACCGTACTCTCATGTGCGGTAAGAAAGCCAAGGACCTGATTGCCTGGGCGGAGCGCAAGCTCGGTAAGCGCATCGCAGTTGGTCAGCGTACAGGGTAAGTAAGGTCAAGTTCGGCGGGGATCGGCGCCCGTCAAGGCTATGACTACTCATCTTGAACGCTTTCGCCTGAGAAAATCGCATCCAACGAGCAGCAGCTTCGCAGCTCTCGAAATCCCTATGCCTCCAATTCGACGACGTCACCAAGGCTAAGTCCGGCAGATGGCAATTCCCGCCACGGCATCGCATTTAGGAGACGCGAGAGAAAGTCGACGGCGATAGGTATAGCCGGGGACGTGTAGCGGGCGAGAAGATGCGCCTTGCGTCGCCTTCGCGGCAATCGATTGTGATTTGTCCACCTCTCGGTGGCGACGAAGTTCCGCGACTACGACGAGGGCTCATAAATGCCGGCGCTCTATGATTGCTGGCACCGCGGTGGAGTGACAAGAGACGCGCTGGACAGTTCGCCTTACGCGTGCGCAAGTGCGGCGGCTATACAGCATAATGGGCGGGCGCACTGTGTCTAACGAAGAAAAGCCAGTACAGGTTGAGCAGATTCTCGAGGCGCCGGGACTAGCCGACGCTCTTGAGAGCGAGCAATTTAAGCAGTTTTTGGATCATGTGCCTGTCGCCATAGTAGTGTCCGAGCTGAAGGCTCACGAACGTATCATCTATGTTAATTTGGAATTTGAACGGCTGTCGGGATTATCCGCGGCGGAGGTCGTCAATTGCGGTTGGGATGTCCTTGATGCAGAGGCACACGGTGGTAAGGAGTTCCGAGCGTTAGACGAGGCCATTAAGGCGGAGCAGGAATATATTGGGGCCTTCCGCTTTATCGGAGGGACCATCGTCGATGTATGGTCGAACATCATTGAGAATAACGACAGCGTTCCGACGTTCCGTCTTGTTGCCATGGCGGGGATGCAAGGGGAGATCACCGCTGAAAGGGCGCAGACGGCGCAGCAGCTTCAGGAGAAGGACACGCTCCTTCGCGAGCTTCAGCACCGCGTGAAGAATAACCTCCAGATGATCACGGCGCTCATCCGAATGGAAGCGCGTCAGGCGCCGGAGGAGGGCGATCGCTTCGATCGGCTGGCAGGTCGAATTGAAGCTATGTCGCTACTATATAAGTCGCTCTCCGAGCTGGAGGACGTTCAGGAGATCGATCTCGGCATCTATCTCAGCCAGATAGCAGCAGCCGTTATGCGAGCTCACGCCACTGAAGGCATACGGCTGGATCTTAAGGTCGACACGTGGCCAGTCTCAGTCAACGTCGCCATGCCGACAGGTTTGGTAGTCAATGAACTGCTTACAAACGCCCTGAAGCATGGCTTCCGAGATCGCGACGGTGGGGCCATAAAGCTTCACAGCCTCGTGGATGACGAAGGTTGCCGCGTGATCATCGCCGATGATGGTGTTGGACTACCTGCGGGAACGGGCTGGCCTCAGTCAGGGAAGCTCAGCGCATTGATATTGAAATCGTTGACTCAAAATGCTGGCGCGAGAGTGAATGTTCAATCGCTACCCGGAAAGGGTGTGGAAGTGACAATCTACTTTACGCGGCTTGCCGCTTCCAATTCTTAATAGGCTATCGCCCGAAGGAACGTCACAAAGTGCTCGTTCGGATCGGGCTTGAGAGCACGCGAGAGGATGCCGGCTACCCGACTTTGAAGCATCATCCGCTATGGAAGCAATTCTCGAGCAGCACCCCGACGTAGGCATCGAATTTACCGATATCTAGATGCGCGAACAATGGATGGCCTAGCATTGGCACGCTATGTCAGGGCGGCCTCCCAGGAACATCGTGAGCTCTGGTAAGATCGCACCGAACGCTATCTCCGACGAACCGAGCGCAGGAGTTCAGTCAAGGTGCGCAATAGGATCGCAAAGCCCCTGATGGTAACGTGCTGTCGGTTGTCAATCAGTTTGAGATCTATGATGAGAACTTCGAGACGGAATACAATTCTTGCCGAAACCGATCACCTGCTCCAGGAAGCCAAGGCCTAGTTGGAACATCGTATGCCTGGACGCAGCCGCAATGTCGCCCGTGCGACCTTGGCCTTCTTCTTAGTCGGGTTGGTGACGTTGGTGACCATCGTCGGGCTTTCAATCTGGTTGAGCGAGCGCGCAAAGCTCTACTACGAACAAACGCTGGCCGACCGCAGAATCCGTGTTGCCGTCGTTGAACTACGCCATGCGGTGCAGACCGCGGAATCGAGTCAAAGAGGCTACCTGCTCACGGGCAATCAGATTTATCTCGCACCTTACGGGAACGCGAAGGCGGCGGCGCTGCGCGAACTCGAGACGGTGAAGCGAGCCCTGGCCTCGCGTGCAGAGGTCAAAAGGGCCCTCGATCGTCTGTCGGCCATCATTGCCGAAAAAATCGCAGAAATGGACGAAACGATCACCATGAAGCGAGAGCGTCGTGATAGCGATGCGCTCTCTGTATTCCGGACCCACCGGGGCAAGGCCCTGATGGATGAAGCAAACGTCTTCTTCGCGGGTATTTTGCGAGCTGCTGATGAGCGCCTTGCGATCGGCGCTGAAGAGCAACAAGCCAATGCCGCATGGCTGAGGTGGCTCACGCTTCTCGGTGGCGCGATCATAGTGATGGTTGCGGCGGGCGCGGCGGTGACAGCGACGCGCTATACGCGAGACCTCCTCGCGGCCCGCCGAGAAGTGGACGTGCTCAATACCAGTCTCGAGCGGCGCGTTCAACAACGGACGGCCGATCTCGCGGAGCTCAACGACGAACTTCAGAGATTTGCCTATGTCGTGACCCATGATTTGCGCGCCCCGCTGGTCAACATTATGGGCTTCACCAGTGAGCTCGAGCGAGGTGTCGCCAGCATGAAAGCAGCACTCGATAAGTTTCTACCGAAGGACGCACAGGGCGATGCAGCCACACACGAGGCCAGGGCAGCAGCCGACGAAGATCTCCCGGAAGCCATCAGTTTCATACGCTCGTCGACCAGAAAGATGGACAGCCTGATCAATGCCATTCTCAAGCTCTCACGGGAGGGCCGCCGCGCCTTGCGCCCGGAACGCATTGTGCTTAGTGAGCTTGTGCAGGCCAGTGCAGACGCGATCCAGCACCAGCTCGCTGAGGCCGAAGGCTCGATTCAAATCGATTTGGACGTGGCAACGATCGTGACGGATCGGATGGCCTTGGAACAAACCATCGGTAATCTGCTCGATAATGCCGTAAAATATCGCATGGCAGATCGTCCGCTGATCATTACCATTCGGGGCAGGCTGGCCGCGGGTGGCCGCTTAACGATAGACGTAAGCGATAATGGGCGAGGCATTGCCGAGCACGACCGAGAGCGTATATTTGAACTCTTCCGCCGCGCGGGACCTCAAAACACGCCGGGCGAGGGCATTGGCCTCGCGCACGTTCGCGCCATGGTGCGCAATTTGGGTGGGGACATCGTCGTCAACTCTCAGGTTGGAGCAGGCACGACCTTCTCTATTACCCTGCCACAAGAGATCGCCATTCAAACGCAGGTGACCGCATGAGCCCTCAGCAAGCCGTTACCATCGTGATGATTGAAGACGACCACGGACACGCGCGGCTGATCGAGAAGAATATACGTCGGGCGGGTGTGAATAACGAAATCGCGGCCTTTGCTGATGGGACAACGGCGCTGCGCTATCTGCTCGGGGCCGATGGTTCGGGTTCAGTAAGCGCCCATCGTCATTTGCTCGTTCTTCTCGATCTCAATCTCCCTGACATGGCGGGTGTCGACATACTCTCCCGCATCAAGGCCAACCCGCACGTCAGGCGCTCGCCGGTCATCGTTCTCACCACAACGGACGACGCACGCGAAATCCAGAAGTGCTACGATCTTGGTGCCAATCTCTATGTAACCAAGCCGGTGAACTACGAGGACTTTGCGAACGCCATTCGCCAGCTTGGCCTGTTCTTCTCAATCGTACAGGTGCCGGAAAATGCCTGAGCGGCCCGTACGCGTGCTCTACGTGGATGATGATGTTGCGCTGGTGCGCTACATACAAAAGGCCCTTTCGAGGCGTGGGTTCGATGTGAGCCACGCCGCGACCCGAGCAGATGCCGAAGCGCAGATGCTGGCCGACGGCATCGATGTCGTTGCGCTTGATCACTATCTCGCGGATGGAACTGGTCTTGACCTGCTTGGGTCCCTCACAGCGCGCGAAGGTGCGCCGGCAGTGGTGTACGTAACCGGCTCATCTGACACCAAGGTGGCCGTCGCGGCGCTCAAAGCTGGCGCAAGCGACTTCGTCCCCAAGACGGTCGATGATGATTTTCCGGTTCTTCTGGAGTCGGCCTTGCTTCAAGCCGTGGAACAATCGCGGCTGAGGGCTCAGAAAGAGGCTGCCGAGCGTGAGGTGCGACTGGCGCGCGACCGCGCGGAACTGTTGCTCGGAGAAGTAAACCACCGGGTGGCAAACAGCTTGGCTCTGGTCGGTTCGATTGTGAGTCTGCAATCCAAGTCCGTGTCCAGCCCTGAAGCCCGTAGCGTTCTTGCGGAGGCTCAAGCGCGCATCGTCGCCATTTCGCTCGTCCACAAGCATCTCTACAACACAGGCGACGTGCGCTTCGTCGATCTTCGCGATTATCTGTCCGCCCTCCTCTCCCACTTACAGACCTCCATGCAGGCTGACGGCTTCGGCGCCAAGCTCACGCATGACATCCAGCCGGTGAGACTGAGAACCGATGCGAGCATCAGCCTCGGGATCATCGTCGCGGAGTGGGTAACCAACGCCTTCAAATACGCCTATCCAAATGGCGGCGGAGAAGTACGCGTAAAACTTGTTCAACTCGAGGACCAAGTGCTTGAAGTGACGGTCGCCGACGATGGCGTCGGCTACGAACAAGTTGCCAAGAAGAAGGGCACAGGCCTCGGCACCCGAATTGTGTCAGCTACGGCGCAAAGCCTGCGCGCAACAACTGAATATCTTGCTGTTAAAACGGGTACGGTAGCCCGCATTCGTTTCCCCCTTGTCCTGGAGTGATCGCACATGACTTCCTCCCTGGCGAGGCGTTCGGGAGCACGCGCCAATGTGCCCGCGATACTCGCGGGAGGCATGATGATGTGCCTCACTCTTGGGAGGGCTCCCGCTGCGTCCGATCAGGGCATTACAATACCGCAGACTTTTCCTGCTCACGACAGGAGCGCGACGCCGTGTCGCCCGCCAGCGGGTTTGGAAAAGACGCTGGTATTCGCTCAGGATAATGAGCGCGACTTCATGAACGGCGTAAGTTTCGGCCTGTCGAAGGCGGCCAAGGATCGTGGACTTGTCTATCGGGTGGCGCTCGCGAAGAACGACTCTCAACGAATGCTCGAGCAGGTTGAGCGCCTGCGCGATGAGCGCGTCGGTGCCGTAGTCGCGGCACCCGTCGACGTCGAGTCCCTTGCTCCCAGCCTGCAGAGGCTGATCTTGGGTGGTTCTTATGTGGGCACTATCGTGCCGCCCCCTGCGGTGACCATCCTCAATGCACCGCAGTATGAGACCGGCAGGGTGCTCGCTGAATCCGCAGCCGCGCATATCCGCCAACACCATCCGGCAAAGGCCAACGTCGTCCTACTCACGCATGACTCGCTAGAGTTTCTGGCGCCGCGCTTCGTTGCCATGCGCGACGTGCTACGGACCATCCCGGGGGTCGCCATCGTGGCCGACATTTCGCCTGCCACCGTCGATCAGGCGGGTGGCTACGCGACGATGAGCACAGTTCTTCTTGCCAACCCGGAAATTCATGTCGTGCTCGGTGCGGATACGGTCGTACTCGGAGCGCTCAAAGCAACGCGCTCGGCTGGTAAGCTCATGCCCAACCAGTTCTTTGGCGGCATTGACGGCGAACCCGAAGCCGTCAAGGAGCTAAAGACGAACGGCAGTCCCTATCGCGCCAGCATCAGCCTTGCTTCTTCCATATTCGCTTACGCCATGGGCCAGCACGCGGCAGATTGGCTCGAAGGCAAGAGCATCCCTCAGGCGATGGATATTCTTCCCCGTGCACTGACGAGGGAAACCATTGCGCAATACGAGGCGGACGTTGCCAACCCTGCCGCCGTCTATGCCGACCCATCCCGCCGGGATCTCTACCTCCGCATGTACGGCAACATCTGCTACGAGACGCGAGATCAATACATAAACTTCCCCTGGAATTCGGAGCGTAAGTAGCGACAGGTCGCTGTCATTTTTCGGGTTGGCTCGCCACCTACCGAGCAAGTTGGCTGCGATCCGACATCCTTGCTGGTGTAAGGATCGCGGCCTACGGGGTTGGCGGGCCTGCGCTGTCCACGGGCGCCGCCGTGCGGCGAATGGTGCCCGATCGATAGTCTCCCCCTTTCGGGGGGAGTTTCAATCTGTCGGCCGCGCGTTAGTTGGTGGTGCTCGCCACAATAGCGATAACGCAAATGCATTGGGCCCAATACTGAAGCTGCGGCAGGTTCGCCTCGCTCGTGGCAGGCGATCATTGCAACGTTCCGGCATTTGGACACCGAGCGTCATGCACAATTATTGGATAAATGAGCGACGGAGCGCCGTTGTGGCGTGGTTCCTGTTCGAGGGCTGATGTCAGCGGATGGAACGCCTGCCGCCTCGAGATCGCGGACCGCAGACTCAGCCTCGTCGCGAACAAATATGTGAGCGAAGAGTACGCGGAACGTGACGGAAACCTCGACCACGTCGACCGGCATGCTGTCGATAAAGCCGTCCACACTCGCGTTCCTATCGCCTGGATCTGATTTCACAGGGCCGGTACGGCTTTGGGCTTGGTAACGTGTGGCGATCGCCGGTGATTGGCGTACGCTTGCGTTATCTCAGCGCCGAACAGCAGAATTTGTGATGAGTAATACACCCAGATCAGCAGGACGACGACCGAAGCGGCAGCACCG
>JAEZAW010000269.1 GCA_023430315.1 Pseudomonadota bacterium | reverse complement strand
GCGTCCATCTGGACGGTCAGGGAGCCAGCAGTTACAGGATTCGCAAAAGGGTACCGAGTCGAGGCACAACCTCGAGACCGCCATGTCCGTAAGTCGGTCACCGGGTGTCAGCGGAATCACATTCAAGGGGGCGTCACCGTGACCAAATCCGACGCTGAGAGGACATCACGGAGCCGGCTTCGCTCCGTCGCACCGGCTGTCATTGCCATCATCGCTCTGGGACTCGCCGGGTGCGAGTCGAGCGGATCGTCGCTATTCAGCAGCCTGACATCTACGCCCGAGGCAGCTTCGCCGTCCCCGGCGAAGCCAGCGCAGCAGGCAACGCTCGCGCGTGTCGCACTTGCGCCCGTGATCGGCGCGCCGGATGCCGTATCGCGGCAGATCGGCGAGCAGATCGTGCAGTCGGCGGAGCGTCAGCGGATCACGCTGATCAACGATCGCGATGCCAAGGGCGACTACACGCTGCGCGGTTACATCGTCGCATCGAAGGACCGTTCCCAGACCAAGGTCTCGTACATCTGGGATCTCACGGACCCGACTGGTAAGCGCGTTCATCGCGTGACCGGCGAGGAGATGGCACCTGCCGGCACGGCGAAGGACCCCTGGTCCGCCGTAACGGGTGCGGTGACGCAGATCATCGCCGACAAGACGGCGACGCAGCTTGCCACGTGGATCGCGGCCCACCGTCCCGCGGGCGCGCCGCCTGTGGCCGGCTCGGTTCAGCCGTCTGACGCTCCTCAGCCTGTCGCGGCCGCGGCCCCAGCTGCTGCGCCTGCGCCTGAGCAGGCTGCCGCGCGTACGACCACCGCGAGCCTGCCGTCGAGCGGAGATGTCGCGGCGATCGTTCCGACCGTTGCCGGCGCGCCCGGCGATGGCAACACGGCACTCTCGAGCGCGCTCCAGCGCGAGCTCTCTCGTCAGGGCGTGACAATGGCCAACCGGCCGGGTGCGTCCTATCGCATCGAGGGCAAGGTGGCGCTGGGTGCAGGTCAGGCTGGCAAGCAGACCATCCAGATCGACTGGCTGGTGCGCGACCCGCAGGGCCGCTCGCTCGGCACCGTCTCGCAGAAGAACGAAATCCCCGAAGGCTCGCTCGACGGCACTTGGGGTAACACGGCCGACGCCGCCGCCGGCGCCGCAGCGCAGGGCATCCTGAAACTGCTGCCGCAAACAGCGTCGGCCTCGCGAGGCTAGCCGGCGCTGCATAGGCCCGCTCGCGGAACGATTTGAGAAACATCCCGGCCCTCGCGCCGGGATGTTTCGTTTTGCGCCCCGCGGCTCGGACCCGCCGGCCATCTTGACCGTCTCCTGCCAGCCACCTAGCGTCTCGCTCCAAAGCAGAGAACGTCTCAACAATCGGGAGGATGCCGTGGCTCGCCAATATCTGAAACGCGCCGCACTGCAGGCAGGGCCGCGCGCCGTCGAAGTCGAGAACACGGTTCGCCGCATGATCGCGGACATCGCCGAGAACCGCGACGAAGCTGTGCGCCGCTACGCCCGCGATCTCGACAAGTGGACGGGCGAGTTTCGCGTGCCGCAGGCCCGCATCGAGGAGGTGTCGCGCACGCTGCCGACGACCTTCAAGGAGGACTTCGCCTACAGCCACGCGCAGGTGACCGAGTATGCGAAGCGGCAGAGAGAAAGCCTGCAGGAGTTCGAGACGGAGCTGAGGCCCGGCGTGCTGCTCGGCCAGAAGCTGATCCCGGTCTCGACGGTGGGCTGCTACATCCCCGGCGGCAAATATCCGCTCATCTCCGCGGCGATCATGAGCGTCGGCACGGCGAAGGTCGCCGGTGTCGGACGTATCATTGCTGCCGCACCACCGCGCGGACCTGATGGCATCTACCCGCAGACGCTGTACGCACTTCATCATTCGGGTGCCGACGAGATTTATTGCGTCGGCGGCGTGCAGGCCATGGCGTCGATGGCCCATGGTTGCGTGGGAATGCCCCGCGTCGACATGATCACCGGCCCCGGCAACCCCTTTGTCGCGGAGGCTAAGCGCCAGCTCTTCGGTATGGTCGGCATCGATCTTCCGGCAGGCCCGACCGAGATCCTCGTCATTGCCGACGACACCGCCGATCCGGCGCTCGTCGCAACCGACCTGCTCGGTCAGGCCGAGCACGGTCCGGACAGTCCTGCATGGTTCGTCACGCCCTCGGAGAAGATGGGCCGTGCCGTGCTTGCCGAGGTCGAGCTGCAGCTCAAGACACTGCCGACTCGTGAAGTCGCGTCGCGCTCATGGGCTGACTGGGGCGAGATCGTCGTCGTCGGAAGTGACGACGAGGCCATCGCGGTCTCCGACGAGTACGCGCCGGAGCACCTCGAAATCCAGACCGGACGCGACGACTACTATCTCGAGAAGCTCAAGAACTATGGCTCGCTTTTCATCGGCGAGGAGTCGACTGTTGCCTACGGCGACAAGGGTATCGGCACGAACCACACGCTGCCGACCGCCGGTGCCGCGCGCTACACGGGCGGCCTCTGGGTCGGCAAGTTCATCAAGACGGTTACCTACCAGCGCCTCACGCGTCGTGCTTCCCTCGAAGCCGCGCCGATCATAGCCCGCGTCTGCCACGAGGAAGGCATGCTCGCGCACGAGATCACCGCGACGGTGCGCGCCAAGCGGTTTGCCGGGGCGAACTGAGTTCGTACGAGCTGAGAGCCCTGAACGGCGCCGCATGAGAACGGCGCTGCGGGGCAATTAAAGGGAAACGCCATGACCACAAACCAAAGCCGTCCCGTGCTCGCGCTCGCGATGGGAGATCCGTGCGGGATCAGTCCGGAGCTCACCGCGAAGATCATCATGGACGCCGATGTCCGCGCTGCAGCGGACGTGATCGTGATCGGCGACCGCCGCGTTCTTGCCGAGGGCGAGACCGTGGCGAGCCTGAGCTGCGACTGCCGCACATGGAAACCTGGTGCGCCGATCACGTTCGATGGTGCGCCAGTGTTCGTCGATCTTGGGCATCTCGATCCGGCGCGCGTGACGCGTGGAACAGCC
The DNA here is from genome assembly GCA_023430315.1 of Pseudomonadota bacterium. Classification (GTDB taxonomy): domain Bacteria; phylum Pseudomonadota; class Alphaproteobacteria; order Rhizobiales; family Hyphomicrobiaceae. The sequence continues at coordinate 6,504 of JAEZAW010000269.1, read as the reverse complement.
TCGCGTACGGGCGGGACGTTCGCTTTGGCGAACTTTCGCGCTGCGCTTCGTCTCGGTGCAGCGGGAGCTGCGGATGCGGTGACGTTCACGCCCTTCAACAAGTACGCCATGAAGCTCGCGGACGGCTCCTACGAGGACGAGATCGCGGTCATCACCGAGGAGAGCGGCGCGGCGCGTCCTGGTCGCGAGTTCAATATCCTCGATGGCCTGTGGAATGCCCGCGTCACGAGCCACGTGCCGCTCAAGGACGTGGCGCGCTACATCACGAAGGAAGCGGTCATCAATGGGCTCGTGCTTACGGATCGCTGCATGCGCGACGCCGGTATCGCCCGCCCGCGCATTGCCGTTGCGGGACTGAACCCCCATGCCGGCGATGGTGGCAACTTCGGTCGTGAGGAGATCGATATCATCGAGCCTGCCGTCGCGGCGGCCAAGGCGCAGGGCATTGTTTGCGAGGGGCCTTTCCCCTCCGACACCGTCTTCCTACGTGCCAAGCGCGGGGATTTCGACGCCGTGCAGACCATGTATCACGACCAGGGTCAGATCGCGATGAAGCTCATGGGCTTCGAGAGTGGCATCACGCTCATCGGCGGCTATGCTTTCCCAGTCTGCACGCCCGCGCACGGCACGGCGTATGACATCGCGGGCAAGGGCATCGCCAATCTCGGCGCGACGCGCAATGCACTGCTGATCGCCGCGCGCATGGCGAAACCGCAATCACTCGATCCGGCAGAACGCGGGCGTCGGGTCGCTGAGATCTTCGCCAAGGCCGCTGCATAAAAAGCAAGGACCATGCGCCCTGTGCGCGTGTGCGTCCCGTGTGCCCGCCTGTCTCCATACTTCGGCACGGTTTATGTGCTGGAGTGGATTCCGCAGGCGTGACGCTCATTGCCTGCGGCGAGGGGATCGAGGAGGGGCAATGAAAAGCAGAATCGCAGTTGCAGCGGGCCTATGGTGTTTGCTGCCACTTGCGGCGTCGGCGGCTTCTCTCGAGGACTCGCTCGCTAAGCTCACGCCGGAGTTTCGCTCGCATCAAGTCTGCATTCTGCGTGGGTTGGCGACGGTGAGGCGGGAGCCGGCGCTGCGCAAGGCCGATCGCATGAAGACATCCATTTTCCGGCCGGCTGTGCTCGACGGCACGAAGCTCACGGCCAACGGTGGTGCCGTGAGGTCGGCAGGGCATTGGTATGTGCTGAGCTTTTCCTGCGACCTAACCAACGACTGGATGAAAGCGACATCCTTTACGTTCCAGCTCGGCCGCGAGATTCCGCAGCCCGATTGGGACCGGCTGGGGCTCTGGCAGTAGGCGCGCCGCCGCTACATCCTGAACACACCGAACTTCGTTTCGGCGATGGGCCGCTCGAAGCACACGGCGAGCGCAAGGCCGAGGACGCGCCGCGTTTCGGAGGGTGCGATGATGCCGTCATCCCAGAGCCGCGCAGTGCCATAGTAGGGCTGCCCTTGGCGCTCGTAGGCATCGAGCATGGGCTGCTTGAAGGCTTCCTCTTCGGCCTGTGACCAATCCTTTCCCTCGGCCTTCAAGTTGTCACGCCGCACGGTCGCGAGCACGCTTGCGGCCTGCTGCCCGCCCATGACCGAGACGCGTGCATTGGGCCACGTGAAAAGGAAGCGTGGACCGTAGGCGCGCCCGCACATGGCATAGTTGCCGGCGCCGTAGCTACCACCGATGACCAGCGTGATCTTCGGGACGTCGGCATTGGCGACGGCCATGACCATCTTGGCGCCGTGCCGCGCAATGCCGCCGACCTCGGCGTCGCGGCCGACCATGAAGCCCGTGATGTTCTGCAGGAAGAGCAGCGGCGTCCGGCGCTGGCAGGCAAGCTCTATGAAGTGCGCGGCTTTCTGCGCGGTCTCCGAGTAAAGAATGCCGTTGTTGGCGAGGATCGCGACGGGCAGACCCTCGATGTGAGCAAAACCCGTGACCAGCGTCGTGCCGTAGTTCTTCTTGAACTCGTGCATCTCCGAGCCGTCGACGATGCGCGCGATGATCTCGCGAGTATCGTACTGCGTCATGAGCGAGGCAGGCACGACACCATCCAGCTCTGCCGGATCATAGGCTGGAGGCGCAGAGGCGCGCGTTAGCGCCGGGGCGTGCGCGCGCGCCGGAAGCGTCCCGATGATGCCGCGCGCAATGTCGAGAGCGTGGCGATCGTTGAGCGCATAGTGATCCGCGACGCCAGAGAGGCGCGTGTGTACATCGGCGCCACCGAGATCCTCTGCCGAAACATCCTCGCCCGTTGCCGCTTTCACCAGCGGTGGCCCGCCAAGAAAGATCGTGCCCTGGCGGCGCACGATGATGGTCTCGTCGGACATGGCTGGCACGTACGCGCCGCCCGCCGTGCACGAGCCCATGACCACGGCGATTTGAGGAATGCCATCCGCCGACATGCGCGCCTGATTGAAGAATATGCGACCGAAGTGATCGCGATCGGGGAAGACATCCGTCCAGTGCGGCAGGTTCGCGCCCCCGGAATCGACGAGATAGAGACAGGGCAGGCCGTTCTCCCACGCGATCTCCTGCGCGCGGAGGTGCTTCTTTACCGTCAGGGGATAGTACGTGCCGCCTTTGATGGTCGCGTCATTGCAAACGATCATGCAGAGCCGTCCGGCAATGCGGCCAATGCCGGTGATGACACCTGCACCGTGAATATCGCCGCCGTACATGTCATAGGCAGCGAGCTGTGAGAGCTCGAGGAACGGCGAGCCGGGGTCGATCAGTCCGAGCACGCGGTCGCGCGGCAGGAGCTTGCCGCGGGCCAGGTGGCGTTCACGCAGGCGCTCGGGGCCGCCCACCGTGGCGGCGCTGCGCTTCTCCGCGAGGTCGGCGACGAGAGCCGCCATTTCCGCGCGGTTCGCCGCATAGTCGTCCGAGGCGGTGTTGATCGCTGTTTTCAGCCTCGCCATGAGCGTCCTGCCCTTCCTCGACGACCTATCGCCGATCGTCTTATTGCTCTTGCGCTATTTTAACTACGAGGCAGTCCGGGCATCGGCAAGGTCGCTTTCCATTCCCAATTAGGAATTCCATCCTGAACCGCTGTGAGGCGGGTGCGGCACTAACAGCCGAACCGCATCATGTGGTTGACGAAGCCACAGCCCACACCTAGGAATTGCGCACGTCCGCATAGGCATGATGCGGATGACTGGGGTTCGCGACAGTTTCTTTAGGGGGATGCCATGGTTGATCCGTCGGACGACGGCGAAGCGCTGGAGCGGGGTACGCGCCGGCCGAACCCGGTCGATATTCATGTGGGCAACCGTGTGCGGCTTCAGCGCATGCTGATCGGCATCAGCCAGGAGAAGCTTGGCGAGCGCCTCGGCCTGACATTCCAGCAGGTGCAGAAGTACGAAAAGGGCATCAACCGCATCGGCGCAAGCCGCCTGTTCGAGCTTTCGCGGGTGCTCGGTGTGCCCGTTCAATTTTTCTACGAGGACGCGCCGGTCAGCGGCGCCCAGAGCGCAGCGCCGGGCTTCGCCGAGCGCTCATCCGACAGTCACGTCTTCGAGTTCCTGAGCAGCCGCGAGGGGTTGGAGCTCAACCGGGCTTTCTCGCGCATCACGGATCCGAAAGTGCGCAAGTCCGTGCTCGATCTCGTGCGCTCGCTCGCCGACGAGGCAGGCGGCGAATACGAGACGCCATCCGACTGAGTGCGATACACCAAGAGGTGAAGCGGTGCCGGTGCACGAGCGCCGCGCACCGTTTCTATTTGAGGAGCGCGCAAATGGCAGCGACGGCTTCGCCTTCCCGTACCGGCGCGATCGCGCCCGACACGACGGGGCTCAACTTCTTCCGCGCGGATCCCTCGCTCATGGATCTGCTGCGCATCCATCTGCCGCCAAATATTCTCGCGCACATCGAGCCGCATCTCGACCGCCTCGGTGCGCTCGCCGGGGATCATCTCGACAATTGCGCTCGTCTCGCCGATCGACATCCGCCGATCCTCCATGCGCGCGACCGCTTCGGCAATGATGTGCAGCACATCGAGTATCACCCCGCCTACCGGGAGCTCGAGCGCATCGGCTTCGGTGAGTTCGGCATTCATGCCATGTCGCATCGGAAGGGCATTCTCGGTTGGTCCGGCACGTACCCAGCCGCGGCCAAGCACGCCTTCACCTACCTCTTCAACCAGGCCGAGTTCGGTATGGGCTGTCCGCTGAACGTAACGGACGGCGCGGCGATGCTGCTCTCGCGCTATGGCGACGAGGCGCTCAAATCGAAGTACCTCGACCGTCTCACCGAGACGGACATGAGCCGCCTTACGCAGGGCGCACAATTCATGACTGAGAAGGAGGGCGGCTCGGATGTCGGCAGCCTGACGACGGTCGCCAAGCCGGAAGGCGACCACTGGCGCCTCTATGGCGACAAGTGGTTCTGCTCGAACGCCGATGCCGAGATCGCCATGCTGCTGGCGCGTCCCGAAGGCGCCGTTGGCGGCACGCGCGGTGTCGGGCTTTTCCTCATGCCGCGCCATCTCGATGATGGCAGCGTGAACAGCTATCGGATCGTGCGGCTCAAGGACAAGCTCGGCACGCGCTCCATGGCCTCGGGCGAGATCAAGCTCGAAGGTGCCGTTGCCTATGCCGTGGGAAAGCTCGACCGCGGCTGCGTGCAGATGGCGGAGATGGTCAACTGGTCGCGGCTCTCGAACGGCGTCAAGTCGACGGCGCTCATGCGTCGCGCGCTGCACGATGCGCTGACCGTGGCGCACGGCCGCAGTGCCTTTGGTCGCCGGATCATCGAGCTGCCGCTCGCGCGCCGCCAGCTTTTGAAGCTCATCCTGCCGCTCGAGCAGGCGCTTTCCATGTGCTTCGTCACCGCAGACGCGCTCGACCGCGCCGAGCTCGGTGGTAGTCAGGAAGCGGCGGCGCTCGTTCGGATGCTGACGCCCGTTCTCAAGTACCGCTCGACGCGCGACGCGCGGAAGATGACCGGCGATGCACTCGAGTTCCGCGGTGGCATCGGCTATGTCGAGGAGTTCGCCTGCGCGCGCCTATTGCGCGATGCCCACCTCGGCTCGATCTGGGAGGGAACAGGCAACATCGTCGCCCTCGATGCCCTGACCCGCGCCGTTGGCCGGCATAGTGCCGAAGCGGCACTCGCCGCCGATCTCGCTGTACGTATCGACGAGAGCCCTGGTGTGCCCGTGGCCTTCCGCGACCGCCTGCGCCGCAATGTCGATGCCGCCATCGGCTTTGCGCAGCGTGTTGCCCGCGAGGCGAGCAACGAAGCCGATGCGCGCCGCGCGACGAGTGTGCTCTATCACGTCGCGAGCGCGGTCTATCTCGCCTGGGAGGCTGACCGCATCCAGAAGCAACGCGGAGATGCCCGTCGCCTGCTGCTGTCGCGGCTGGTGCTCGATCATCGGCTCGCGGCGCGCGATCCCTTCGCGCTCGAAGCTGGCCACGGTGAGGATCGGATCGCCGATCTCCTGCTCGGCGACAATCCGGCGCCGATGCGCGAGGTCGCGGAGCTGGTTGCGGCCTGAGAAAGCGCAATCACCATTGCTGCGGTTGCGAGCAGGCATCATCGCTCTGTTCCGGGACTAAGGTTATAAGCGGCGTTCTGCTGCTTCGAGCTTATCCGCCGCCATAACCGAAATTGGCTCGTCTCATGTCCGCTCAGACCAAAGCTGGTCAGTCCCCGGTTGGGCAATCCCAGACTGCCCCCGGCGGAGAGGCGCGTGCCGTAGCCGCTGCCGCGCTCGGCTCTTCGCTCGTCGGCACCGTGCCGTACTTCGCGATCGGCCTCTACCAGGCCGGCATGGACGTGACGTCGGTGCTCTTCTGGCGCTACTGGATCGCGCTTGCGGTGCTCATTCCCATTGCGTGGTACATGAGCCCGAGCCTCCGAACCGAATGGTCGAACGCCGGACGCGGGCTCTTTCTCAATGCTCTGACGCTCGGTGCCCTGCAGACGTACACCTATTTCCGCGCGGTCCAGACGGTGCCCTCGAGCGTCGTCATCACGGTCTTCTTCGTGTATCCGATCATCACGCTCGCGCTCGACCGCTATATCTTCTCTATACCCGTGCGCTGGCCATCGGTTGCGGCTGTCGGGCTGATCTTCGTCGGCGCCCTGCTCGCGGGCTGGCCGAGCCTCAGCCTCGGCAGTGCCGACATGATCGGGCTCATCTGCGTGCTGGCGACGCCCTTCGTCTACGCCGTCTACATCGCCATTGCCTACCGCTACACACGACAGGGATCGCCGTTTGCCAGCGCGAGTGCCATCTATCTCGGGCTCGGCGTCGCCTATGCCATCGCGTTTCTGCTGTTCGGAGCACGTCTGCCTTCCGGCATCGGCGAATGGCAGAGCCTGTTCATCATCGCGATCGTCGGTGGCGTCATCCAGATCGCCTCGTTCGCCTATGCGCTGCCCCGCCTCAGCGCCGGCCGCTATTCGATCATCGTGAGTTTGGAGCTGGTGACGGTCGTTCTCATTGGCGTCCTGCTCCTCGGCGAGCAATTGACGGCCATACAGTTCGCCGG
>JAEZAW010000262.1 GCA_023430315.1 Pseudomonadota bacterium | reverse complement strand
GGATAGGCATGATAGCGCTCATCGGGCCGGGTAATGCGCACCTGCTCGAGAATGGCAACGGCCTTCGACTTGGCATCGTCAGCGCCGGCCTGGGCGTGCTGACGCAGCACGTCCTCGATCTGATGCCCGACCTTGCGAATGGGATTGAGTGCGGCACGAGGGTTCTGGAAGATCATGGAGATCTCCCGGCCTCTGAGGTCGCGCATCTCGCGCTCGCCGGCCTTGCCGACATCGACGCCACCGAAGGTGATCGTGCCATCGGCAATGCGCCCGGCGCGATCGAGAATGCGCATGACCGCGTAGGACGTCACGGACTTGCCCGAGCCCGACTCGCCGACGATCGCGACGGTCTCGCCCTTCCCGACCGTCACATCGACATGCTTGACGGCTTGGACTGTCCCACGTCGGGTCGAGAACTCGACTGTAAGGTCGCGCACGTCAAGGAGCGGAATCTCCGCTGGCGCGTTGGGTATTGCTGCTGCCGTTGCTGCTGTCATGGTCAGCCTCACGTGCGCCGCTGCGGGTCGATGATGTCGCGCAGACCATCACCGAGCAGATTGAAGCAGAAGACTGCGAGCATGAGCGCAAGGCCGGGAAAGAAAGCGATCCACCACTCGCCCGAGACCATGAACGCGGCCCCCTCGGCGACCATGATGCCCCATTCCGGCGTCGGCGGGCGCACACCGAGGCCGATGAACGAGAGGCCGGCGGCATTGAGGATCGCGTAGCCCATGGTCAGCGACATCTGCACGACCATGATCGGCATGATGTTCGGCAGGATATGCCCGAGCAGAATGCGGAACTCGCCATTGCCGGAGAGACGCGCCGCCTGCACGAAACCGGCCTCGCGTCGGACATTCGCCTCGGCGCGAGCGATACGGGCGTAGAGCGGGAAGTTCACGATCGCGGTCGCCAGCACGATGTTCTCGACCGTATTGCCGAGCGCAGCGACGATGCCCATGGCGAGCACGAACAGCGGGAAGGCCATGATCGTATCGGCAATGCGGCTAACAATGCGATCCGTCCAGCCGCCAAAGAAGCCCGCGGCGACGCCGGCAAGGCCACCCATGAGAAAGACCAGCGCGACGGAGAACACGGCAATGGCAAAATCGAGCCGCGTTGCCACGATCACGCGGCTGAAGACATCGCGGCCAAGCTGATCTGTGCCGAACCAATGGCGCGCCGACGGTCCCTGCAGCGCCGCCTGCGTGTTGCTCGCCAAGGGATCGTAGGGGACGATATATGGCCCGATCAAAGCGGCCAGAACGATAAGCAGGAACAGGCCGAATGCGAAGCCCGTCACCTTGTTCTCGCCGATGACGTACTGCGCATGCTTCAGCATGGCGCCAATGCCATGCGTCGGTGCGGAGGAGGATGCTGCGGTGTCGCTCATGCCTCGATCCTCACGCGCGGATCGATGAGCCCGTAGAGGACATCGATCAGGAGATTGAGGATCACGTACATCACCGCCATGGTGAGTACAAAGCCCTGCACCGGTGCGAAATCGGAGGCGATCAGCGCCTCGACCGCATAGGAGCCGATGCCCGGCCAGGCGAATACTTTCTCGACGAGAACGTTGGCGCCGAGCAGGAAAGAGAACACCATGCCAAGCGTCGTGATGACCGGCAGCATCGCATTGCGGAAGGCGTAGGTAACGACGACCGTCCCCGGCGAAAGTCCGCTCGCCTTTGCCGTGCGCACGAACTCGGAGCCGAGCACGGCCAGCATGGAAGCGCGCGTCATACGCGCGATGGGCGCCAGCGCGAAGATGGCGAGGGTTGCCGCAGGCAAAATGAGCTGCTTCAGGCTCGCGACGAACGTCTCACCATCGCGCGCGATGAGGCTGTCGATCAGATAGAAGCCGGTGAGTTGTGGGGGCGCACTGAAGTAGACGTCGAGACGCCCTAGGGGAGCTGGTGCGACGCCGAGCAGATAGTAGAAGAAATAAACCAGCAGGAGGCCCGTGAAGAATACCGGCAGCGACACGCCTGCCGTCGTGACGATGCGACAGGTATGATCGAGCAATGACCCTGGGTTCGTCGCCGCAAGAATACCCAGCGGCACCGCGATGAGAACCGAAACCATCAGCCCGAGCAGAGTAAGCTCCGCCGATGCCGGCAAGCGAGACATGATCTCCGCGGCAACAGGCTGGCCCGTCGTCAGCGCCACGCCCATGTCACCGCGCGCGAGATCACTGACGTACCGCACGAACTGCTGCGGTAGCGGCTGATCCAGCCCAAGCTGCTTCCTGATCTGGGCGACGGCTTCCTGAGTTGCCGCAGGGCCGGCGAAGTACGCCGCCGGATCCCCCGGCAGTGCACGCGTCAGCAGGAATGTGACGATCACGACGCCGATCAGGCTCGGGATCGCAAGCATGAGACGCTTCAGTACCATTCCCAGCATTGCCGACCTCCTAGTCGAAGCCGTGACGGATTTCCTATCCCTTCACGAGCGCGCGATAGTCGAGGCGGCGGTGGAACCAGTATTGGTAACCCGACACGTTCTTCTGCATCGCGACATTGGAGAGCGGCTGGAAGATCGGAATGCGCGGGATGTCGGTGAAGGCGAGATCGAGGAAGCCCTTCACATTCTGCTCGTAAGCGGCGGCGTTGCCCGCCGTGGCGGCATCGCCAGCGCCGTCAATGAACGCGTCCATCTGCTTGGACTGGTAGCTCATCGTGTTGAAGATCGAATTCTTGCCGTGATAGCACCAGATGAAGAAGTATTCCGGATAGTCGAGCCAGCCCGAGAACACGTTCGTGTAGAGCGGCAGCGTCTTCTTGTTCAACTCGGTACGCCAATTGGCACCCGTGACCTTGTTGATCTCGGCCTTGATGCCGATCTGAGCGAGGCTCTCCTGCACGAGCACGCAGAGCGGCTCGTTGATCGTCGCGAAACCGAGGTCGAACGAGATCGTCGTCTCGAAACCGTTCGGATAGCCGGCCTCGGCGAGCAGTTGCTTCGCCTTGGCAATGTCTGTGTTGTAGTTGTGCGCGATCGGCCAGACGGCCTGGTCGACCTTCTCCTTGCCCGAGCCGAAGAGCGGCTTGGCGAGACCGTACAGCGCCGCATCCATGATCTTCTGATAGGGGATCGCGTAGGCGACGGCCTGGCGCACTTTCACGTTGTCGAAGGGCGGCTTCGTCACGTTCATGCCGATGTACTGGCAGCCATTGGAGAACGGCGTCGAGACGACGTTGAGCTTGCCGGCCTCACGCAGCTCGACGAAATCCTTATTCGGCAGCTCGTAGGAGATATCCGCATCGCCGCGCTCGAGAAGCGCGCGGCGATTGCCGGCCGACGGGACCATGCGCCAGATGATGCGGCGGACCTTGGGCTGCGGTCCGAGCTTCCAGTCGTCGTTGCGCTCCAGGATGACTTCGGCACCCGGCTGCCACTTGGTCATCTTGTAGGCGCCGCTGCCGACCGTATTGAGCTTCGTATACTCGAGACCCCACGGGTCTTTCTCCGTGGCGTGCTTCTGCACGAGTCCCGAGTTGATGATGCAGGGCACGATCACCGCGAGATCGGGGATCGTCAGGCGGTCCTTCTTGGTGAAGTCGACGCGCACGGTATGATCGTCGACGACCACGAACTGCTCGCGTTTCGTGAGCGAGCCGGCGCCCATCTGGAACGTCGGAAAGCCGCCGACGCTCACCGCGCGATCGAGGGACCATTTCACGTCCTTCGCCGTAACCGGCGTGCCGTCCTGGAACTTCGCATCCTTGCGCAGCTTGAACGTCGCGGACATGTCGCCGACGTTCATGTCCTCCGCAAGCTCCATCTTGAACTTGTCGCGGTCGTAGTACTGCGTGCCGTTCGGCAGCGTCTTCATCTCGTGACTGATGAGCCGGTCGTAGCAATTCCACGACACCTCGTAGCCGGGCACGTTGGTGCCGACGCCATGAATATCGACGTTGTTGGGACCGCTTTCCGAAACGACCAGCAGCGTTTCCTGTCTTGCTTGCGCTTTGGCGCTCGACCAGATCGCCGGCATCGGGAGCGCAGTGGCCGCACCAGCAGCAGACAATGACTTCAGGAACGTGCGACGTTTCATTGAGCAATCCCTTCGTTGCGTAAGAGCCCAAAACGCTACCGAAGGGTTAATTGCAACGTCCGTGCCAACTCTGAACACGCCGTCCTATTTTCGGTCAATGCACTGTTTCAAAATAATTATTCCGGTTGCCGACCCGCTCTGTGGCAGATGATCTTTCCTCCTTCTCATGTGCAAACTTGCATACAAAATAGTATGCAAACGCCTGAAAATTAGCCCGCACGACAGTCCTTCGGCGGGTAACGGCGCTCGAATGAAGATGCGATCTGAAAGCCGGGCGTGAGGGCACGGAAAGCGCGCTCGGATACGCCGGCGCTTACGAAAGAAATGCAGAAATACGCTCTGCCGCCTTAGGCGACGGCGTCGACGGCGATTGTCGGAATCGCCCGCTCGGCGAATGCGCGGCGTGCAGCATCGACAGACCCGTCGAGATCGATGCCGCGCGTCGCCTCCTCGATGACGACGACATCGAAGCCGGAGCGATGGCCATCCTCAGCCGAGTAGCGCACGCAGAAATCGAGCGCGAGGCCAGCCAGGAACACGCGGGTGAGACCGCGCTCGCGCAGATACCCGGCGAGTCCGGTCGGCGTCGTCCGGTCGTTCTCATAGAAGGCCGAGTAGGAGTCGATCGCCCGCCGATAGCCCTTCCGGATGATCAGCTCCGTATGAGGGATGTCCAGCCCGCGATGGAACTCGGCACCGATGCTCCCCTGCACGCAATGATCCGGCCATAGAACCTGCGGGCCATAGGGAAAGCTCACGACCTCGAACGGCTTTCGCCCGGCATTCGCCGAAGCAAATGAACTGTGACCAGTCGGATGCCAGTCCTGGGTGAGCAAGACGTGCTGGAAGCGGCGCGCGAGTTGATTGACCAGGGGCACGATCTCATCGCCCGCCGGGACAGCAAGGCTTCCGCCGGGACAGAAATCGTTCTGAACATCGACTACGATCAGGGCATCGCCGTCTGCCATTGTGCGCATGCGTCGACCAAGTTCGACCTATGCTTAGAATAATAGGGCACCCCGGCGCCTGATCGCAATGCGGGCACGGGGCTCGGTTCCCCGCTCGTCATCGCCTACCAGATCGCCTGCAGGTGTTCAGGCAGCTCCGCCATGGGCGTTTTGACCAGATCCTTCGCTAGTTCTGCTGTCACGAGCGACTTCAGCCCGTCTGAGAATGCCTCACGCAATTCACCGAGCATTTCCGGCGCCGCGACAACCGCAAGACGTTCAAACTTTCCATTCCGGGCCGCTTCGCCCAATCTCTGAGCAACTTCTCGTGCGAGTTGCCGCTTCAGCTCCCGGTGGGGGTCCACCCGGCTCTCGATGGCATGCCGAGTGGGGTTCGCGGATTCCTGGCTTCGTCCGGGTCGGTCGCTCTCAAGCTCCCGATTGGGTGGTAGCTCTTTCACGAAGGACATCCCGGCCACTGGCGTCAGTTGCGATCGGGGTCCAAAGCTCTCGAAGACGGTGGCGCGGCTGCCATCCGCAATCAATATCCAAGTTGGCGCTGATTTCATCTCACTCCTCCGATGCTTCATGCGGACTAAGTCGCCCTCACGAGCCCAGAAGCGCATTGATGTTCCTCAAAGACCCACGAGGCGCTAAGCTGAATGGGGTGGGCACGGCATCGATGCACAATCATCAAGCATGATGCCGGGTCTTGTTGCCTTGACCATGAGCGATGCTGCAATGCGATATGCCTATCAGGCAGGCACGAGCATTTCGAGCTGGCTTTGCGTCGACGCCGTCGTCCGCGCAGCCACCCTGCCACGGTTTTCGGTCGAAGGGAGTGCCACACGATGGACCGCAGAAGCTTTCTCAAATCCTCACTGAGCGTCGGCGCTCTGGCAGCCTCAGGCGGCATTGCCGCCCCGGCGATTGCCCAAGGTGCCGCCAAGACACTGAAGTTCGTGCCGCAGGCCAATCTTGCGAATTTCGATCCCATCTGGGGCACGCAGTACGTCGTGCGCAATGCCTCGATGCTCGTGTGGGACACGCTCTACGGCGTCAATGACAAGCTCGAAGCGCAACCTCAGATGGTCGAGAGCGACGAAGTCTCGAGCGACGGCCTGACCTGGACCTTCAAGCTCCGTCCCGGCCTCAAGTTCCATGATGGCGAGCCCGTTCTCGCCAAAGACGTTGTCGCATCGCTCTCGCGATGGGCCGTGCGCGACCCGATGGGGCAGATGATCAAGGCGATCGAGAAAGAGCTGGTCGCCGTCGACGATAAGACCGTCAAGTGGGTGCTCTCGAAGCCCTTCCCCAAGATGAAATTCGCGCTCGGCAAGAACAACACGCCGATCGCCTTCATCATGCCGGAGCGCATCGCCAAGACCGATCCTTTCAAGCAGATCACCGAGTACGTCGGCAGCGGCCCGATGAAGTTCGCGCAGAAGGAATGGGTGCCAGGCGCGAAAGCCGTCTTCGAAAAATTCGGTGACTATGTACCGCGGCCCGAGCCGGCCTCGTGGCTCGCCGGCGGCAAGATCATTACGGTGGACCGCATTGAATGGGTCATCATGCCCGATCCGGCGACGGCATCGGCGGCACTCCAAGGCGGCGAGATCGACTGGTGGGAGACGCCGATCCCCGATCTCATCCCCGTGCTGAAGCGCAACCGCAACATCAAGGTCGATATCGCCGATCCGCTCGGCAACATCGGCTCGTTCCGCCTCAATCACATCCATCCGCCCTTCGACAACCTGAAGGTGCGCAAAGCCGTGCAGATGGCGCTCAGCCAGGAAGACTACATGCGCGCCGTCGTCGGCAGCGACGACAGCTTGTGGCAGCTGCTTCCGAGCTTCTTCACGCCCGGCACGCCTTTCTATACCGAGGTCGGCGGCGATGCCCTCAAGGGGCCACGCAACATCGACGCGGCAAAGAAGCTCCTCTCCGAGGCCGGCTATTCCGGCCAGCCAGTGAGCTGCATCGTGGCGCAGGACCAAGCACCGCTCAAAGCCATGGGCGAGGTGACGGCCGACCTCCTCAAGAAGATCGGCATGACCGTTGACTTCGTCGCTACCGACTGGGGCACGGTCGGCCAGCGCCGCGCCTCCAAATCGCCGCCGGGCCAGGGCGGCTGGGGCATGTTCCATACGTGGCATGCCGGCGCCGACTGCGCCACGCCTGCGGCCTACAACGCCCTTCGTGGCACCGGCGACAAGGCTTGGTTCGGCTGGCCCGACAGCCCAACCACGGAAAAGGAGATCACGGCCTGGTTCGAGGCCAAGAATGCCGACGAGGAAAAGGCCGCGATGGCCCGCATCAACAAGGCGGCCATGGACGACGTGGTCTACATCCCGACCGGCTTCTACAAGGGCTTCCAGGCCTGGCGCAGCAACGTCAGCGGTGTCGTCGGTGGACCGATCCCGTTCTTCTGGAACATCAAGAAGGCCTGAAAAAACGGGCGGAACATGCTCGGCTTCATCTTTCGGCGCATCATCGCGACGATCCCCGTCATGGGGATCGTTGCCCTGTTCGTCTTCAGCCTGCTCTACATCGCGCCAGGCGATCCTGCCGTCGTCATCGCCGGCGATCAGGCGACACCGCAGGACGTCGAGCGCATCCGCGTCAGTCTCGGCCTCGACCGCCCTTTCCTCGAGCGCTTCGGGGAATGGTCGTGGCGCATTCTGCACGGTGACCTCGGCACCTCGATGTTCACGGGAATGCCGGTGACGCAGCTCATCGGCCAGCGTCTCGAGCCGACGCTCTCGCTCATGGTGCTCACGCTGCTCCTTTCGATTGTCGTCGCGGTACCGATCGGCGTCCTCGCCGCCTGGAAGGCCGGGAGCTGGATCGATCGCGGCGTCATGGGCTTTGCCGTATTCGGCTTCTCCGTGCCGGTCTTCGTCGTCGGCTATGTGCTGGCCTATGTCTTCGCGCTCGAGCTCGAGTGGTTCCCCGTTCAGGGTTACACGCCGCTGTCCGAGGGCCTCTGGCCGTGGTTCGAGAACCTCGTGCTGCCCGCAATCGCGCTCGGCTTCGTCTATATCGCCCTCATCGCACGCATCCCGCGCGCGTCCAAGCTCGAGGTCCTGC
>JAEZAW010000179.1 GCA_023430315.1 Pseudomonadota bacterium | reverse complement strand
GACGAACATCGTTGCCGTCAATGAGAAGAAGCCCACGGGCGCCGTCGAGCTGTCCGCCATGGATTTGATCACGGTTGGGCGCACCCAGCTCGCTTTCGTGCCATTCTGCGGGTTGGATTTCGACTGGTCGGAGCTCAACGACTTGAAAAGCTGAGGAAAGTGTGAGGCCAGAGCTTCGGCAAGAGCCACTGTGGCCGGCATGAAGCCCCCTTGACGCTCCGGACCCGCCGACCCATGACATTGGAGGATCGCCGGGCGCCGTGGCCCGGAACCGGGGCCAGGGAGCAGAGGCCGGATCGTGAAGTTTGAGGTTGCCATACGGGCAAGCCAGGGCGCCCGCAGCTATCAGGAGGATGCTGCAACAGTCTGGCAGCCTTCGGATGACGATGCCGGCGCGGTCGAGCCGACGCGTCTGCTCGCAATTCTCGCCGATGGCATGGGCGGGCATGCCGGCGGTGCCATCGCCAGCGATGCGGTGTGCACGAACTTCGAGGCCCAGTACATCGAGCAGCAGGGCAGTGCGCGACACCGCCTCAAGGCGGCGCTGAATGCTGCCAACGGTGCCATTGGTGCGCTCGTCTCGCTGCAGCCGCAGCTTCGCGGCATGGGCTCGACGCTTCTCGGCGTTGCCTTCCACGACGATCATGCGAGCTGGGTCAGCGTCGGCGACAGCCCCCTCTATCTGTACCGGCGCGGTGAAATGGCGCGCCTCAACGAGGACCATTCCATGGCGCCGGTGCTCGAGAAGCTCGTGGCATCGGGCCGGCTCACGCCAGAGGAAGCCGAGGACGATCCGCGCCGCCACATGCTGCGCTCGGCCGTCGTCGGCGAGGATCTGGACCTCGTCGATCTGTCGCAGGCCCCCTGGGCGCTCGAAGACGGCGACGTCGTCGTGCTTGCGAGCGACGGCATCCACTCGATCGCCGATGTCGAGATCGCCCGCGTCATCGCGGCCTTTCGCAAGGACGGTGCGGCTGCGACTGCGGACGCGCTGATTTCGGCCGTCCGGGAGGCCAATATTCCCCACCAGGACAATACGACGGTCGTCGTGGTTACTCTCGGCGAATAGCGGCGCCTATTCTGCCGCAAATCCAAGTTTTTTCCATTTTTTCATTTGACCTCCCTGCGGGAAGCATCAGAGTCCTGAATAACTGCCGCTGACCTCGGAAAGCCTTGAGCTGCACGCGCTTGCGCGCGGCCGGGGGTTGAACTAAGGAAGCGGTTCCTGTCGGCGAGAAGTCGCGTTAATGCGACCAGGCGATAGTAAGGGAGGAGACTGACGGTGAACGCAATTTCTGCGCCTGCCGACGCATTCGCGTCCGCGCTCGACACCGTTCCTAAGCTGCTTCTGCAGAACGCGCGGCAATACGGCTCGCGCCCCGCCTTCCGGGAAAAAGCCTACGGCATCTGGCAGACGTGGACGTGGGCCCAGACCAAGGATGAGATCGAAGCCTTCGCGGTCGGTCTCAAGCTGCTCGGGCTCACGCCCGGCGAAACGATCGCCATCATCGGTGACAACCGACCGCATCTCTACTGGGCGTTCTGCGCGGCGCAGAGTCTCGGCGCGATACCTGTACCCGTCTACCAGGATTCCGTTGCCGAGGAGATGGCCTACGTCCTCTCGCATGCCGAGGTCAAATACGCCGTCGTCGAGAACCAGGAGCAGGCCGACAAGGTGCTCTCCGTTGCCGGCGACGTCGGCACGATCCGCAAGATCATCTACAATGATCCGCGCGGCTTGCAGAAGTACGATCCGAGCAGCCTCGTTTCTATCGAGAGCGTGCAGGAGGCGGGCCGTGCGGCGCTCAAGGCCGATCCCGCCGTCCGCAAAGCCTGGCTCGACGGCATCGCTGCGGGCAAGGGCAGCGACATCAGTGTCGTGCTCTATACATCGGGTACGACGGGGCGCCCGAAGGGCGTGATGCTCACTCAGGAGAACGTCGTCGTCTCCGGGCGCAACGCCAATCTCTTCGATCATTTCACGCCTGACGACACCATGATCGCGTACCTGCCCATGGCATGGGTCGGCGATCACATCTTCTCCTATGGCCAGGCATTCGCAGGCGCGCTCTGCGTGTCGTGCCCGGAGAGTCCCGACACGATTACCGAGGATCGCCGCGAGATCGGCCCGACGTACTTCTTCGCGCCACCGCGCGTGTTCGAGAACATGCTCACGCAGATCATGGTGCGCATGGAGGACGCAGGCTGGCTCAAGAAGAAGCTGTTCGACTACTTCCTCAAGGTCGCACGTCGTGTTGGCGAACCCATTCTGGATGGCCGTCCGGTCTCTTTTGGGGATCGCCTGCGCTATCGGATCGGCGACATCCTCGTCTATGGACCACTGCGCAACCGTATGGGCTTCTCGAACCTGCGCGTGGCCTACACGGCGGGCGAGGCCATCGGCCCCGAGCTCTTCAGCTTCTTCCGTTCGCTCGGCATGAACCTCAAGCAGCTCTACGGGCAGACCGAAGCGAGCGTCTTCATTACACTGCAGCCGAATGGCGAGGTCTATCCGGAGACGGTGGGCAAGCCGGGGCCGGATATCCAGATCAAAATCGCCGAGAACGGCGAAGTGCTTTTCAAGAGCCCCGGCGTGTTCCTGCGCTACTACAAGAATGACGAGGCGACCGCCGAGACGAAGACGGCCGATGGCTGGGTGCACACGGGAGATGCCGGCTTCATCGACCAGCGCGGCCATCTCCGCATCATCGATCGCGCGAAGGATGTGGGCCGCCTGACCAACGGCACGCTGTTTGCGCCGAAGTACATCGAAAACCGGCTGAAGTTCTATCCGGAGATCAAGGAAGCCGTTGCGATCGGCCACGGGCGCGAGTTCGTGACCGTGATGATCAACATCGACCTGACCTCGGTCGGCAACTGGGCCGAGCGCAACAACGTCATCTATGCGAGCTACCAGGAGCTCGCCGCCCATCCCGACGTCTACACGATGATCGAGCGGCGCATCGACGAGCTCAACAAGTCACTCGCCACCGAGGAGATGGTCGCGGGATCGCAGATCCGCCGCTTCCTGATCCTGCATAAGGAGCTCGATGCCGACGACGGCGAGCTCACGCGGACGCAGAAGGTGCGCCGCAGCTTCATTGCTGAGCGTTACGCGCCGCTGCTCGTGGCCCTCTATGACGGTGCGACGCGCTGCCAGATCAAGACCGAGGTCACTTTCGAGGACGGCCGCAAGGGCGTCATCGAGGGCGATGTGAAGATCGTGGACATGAAGACGTATCCGCCCGTCAAGGCGGCGGTCAGGGAGGCCGCAGAATGAAGGCGGACGTTCAGGAACGGCCGGGGGCAGCCGGCGCGGGGCACGTGGTCGCGGATCGCGTGATCGGCGATGTGGTGCTGGCCGTGGACAACGTCTCGCTCGCCTTCGGCGGCGTCAAGGCGATCACCGACGTGAGCTTCGATATTCGCAAGGGTGAGATCCGCGCCATCATCGGACCGAACGGGGCCGGCAAGACGTCGATGTTGAACGTGATCAACGGCTTCTATCATCCCAATCAGGGTACGATCACGTTCAAGGGGAAGAAGCGCAGCCAGATGCGCCCCTATATCGCCGCTTCGCAGGGCATTTCCCGCACGTTCCAGAACCTCGCGCTCTTCAAGGGCATGAGCACACTCGACAACATCATGGCGGGACGCGCTCTCAAGATGCGTCGCGGTCTTCTCTGGCAGGCTCTGCATTGGGGGCCGGCGCTCTCCGAAGAGATCCGTCACCGCGAGGCCGTCGAGAAGATCATCGACTTCCTCGAGATCCAGCACATTCGCAAGGCGCCTGTCGGAAAGCTCCCCTACGGCCTGCAGAAGCGCGTCGAGCTTGGCCGTGCGCTCGCCATGGAGCCCGATCTCCTGCTTCTCGACGAGCCCATGGCCGGCATGAACCTCGAAGAGAAGAAAGACATGTCGCGCTACATCCTGACGGTCAATGATCAGCTCGGCACCACCGTCGCGCTCATCGAGCACGACATGGGCGTCGTGATGGATATCTCGGATCGCGTCGTCGTTCTCGAGTACGGCCGAAAGATCGCCGACGGTACGCCGGACGAAGTCCAGCGTGAGCAGCGCGTCATCGACGCCTATCTCGGCATCAGTCATTAAGGAGCGCGCGTGCTCGTCCTCGGTCAATTCCTGGAAGTCCTGGTCGGCGGTCTCCTGGCGGGCGTGCTTTACTCGCTCGTCGCGCTCGGGTTCGTGCTCATCTTCAAGGCCTCGGGCGTGTTCAACTTCGCGCAGGGTGCGATGGTGCTGCTCGCCGGCCTCGCGCTGGTGCGCTCGCTCGACTTCATGGTTGCGCGCGGCGTGCCGACGTGGGCCGCGATCATGCTCGCTCTGTTGTTTGCCGCTGTCGTCATGGCAATCACGGCGGCACTCATTCAAAGCCTCGTGCTCGGACCGCTCGTCAATCAGAGCGACTTGTCCCTCTTCATGGCGACGATTGGCATAACATTCGTCATCGAAGGTGGCGGGCAGATGCTCTTCGGCTCGGATGTCTATCCGCTGTCGCTTTTCCCGACCGATGCCTGGTTCGTCCTGGATGGCCTCTTCGAAGGCGGCCTCCTCGTGAACAAGCTCGATGTCTGGGGTGGTCTGATTGCCGGCGCGCTCGTTTCAGGTCTTGCGATTTTCTTCCAGCGCACGAAGACGGGGCGCGCGTTGCGTGCAGTCGCGGACGATCACGCGGCCGCCGAGTCCGTCGGCATTCCCATTACCTGGATCTGGTTCGTGGTCTGGCTGGTTGCCGGTCTGGTCGCTCTTGTCGCAGCAACCGTATGGGGCACCAAGCTCGGCGTTCAATTCTCGATCGTCTTCCTCGCACTCAAGGCCCTGCCGGTTCTCATCATCGGTGGGTTCACGTCGGTGCCGGGTGCCATCGTCGGTGGGCTCATTGTCGGTGCCGGCGAGAAGGTCGCCGAAGTCTATCTCGGTCAGCATATCGGCGGCGGCATCGAATACTGGTTCGCCTACGTGCTGGCGCTTGCCGTTCTGCTGGTCAGGCCGCAGGGCCTGTTCGGCGAGCGCATCATTGAACGCATCTGAGGAGGCGCGGCGTGCTCTATCGTGAGACCGGCCAATTCAAGACCTCCTACGCTGCGGACATGGCGATCTTTCCGATCCGCCAGGACCGGATGGCGCTTTGGGCCCTGCTCGTGCTCGCCTTCATCGGCGTGCCGTTGCTGGCGCATTTCCAGATCTGGCCGCTCGGCAGCGATTACAT
>JAEZAW010000146.1 GCA_023430315.1 Pseudomonadota bacterium | reverse complement strand
GGCATAGTGGCAGAAGTTGAGCGCCAGGATCGGCCGCAGGCGCGGATTGGCGAGGACTTCGCCCAATCCCAGCATCATCTGACGCGGCGTCTCCGGTGTGCGATCCAGAAAGGGATGGCCTGGCGGGGCATCACGCACGATCACCCACACGGCAATGGTAGCCAGCGCGGAAAAGACGACGGCCACAGCGAAGACGGCGCGCCATCCGACGGCTTGCGTACCCCAGGCGAGCGGCGTCGTCGCAATCAGATTACCCACGAGCCCGATCGACAGAACCAGTGCCGTGATCGTGGAAAAGCGATCCGGCGGGAACCAGCGCGAGATCACCACCATGCTGCCGATGAGCATGACGCCGAAGCCGGCGCCGAGGAGCACGCGGCCGGTGAGCAGGATCGGCCACGTCGGCGCCAGCGTGAAGACGATGCCGCCGATGGTCGCGAGGATGAGCATCCCGGTGACCGTTCGGCGCGGTCCGTAGCGGTCGAAGAGGAAGCCGCACGGGATCTGCATGGCCGCGAAGCCGAAGAAGAACGCGCCAGTAAGGCCGCCGAGCGCTTCCGGCCCGATACCGAGATCGCGCATGAGGTCGAGGCCGATGGTGACGTTCGACGCACGGAAGAAGTGGCTGGCGACATAAGCCGTCGCCAACGTCATGACGATGATCAGACCCCGGCGATGGGGGAAGATGCGCCGCTCGTCAGAGGGCATTGGCAGGCGTTGACCGCTTATTGTTGCATGCTTCAGGCGTTTCCGGCGGTGACCCTATGCGGGCTTGGAGGTGAGTTCAAGAATTGAACTGAGGAGCAGAGTTGCAAGGAACGCCACCACCGGGACGGTCCACATCGGACGACCGCGTTGCAGCATTGGACTGATCAATCGCCATCGGCATCATCACTGAGGGTGCGCGGCCATCGACCTAGGGTTTCTCCCGATTGTACGCGGCCCCCAATCGCGCGCGACTAACAAACCGATATCGCGCGCGCTGCATGTAGCAGCGCCGCCTGCCTTTGAGAATGAGGAGGGGGCTATGCGTTACCTGGCATTCCTGTTTCTTCTGCTGCTGCCGCTCAGTGCCGAAGCACAGCAACCTGCTCCCGCAACGGACAGCTCTAGCCAGAATCTCCTTAAGCCTGCGGAGCTCGATGCGCTTCTGGCCCCGATTGCGCTGTATCCGGATCCGCTGCTCGCCCAGGTGATGATGGCAGCGGGCTATCCGCTCGAAGTCGTCGAAGCGGAACGCTGGGCGACGGCGAATAAGGGGCTGACGGGAGATGCCCTCAAGGCCGCAGTGGATAAGATGCCCTGGGACGAAAGCGTGAAGTCGCTGATCGCCACCCCGTCCGTGCTCGCGATGATGAGCAAGAGGCTCGATTGGACCCAGAAGCTCGGCGACGCCGTCCTAGCTCAGGAGCCCGACGTTATGGACTCCGTGCAGCGTCTCCGCGTGAAAGCACAGGCGTCGGACACGCTGAAGTCGACCAAAGAGCAGAACGTGACCGTCAAGCAGGAGGGCGGCAGACAGATCGTTGCAATCCAGCCCACGGATCCAGGTACGGTGTACGTCCCCTATTACGACCCCAATGTTGTCTACGGGACGTGGCCCTATCCTGACTACCCACCGTACTACTACCCCGACGACTGGTGGCTCCCAGGCGCCATCATCGGGACCGGCCTTGCCTTCGGCGCCGGCTATGCACTGTGGCGGTGGGCGGGGGGAGGCCACTGGTGGGGCGACATCAACTGGAACAGAAACAATATAGACATCAACCGGAATGGCCGCGTGGAGCAATGGCGACACAATCCTGCTCACCGACGAGGCGTTGCTTACAACAACCCGAACGTCAGACAGCAGTTCGCCGGCGCCGCGACCCGCCCCGCAGGCAAGGGCCTCGATGGTCGCGGACGCGATGGCAAGCAGGTCGTAAATCCAAAGGCAGGAGGAAAGCAGGCTGGAGGGCCGAAAGCAGGCAACAAGCAGGCGGGCGGCCCCAAGGGTGGCAAGCAAGCAGCGGCCAAGCAACGGCCAGCACAGAAGACTGCTCAGGGTAAGCGGCCAGCGCAAGGCAAGCAGGCGCAAGCAAGGCGCTCGTCGCCGCAGCGTACTGCGCAACGGCCGCAGCAGAGGGCTTCGCAAGCGCAACGACGTGGTGGACCGGCGCGTGTTGCGCGCGTGAGTCGCCAGCAGAGCTTTGCTCCCCGCGGCGGTGGCCGGAGTTTCGGAGGTCGCGGTGGCGGTGGGCGGAGCTTCGGAGGAGGCCGAGGTGGCGGACGCCGTTCCGACATTCGGGTCAAGCACGACATTGCGCTACTCGGCCGTCTCGACAACGGGCTAGGCTGGTATCGCTTCGCCTACTACGGCGGGACACGAACATACGTCGGCGTCATGGCGCAGGAAGTTCAGCGCATCACACCAGAGGCAGTGATGCGCGATCGTGATGGCTACTTGCGCGTCGACTACGACAAGCTCGGCGTGCAGTTCCAGCCCTACGATCGATGGATCGCTTCCGGCGCGCAGATCCCAAGCGTAGCGCGCATCTATCGGCCGGCTGTTCGCTGAATTTCGGCGCGGAGTCCTCACTTCGCGCCGATGATTGCCTTCACCATCGTGTCGACGGCGGCCGCGGTCTTTAAACCACTCGCGCGCGCGAGCGATCGCCACGTGTAGTATCCGATCGCGAGATGCAGCATGGCTTTCTGTCGCGCCCCAAGGCCGACACCAAGAACCTGCTCGCACGCCATGAGATGCGGCACGAAGCGTATGGCGGCGATCTCTCTCAGTACGTCGTGCACTTCGATATCGCGCAGAATGCAGCCGGCGATGGACTCGTTGCGCTCGTACCAATCATAGAGCGCACGCAGGCCCGTGCGCAGACGCTCCTCGCGGTTCGCGATCTTCCGCCATGCCTCGGCATTCGGCATGGGCTCGCGCTCCATGTGCAGAGCCGAGCACGCCATGAAGAGACTGCGCTCGTCAGGAAAATGCGCATAGACCGTATGCCGCTGCACGCCCGCGTGCTCGGCGAGCATGCTGAATGTCGTACGCGCCGGACCGACGGTACTGTGCAGGTCGACCGCTGCCTCGACAATGCGCTGGTGCGTTTCCGACTGCTGCTCGGCGCGCTTCTTCATGTTGTAGGCGCGCGTCATCAGAATTTCACTGCACATTTCTGTGCATCCATATTGACAGGCTCTCCTCGTTGCGGTACATGCCCGCTCAATTTCAATACACACGTGTGTATCACGAAATTAGCAGACAGTCCACCGCGCACCTTCAATCATGTCCGCAGCCACCGGCCGCGGCAGATAACCTCACATTGCCTGGAGAAAATCGATGAAAACCGAAATCAGTGAGATTGCCGACGGCATCTATCGTCTCTCGACCTTCGTGCCGGACATCGCGCCGCCAGCCGGATTCACGTTCAACCAGTTCCTCGTGCTCGGCGATGAGCCGCTCATGTTCCACACCGGCTTGCGCAAGATGTTCGGCCTGAACCGTGACGCGCTCGCCCGCATCATCCCACCGGAGAAGCTGCGCTGGATCACGTTCGGACATTTCGAGTCGGATGAATGCGGAGCCATGAACGAATGGCTCGCCGCCGCGCCGCACGCCACGCCCGCGCATGGCAAAACTGGCTGCCTGGTCTCGCTGAATGATTTTGCCGATCGCCCCTCGCGCGAGCTGAGCGACGGCGAGGTCGTCGATCTCGGACGCGGCAAGCGCGTGCGCTTCATCGACACCCCTCACACGCCGCATGGTTGGGACGCCGGCGTGCTGTACGAGGAATCCACGCAAACGCTCATGTGCGGCGATCTCTTCACGCAACTCGGCAATGGTTCGCCGCTGACGGATCGCGACATCGTCGGGCCGGCGATTGCGGCGGAGGACATTTTCCAATACTCCTCCCTCAATCCGGGCATGGGGGCGACGCTGAGGTCGCTCTCGACGCTCGCGTCGCGAACGCTCGCGCTCATGCATGGCCCCTCGTTCGCGGGCGATGGCGCGGCCGCTTTGCGCTCACTCGCGGACGACTACGACCGGCGCGTCGCGAAGAGCTTTACGGGCAACAGCCTTCATCAGGTGGCATGAGCAGCGGGAAAGGCGAAGAAGCAGTCATGTCGAACGAGTCAACACATACGGCACCCGCCACACGGTCCCACATGTCGCGCGATGCGCGCATTGCCCTGCTCGCTGCGCTGATCTCCGGCCTGATGGCTCTGTTGCTGCCACTCTGGCCGATCGCAGCAGAGGAAGCGCACATTTCGCGCGGCAAGTATCTCGTCGCGATCAGCGGCTGCAACGACTGTCACACCCCGGGCTACTTCTTCGGTAAGCCCGACTTGCAGCGCTTTCTCTCCGGCTCCGAAGTCGGCTTCGAGATCCCGGGCCTTGGAGTGTTCCACGGCCCCAATCTCACGCCGGACAAGGAGACGGGCCTCGGCAAGTGGTCGGCGGAGGAAATCCGCGCCGCGATCACTGAGGGCAAGCGGCCGGACGGCCGCGTGCTGGCGCCTATCATGCCGTGGCATGCCTTTGCGACGCTCACGCGCGAGGATGCCGATGCGATCGTCGCCTATCTGCAGAGCCTGCCGCCTGTGCGCAACAAGGTCCCGGGCCCCTTCGGACCGGGCGAGCCGCCGACGTCGTTCGTGATGAAGGTCGTACCGCCGGCGAAATAAGGGTCAGCGCGCGTAGGCGACGCTATGATGCGGCGCCTATGCGGCCGCAGCGCCAACGACCTGCGGCGGCGCCGTAAGCTCGTAGATGAAGCCATCATCTCCAAACTGCATGCGCGCCTGGCCGCTGAATGATGTCGAAACAAACCGCATCAGCACCCTGGTCCCGAACCCCTCGCGCGTCGGCTTCTCTGCTTGCGAGTTGCCGCTCTCCCGCCAGGTAAAGCGGAAGGCTGCAGGATCCCACGTCACCGAGACGGCGCCGTCCGGGTGTGACAAGGCTCCATACTTGATCGCATTCGTGATGAGCTCGTTCAGCGCGAGCGCCAACGCAAGGGCGAGCTTCGAGCTCAAGCGCAGCTCAGGCCCCGAGAACGTCACGCGGTCATGAAGCTGAGGATGCGGGGCGAGCGCCTGCTCCAGCAGTTCCTGGATACTCGCTTCGCTTGCCCCGTCCACCAGGAGTAGCGACTGGTTCCGGCTCAGCGCGGACAAACGCTGCGCGATGCTCGCACGTGCCTCCTCAATATCCCTCGCGTGACGCAGCGACATCGAGGCAACGGCCGAAACCATCGTCAGGAGGTTGCGCATGCGGTGCGCCAGCTCTGCATTCACGACGCCGAGCTGCTCCTGCGCGAGAACCGTATCGGTCGTTTCAATGACCGTGTCCATCATGCCGCAGACTTCGCCCTCTTCCGCGCGAATGGGGCTGTAGCAAAACGTGAAATACGTTTGCTCCGGATAGCCGCGCCGGTCGACGACGAGGGGAAAATTCTCGATGAAGGTCGCTTCGCCCGCGTAAGCCTTGTCGACCATCGGCTTCAGCTCGGGCCACGCCTCCCGCCAGACATCGCTGAAAGGTCGCCCAAGGGCCGGCGGTTTGTCGCCGAGAATGGGCTCGAAGGCATCGTTGTGGAAGGTGATGAGCTTAGGGCCCCAGACGATCGCCTTGGGGAAACTCGAAGACAGCATCATGCCGAGCGCGGTCTTGAGCGACTGCGGCCATCGTTCCATGGGGCCGAGGGGCGAGCCGGCCCAATCGAATTCAGCGATTGCATCCGCTGCCCGGCCGCCGCCGGTGAGAAACGCAGGCAGACTATCCAAACTATTCCTCCGCGACGATGCCACGCGGGATCGTCAGCCCCAGAGAGGTGATCTGCCACAGCGGCACGGGGCGCTCTCTCACCCGTGCCCTTAAGCCTTTGTCTGTAAACGTGCAATGTCAATAGTTAGGGGCGGGTGCGCACCGAGCGGGACGCTACTTCTTGACCTCGATCCGGGCAGCCATATCCGGCACGAGCGTCACCCGGTACGTGGCGTTCTCGCAGGTCAGCGTCCAGACGGTTTCGTTGGGCCGCGAGGCCTGTGCATCACGCTCTGCCCGGCGCGGCTCATTGCAAGCGTGTCCCTGCAGTCGGACCTGGGCCGCGATGATGGACATGGGCGTGTCCTGCTGGGCGCGGACGGCGTCAGCCGGAAGCACGCCAAGAGCAGCGGCGATCATCCCGCCCGCGCGCACTACAGCGCTCCGGCGGTTGCCGCCAGCAGACCTTCCGACGTCATCGTTACTGGTCATGGGAAACTCCAACTGAAGCCTCATGCAGCATAAAACTGCACGATGGGCGATCCTCTCGGCCAGGACTATCGGGGGGAATGACTAAGAGCGGGTGGACGGCCACGCGTAAGGGGTGCGGCTGGGCACTCAAGAGGGCGGCAGGCCCAAATAGTCCTCAACCGGCCAGGGCCCCTCCTCGGCGGATCCAGCCACATTCCTTCAACCTTCTGCCGCTAGGGCGTAAGACAACGCGCCTGCCGCGCCAGCGCCCACCGAGAAGGACCCCGCCTCGTGCCGCAATCGATCACGACCTTCCTTATGTTCTCCGGACGGGCGGAGGAGGCCATGCGCTTCTACACGTCGCTGTTTCCGAACTCCCAGATCCTGCAGATGAACACGTACGGACCCGAGGGACCCGGCAAGGAAGGGAGCGTCATCCACGCGATCTTCACGATCAACAACGTGCCCGTCATGGCGTCGGACAGCCCGGTCCAGCACGCCTTCAGCTTCACGCCCTCGACGTCGTTCTTCGTGCAGTGCACGGACGCGGCCGAATTCGAGCGCGTGTACGCAGCGCTCGCCGAGGAGGGCATGGTGCTCATGCCGCCGAACAACTACGGCTTCTCGACCCGCTTTGCCTGGTGCAACGATCGCTTCGGCGTATCCTGGCAGATCAACGTCCCTTAGCGAGTGTGCCTGCGACATCGGGAGTCATTGTCGACGCGGGGCTTTCTCTGGCTTCTGACGCGGCCGAATGCCATCGCTGGCGCTCGGACCTCGCCGCTTCACTCGCCACCTTCCTTTCATGATCGGATCTGCCATGACACGGCACTTGAGCATTACGCTTCCGCGCCTGATCCTCGGCGCGCTGTTCCTGCTGAGCGCTGTCGATGGCTTCTATTTCATCTTCACCGGTGGCCGCATCATTCATCCACCGACGTCAGCGCGCGGCGAGGAGTTCGAAGGGGCGCTGATTGCCTCCGGTTTCTTCTGGCCGCTGCTGAAGACGGTCAACCTGGTCGGCGCGCTTTGCTTGCTGACGAACCGCGCGCCGGCATTCGGCTTCGCGCTGATCGTGCCGGTGATCACGGTGATCGTGCTCTTCCATCTCTTCCTGAACCCGCAGGGTCTGCCGATGGCAGCCGTTCTCGTCGTCTGCAGCCTGCTGCTGCTCCGGGCCTATTGGCCGCAGTATTCGGCGCTATTCGAGCCTGAGCGGGGGTGAGAAGGCGTGTCGCTTGATAGCTTGGTCTGCGCAGCGTTTCCCCAACAGCCACCGCAACCGCATTTTGACCTATTGGCGATGTCCTTGAGCAATCAACGGGAAGGTATTTCTTCGGGCCGATAGTTGGGCAACCTCCTGGCCGGAATGATGGTCAGCAATGACAGACCGGCGAGTATAAGAAGGCCAATCTTAAGCGCTTGCAGTCGCGCCTCCGTATTGACGCGCACGGCCTCTGCCACCTGCTCCGGCGTCGCGTTCGTGCCGGCAAGGATGCTTCCGAGGCGGTCGTTGCTAACGAATGTGACGCTGTCGAGATTGACCTGCGACTGAAGCTCTGCAGACAAGGTTGGGCTCCCAGCGATCCTGCTGAGCACAGCTGCACTAAGCAGGCCAACGAGGAGCGCTCCTGCCACCGCTGTTCCAACCGCCGAGGCGAGGTTCTGCGTGGTGCCACGCAATGATCCGACATCTCCTGCAAGCTCCTTCGGTGACGCCGTCACCAGGACGTTGAACAGGAGTGTTACCAAGGAACCCTGGCCAATACCGAACAGCACCAGCCCAAGCAGCACGGGGATTTCGCTCCAGTCGTTACGCACGACAAAGGCGAGCCAGACCAGTGCCGCCGTACAGAGCACGAACCCGAACTGCCCTATCTGTCGCGGTGTGAAGCGATCATAGAAGCGGACGATCAGCATCGCGGTGAAGAATACCGTCAAGTTGAACGGCATCATCGCAACCGCGGTTGCAAGGGGTGACCGACCCTGCACGATCTGAATGTAAAGAGGTACGGAGAAATTCAGCGCAGCTTCGAGCGCGACTACCGAAAACAACGCATAGACCGCTGCGCGCTCCTCGGGCGAGTCGATGACCTCGAGAGCGAGGAGCGGCGTCTTTCCGGCCGGCTGACGTCGATGAGTCCACGCGAGAAAGATCTGCCCGAGCACGATTCCGGCGATGATCATTATTGGCGCAGGCGACAGACCGAGAAGGCTGAATGGGGCTGCCGCACGCGCTAACACCAATCCCCATCCATTCAGGTTGTTGAATCCGAAGCTGATGAGGATGATGGCCGCTGCCGCGAGGCAGACTCCGATCACGTCAATTCCGACTTCCGGTCGGCCAGGGACTGACTTAAGGCGGAAGCTCAGAAAGAAGACGATGGCCGAAACGGCGACCAGGATTCCAAAGGCCGGGCGCCAGCCGATAAATGTCCCGAATACGCCGCCGACCACGAAAGCCAGGACCCCGGCCGCAGCACGCGCTGAACCAAGGGCGCCGACCGCCGTGGCTTGCTGACGGCCGCTGTAGTTCTCGGCAATAAGTGCGACGAGCGAGGGCACGATGACGGAAGCCGAAGCGCCGCACAGTGCCTGGGCCGAGATCATGACGGTCGCAGTGGGACTGAAGGTCATCAATATCTGCGAGATGCAGAAGAGCACGACGGCCGCCCGGAACACACGCGCTGCGCCGTATCGCTGCGCGAGCTTAGCGCCGAGCATGACGAACCCCGCGACCAGCATCGAATAGGCGACGATGCCAGTTGCCACGGTCGTCGGTGACACGTTGAAGCTCTCGACCATGCCACTCAGCGCCACCGGCAAGGAGGCGACGTTGAAGGACATGATCATCTGGCCGAGCGCAATGGCGATCATCGGCACCCAAGACGCTTGGGCTTCGGCGCGGGCATCTTGGGCTACATAGGTTTCAACAGCCATTGTCATCTCCAAGAGCTGCACGGCACTTGCGATCGCGATCGGCTCGCGCGCTTCAGTCAGCAGGCCTCGATACGAAGAGATCCATTCCCAGCCGGTGCGAGAGATATTTCGCGACCAACTGTCCCTTGACGCTATTGCCAGCGCTATCGAGAGGAGGAGCGAAGGTGCCGAGACCGCCCTTGCCCGGCGATACGGTCACGATGCCGCCGCCTATTCCGCTCTTGCCCGGAAGGCCGATTTCGAAAAGCCAATCGCCAGAAGTTTCGTAGAGACCTGCAGTCGCCATGATGGCTAATGCGTAGTGGCAGACGGCATGGCTCACCACGCGCTTCCTCGTGATTGGGTTGACTCCGCCGTCGGCGAGAGTTGCGCCCATGACAGCGAGGTCTTTTGCACTGACGTTGAGTGAACACTGCTTTGTGTAGAGGTCTGTGGCTTCAGCCGGATCCGAGTAGATGCATCCAACGCTCTGAAGCAGCTGGGCAATGCTGCGATTGCGGAAATTCGTCTCGGAGGCCGAAGCGTAGACCTCCTCGTTCAACGGCAGCTCGCGGCCGGCAAAGCGCGACAAACCCTCGTGGATGAACTTCCATTTCTCTGCGGTGTCCCGACCGGGGGCGAGGCTGGTCGTCGCGATCGCGCCGGCATTGACCATGGGATTGGTACGCCCGTCGCGGCTCCCTTCGATTGCCGATAGAGAATTGAAGGGCTTCCCCGTGCTGTTGGCGCCGAGCTTCGCGCGTGCCTCGTCAGGGCCGATCAGGTCGCAGATGAGCGCGAACAGAAACGGCTTTGATACGCTCATAATCGAGAATTCGTAGTCGGCATCACCGGCGTTGTGGACGCGCCCGGCAGTATCGACCACGCACACGCCGAAGAGATCGGCTGGAACCCGAGCAAGGGCCGGGTAGACATCCGAATTCTGCCCATCAGTCGTCGAGCTGAACCGGGCATACGCACTCTCGATCAATGCCTGCACCTCTTCCGAAGCCGGAAGATGACCCGTTGAGACGAAGCCGCTGTCTTCCAGGGAAGGCGACGCGGTGGAGGCTAGTGGGGCAGCTGCTGTTGCGATCAATGTCTCGGTCAAGTCTCTACCCAATGTTCGGTGACCCCGATCGGAATAGAGAGAGGTTCCTCACTGAGCATGGAATCAGCACAAACCCGGAGGTCGGTAGGCAGAATTGCCCTAAATAAGGGCAGTCGCGCCGCAGAGGAACGCAGCTAGATCGTGCCGGTCATCACGGTGATCGTGTTGTTCCATCTTTTCCTGAACCCGCAGGGTCTGCCGATGGCAGCCGTCCTCGTCGTCTGCAGCCTGCTGCTGATCCGGGCGTACTGGCCGCAGTACAAGGGGTTGTTTGAGGGCGAGAGGGTGTGAGGGCTCCTCAGCCAAAGATGTCACGTTTCAGTTGCTGATAGGTCTGTGTTTCGGGCGTGACTAGGGGCGCCAGCACATCGGCCATGAAACCAAGGGTTGTCTGTGTGACGGTTTTGAGCTTCTGGCCGGCAAGCACGCGAATATTGCCCGCAGACTTCTTCAGATCGTCGCGATCATGCCCCCGCGCCGCCGCTTCCGACAGCAAGCGATTCTTTTCAGCCAGAAACTCTCCTGTACTGTCCGGATGGCCTGCGGACACACAGAGCTTTGACAGTATCTCGTCATCGAACAAATAGCTCTCGATGTAACGCCGGGAGAGACAGCGCACTCCACGGGCCGACAAGTCTTCTCTTTCCGTATGCGAACGCAAATCCCCGTCGATAATCCTAATAACTCTGGTGCCCTTTATCGTTGAAAAAAGCCGCGAGACGGCAACACCCAGCTCCCCATCAACAACTGTCGATGAGCCGAGTGATGTAAAGGTTACCTCCGGCAATTCAGCGGCGAATATGCGCTGGTATACGGTAGCATCACTTCCTGCACCGAGCGTCGTTGTCGGGTTGCTGCCTTCGCAGAAGACGATCACCTCTGGAGCAACTAACTGCGCGATATCGCCGACCGCGGTGGTCAGTGCGCGATTCCAGAATGCACGATCGGGGATCGTTGGCGTGAGAACCACTGCCTCATCGAATGGCCTATCGAAATCAAGGAAGACAATTTCGTTGGCTCCGCGGCTTCTCTGTAAGTCTCGCGCTTGCCTTAACATTCCAATCGAGTGCGTTGCGATCCAAAGCTGACCACCAGCAGGAACAAGATCCAGCAACTCTTTGAGAAGAAGCGCATGCAGATTCGGATTTACGTGCGTTTCAGGTTCATCAATGCAGTAAACGGCGGGGCCAAATGCTTTCCCCTGCACTATCAGATCCAGAATGAGATCGAAGATCGCCTTCTCGCCGCCCGAGAGATTGTTGTAGTGGTATCCCTTCGACGACCCTTTGGAGAAATGGAAGCTGCCCACTTCAATCGGATTACCAAGCCCATCCATCGTGAGGCTCGGAAGTAGCGTAGCAAACACTCTATTCACGCGCCCATTAAGCTCCGCGCGGGCATGAGCATAAGTTGTTTCGGCCGGCGCAGATCCATAGACCTCATCTAGCGTCTGCCCTGCGATGCGCTGAAGATTTCTCGTAACGCTCGCGTCATTTGCCGCGAGTCTATCCAATCGCCAATCCTTTGTGGCTTCACCCAACCGAGTGATTTGCTCAAGTTGAACCACAGGATCGTTTCGATACGCGGACCGAATATGGATCGCACTGGCCACCGCATCGCGCGCGAGTTTTTCATGGCTATGAAACTTCAACCGAACGCCCTCAGTATCCAGATTTGAGAGGCGACCCCGCGCGTGATAGTTTGGGTCCCATGACCATCCGCCGCCGCCGTGCCCACGACGCCAAAACAGGAACGCATCAAACAGACTGGACTTCCCATTCCCGTTGGGCCCGGCGAGCACAACCAAGCGCGCCGGCTCGGGAATGCCCTCGATGGTTAGCTTTTCAAACCGCTTGAACTTTTCAATCTGGATAGATGCAATCTTCATAATGCTATTACATCCGAAAAAAGGGACCCCACCAAAGCCACATCAGCGAAGCCAGCCACCTGCGTCAATTGGAGTTACCCACCTTCCAACAAGGATATTCATTAGGCAGATTGTGCTGAGCGCCCGCCTTCCCGACTTCCCCCAACCCATAAAAGACGGGGGCCGGGGGTGTCCCCCCGGTCGGGGTTGCCGGGGCTAGCCCCAGCTCGCGCCGCAGGCGCGACCCGCCTCCACTGAACCACCCAGTAACCGGCGCGCGAGACCTAAAGCCGAGGGATCCAACCTGGACGGCTCAACAGGTATTCGACCATTCGTGGTGGAATGCTCAATGCTTTGGCTATCTCGATCTCGTCCTTCGGTAGTCCCGACAGGATCGATGCTTCGCTATTGCTGCGAACTTTGGATAGCCACTCTGGATCGACCACCACGGCGCGCCCTACGGCAACCAAATCAGCGCCCAATTCGATCGCACCCTCCGCATCAGCGCACGTTCTAATCCCACCACTTGCCATGACGGCACAGCGGCCTGCTATGACGCGGGCAATTTCTGTGATGGGACTCACTGTGAGAGCATGTCTTTGCGCGATCGGATTTTTGTAGTCGCGCGTCTCGCTCGTCGGGCGGCTCATCCGATAGTCGTCGAGAGAAATTGAGATGTAGTCGAGCTCCAGGTCGGCGAGCTCATTGCAAAGCTGCTTGGCGTCCTCGAGCGCATATCCGTCAGCTTCGGCTTCAAACGGTGTAACGCGAAATCCCGCGATCATCTTCGGACCGACTGCATCGCGAACGGCTTGCGCGACCGCGAGAGCAAAATTCATACGCTTTGCAAGCGTGCCACCCCAATGATCGTCGCGGTGGTTCGCTCGGGGGGAGAAAAATTGATGAACCGCGTAGTGATTGGCTCCATGAATTTCGACGCCGTCGAAGCCGGCCTTTCGAGCGAGAGATGCAGCCTTTCCAAAGCTCGCAATCAGGCTTTCAATTTCAGTCGCCGTCATCGCCCTCGGCGTCTTTGCTCCCGGACGCAACGACGCAACCGCAGACGGCGCACGCAGAGACTGCTCGCCTATCAACTCGGGCTTTGCGATGCGGCCGCCGTCATATATTTGGAGGATCGCGAGCCCCTGTGAAGCACGCAATGCTTCAGCGAGTTGGCTCAGACTGGGCACGTGTCCGTCGTGTGCCGCGCCTATTCCCTGCCAAGATCGCCCATCTTCCTTGACGTAAGCGGCAGAGGAAATACTTGCTCCGAATCCATTGGCAGCACGCCGCCGGACAAATTCGAGTTCGCTTTCGGTCGCGGTCCCATCGTCATTGGAAGCATTGGTTGTCAGGGGAGCAATCGCCAGGCGATTTGCCATCTCTCGCCCGCAGTTGAACCTGAAAGGAGACCAAACAACCATCGATCAAACCTCCGAACTTTCTTAGGCTGGCAACCTCGAATAGAGAACCGTACGCGATCACTCGACAGTACGTCACAAGCTGACCAGATACTCGACCATTCCTATGGCCTCAAGGTAATCGGTCATAGGGACGAGCTCGGCACCGCCTGATTCACCCGCCATGGAGCAGTTCTTGCTGCTCCCCCTTTGCCCCAACTCCCTTGACCCTATAAAAGACGGGGGCCAGTCTATTGCAGAATTGGGGGTGTCCCGTCGCGTCGAAGACGCGGCTCCGGCGCGGCGGGGTTGCAGGGGCTAGCCCCTGCTCGCGCCGCGGGCGCGACCCGCCATCGCTGAGTCACCCTCCAACCGGCCCGCTCCATGCCTGCTCTGCTCGTCCGTGCCGGTCGTCTGTCCCTCCTGCTGACGGTGTTCCTGATGACCGCTACCCTCGCCCGCGCCGGCAGCCACGACGATCTCGCCGTGACGGTGACGAACGGCTCGGGCCCGGTGCTGTGCGCGGAGAAGGACAACATCTCGATCGACTTCACGTCGGACGCGGTGACGAGCTTCCGCATCGAGGCGGCGCATCCGGCGTACATCACGTCTATCCAGCGCGACAGCTTCGAGGCGGACTGGACGGACTGCGACATGAGCGGCGATCCGGTGCACGCGAGCGGCGTGAAGGTGCCGACGCGCAAGACCATCTACGAGGAGCCGGACATCTGGCTCGTCGGCTGGACCATGCCGACCTTCTGGCGGCCCTCGACGGCGACCGTGCGGATCGGCGACCGCGTGGAGAGCGGGCTGCATCTCGTGCAGGTGTGGATGATCCGGCCCATGGGGGGCGAGGAGGTGCTCGTCTTCTACCCGCAGGACGGGTACTGGCGGATGCGGCCCAAGGCGCCGGCCGGGATGGCGCCGACGGCGTTCGGGTCGTCCATGCTCATCGGGCCGATCGAGGTGGACGGGCGCCCGATCGTGCGGATCAAGGAGATCGCCTTCGATCCCAAGGCGCGGACTTTCACGCTGCAGTTCGCGCTCGGCGGGTCGGCGACGCTCCGCCTCGCGCATATCGACCAGAACCGGCAGACGCTTGAAGTCGCGCTGGACAAACCCATATCCGGAAGGCCCTTCGCCGGCCTGCGATCCATGTATGTAACGGAGTTCAACAACGACGTGGCGCGGATCGCGGTGCGCGAGCCGGGCGCCAAAGGCTGGCGCGAGAGCCCGATCCTGGACTTCCGGACATCTACTGCCAGTGCCGTGTGGATGGGGCGCACCACCATCTCGCGACACAACACATCGTCCCCGGATATTGTTCTCAATGGGTTCTCGGCGACGCCCCGTCCGTAGTAAGGTCGGGCTGGAAAGTGGCGCCCCTGAACCGCCCAGCCGAGCCATCATGAGCAAGTCACCACGCAAAGCCGCCCCCGCGGCGGCCAAAGCCTCTCTGCAGCCTGTCGCAACTCCGGCAAGCTTGATGAAGACGATCCACGTCCGCGGTGCGCGTGAGCACAACCTGAAGAACGTCGATCTCGAGATCCCCCGGGACGCGCTGGTCGTGTTCACGGGCCTTTCGGGCTCGGGGAAGTCGTCGCTCGCGTTCGATACGATCTATGCCGAGGGCCAGCGGCGCTACGTCGAGAGCCTCTCGGCCTACGCGCGCCAGTTCCTCGAGATGATGCAGAAGCCGGATGTGGACCACATCGACGGGCTCTCGCCGGCCATCTCCATTGAGCAGAAGACGACCTCGCGCAATCCGCGCTCGACGGTCGGCACGGTGACGGAGATCTACGATTATCTGCGCCTGCTGTTCGCCCGCGTCGGCGTGCCGTACTCGCCGGCGACGGGCCTGCCGATCGAGAGCCAGACGGTCACGCAGATGGTCGATCGCGTGCTGGCGCTCGCCGAGGGCACGCGGCTCTATCTGCTGGCGCCGGTCGTGCGCGGGCGGAAGGGCGAGTTCCGCAAGGAGCTGGCCGAGTGGCAGAAGCGCGGCTTCCAGCGCGTGAAGATCAACGGCACGTTCTACGAGATCTCGGACGCGCCAAAGCTCGACAAGAAGTACAAGCACGACATCGACGTCGTGATCGACCGTCTTGTCGTGCGCAGGGATATCGCGACGCGGCTTGCCGACAGTTTCGAGACGGCGCTGGCGCTCGCCGATGGCATTGCCGTCATCGAGTTCGCGGACAAACCGCTGCCGAAATCCGAAACGGAAGGCGCGAACAAGTCGAAGAACGACACGCACGAGCGCACGGTGTTCTCGCAGCGCTTTGCCTGCCCCGTGTCCGGCTTCACGATCGAGGAGATCGAGCCGCGGCTGTTCTCGTTCAATGCGCCGGCCGGTGCCTGCCCGACGTGCGACGGCCTCGGTACGGAGCTCAAGTTCGAGCCCGATCTGGTCGTGCCGGATCGCTCCATGTCCATCGGCGATGGCGCCATCTGGCCGTGGGCGCGCAGCGGCAGCACCTCGCCCTACTACGAGCAGACGCAGCGCGCGCTCGCCAAGCACTACAAGTTCGATCTCGCGACGCCGTGGGAGAAGCTGCCGCGCAAGATCCAGGACGCCATCCTGTTCGGCTCGGACGGCGAGGAGATCACATTCACGTACGAGGACGGCCTCCGCACGTACAAGACCGTGAAGTCCTTTGAAGGCGTGATCCCGAACATCGAGCGGCGCTGGCGCGAGACCGACAGCGACTGGGTGCGCGAGGAGCTGTCGCGCTATCAGGGCTCGCATCCGTGCGCGGCGTGCAACGGCTATCGCCTGAAGCCGCAGGCGCTCGCGGTAAAGGTCGGCGGCAAGCATATCGGCGAGGTGACGGGGCTCTCCATTCGCTCAGCGAACGACTGGTTCGCCGATGTCCCGAAGACATTCACGCCGCAGCAGACGGAAATCGCGACGCGCATTCTCAAGGAGATCCGCGACCGCCTGAAATTCTTGAATGACGTGGGCCTCGACTATCTCACGCTCGCGCGCGGCTCAGGCTCGCTCTCGGGCGGCGAGAGCCAGCGAATCCGCCTGGCGTCGCAGATCGGCTCTGGCCTCACCGGCGTGCTGTACGTGCTCGACGAGCCCTCCATCGGCTTGCATCAGCGCGATAATGCACGCCTGCTCGAAACGCTGAAGCGCCTGCGCGACCTCGGCAATACCGTGCTCGTCGTCGAGCACGACGAGGATGCCATCCTGCACGCGGACTACGTCGTCGACATCGGCCCGGGCGCAGGCGTGCACGGCGGGCAGATCATCGCGCACGGCACGCCTGCCGAGGTCATGGCGACGCCGGGCAGCCTCACGGCGGAATACCTTACCGGCGCCCGCGAGATCGCGATGCCGGCGCAGCGGCGCAAGATCGATCCCAAGCGCAAGCTGAAGGTCGTGCGGGCGCGCGCCAACAATCTCAAGGACGTCACCGCCGAGATTCCGCTCGGCGTGCTCACGTGCGTCACCGGCGTCTCGGGCGGCGGCAAGTCGACGTTCCTCATCGACACGGTCTACAAGGCCGCGGCGCGCAAGCTCAATGGCGCGCGCGAGGCACCCGGTGCGCACGAGCGCATCGAGGGCCTGGAGCTGCTCGACAAGGTCATCGACATCGACCAGTCGCCGATCGGCCGCACGCCGCGCTCGAATCCCGCGACGTACACGGGCGCTTTCACACCCATTCGCGAGTGGTTCGCGAACCTGCCCGAGGCCAAGGCGCGCGGCTACGGTCCGGGCCGCTTCTCGTTCAACGTCAAGGGCGGACGCTGTGAAGCCTGCCAGGGCGACGGCGTGATCAAGATCGAGATGCACTTCCTGCCGGACGTCTACGTCACGTGCGACCAGTGCAAGGGCAAGCGCTACAATCGCGAGACGCTCGAAATCCTGTTCCGCGAGAAGTCCATCGCGGACGTGCTCGACATGACCGTCGAGGAAGGCGTCGGCTTCTTCAAGGCCGTGCCCGCCATCCGCGACAAGCTCGAAACGCTGTTCCGCGTGGGTCTCGGCTACATCAAGATCGGCCAGCAGGCGACGACGCTCTCGGGCGGCGAAGCGCAGCGTATCAAGCTCGCGAAGGAATTGTCACGCCGCGCGACGGGGCGCACGCTCTACATTCTCGACGAGCCGACGACGGGATTGCATTTCCACGATGTGGCGAAGCTGCTCGAAGTGCTGCATCAGCTCGCG
>JAEZAW010000352.1 GCA_023430315.1 Pseudomonadota bacterium | reverse complement strand
GGGCTGATCTTCATCGGCCAGAGCAATGCCGAGCAGGGCGGCGGCGCCGAATGCCTGGAGCTCAAGCTGGCCAACCGCCACGGCCTCGTCACCGGCGCCACCGGCACCGGCAAGACCGTGACGCTGCAAGTGCTCGCCGAGGGCTTCTCCGCCGCCGGCGTTCCCGTCTTCGCCGCCGACATCAAGGGCGACCTCTCGGGCATCTCCATGAAGGGCGAGCCGAAGGACTTCCTGCTGAAGCGCGCCGAGGAGATCGGTCTCGAGGACTACGAGAACCACGCCTCGCCCGTCGTCTTCTGGGACATCTTCGGCCAGCAGGGCCATCCGATCCGCACGACCGTGCAGGACATGGGCCCGCTGCTGCTCTCGCGCCTCATGGAGCTCAACGAGGTGCAGGAGGGCGTCCTCAACATAATGTTCCGCGTGGCGCAGGACGAGAACCTGCCGCTGCTCGATCTCAAGGACCTGCGCGCGATGATCGCCAACGTCGCCCAGCGCGGGAAGGAGCTGCAGACCAAGTACGGCAATGTTTCCGCGACGTCCGCAGGTGCCGTGCAGCGCCGCCTGCTCGTGCTCGAGGAGCAGGGCGCCAATCATTTCTTCGGCGAGCCGGCCTTCGACATCAAGGACTTCATCCGCACAGCGCCCAACGGCCACGGCACCATTAATCTGCTCGTCGCCGACAAGCTCATGAACACGCCGCGTCTCTACGCGACGTTCCTGCTCTGGATGCTCTCGGAGCTGTTCAACGAGCTGCCCGAAATCGGCGATCCCGAGAAGCCGAAGCTGGTCTTCTTCTTCGACGAGGCGCACCTGCTCTTCAACGAGGCTCCGAAGGCGCTGCTGGAGCAGATCGAACGCGTGACGCGCCTCATCCGATCGAAGGGCGTCGGCATCTACTACGTGACGCAGAACCCGCGCGACGTGCCGAACAGTGTCTCGGCCCAGCTCGGCAATCGCGTACAGCACGCGCTGCGCGCCTTCACGCCCATCGAGCAGAAGGGCATCCGCGCCGCCGCCGAGACGTTCCGGCCCAATCCCGCGATAGACGTCGAGCGCGTCATCCAGGAGCTGAAGGTCGGCGAGGCGCTGGTCTCGGTGCTGCACAACAAGGGCGAGCCCTCCATGGTACAGCGGACGCTGATCCGCCCGCCGTCCGGGCGCATGGGACCGGTGACGCCCGCCGAGCGCCAGAAGCTCATGGATGGCAGCCCCTATCAGGGCAAGTACGAGGACGTGGCCGACCGCGAGAGCGCCTACGAGATGCTGCAGAAGCGCGCGGAAGCGGCGGCAGCGGACGCCGAGAAGGCCAAGGAGGCGGATGCCGGCTGGGGCGGCCAGCTCGGCAAGACGATTTTCGGGCGCGGCCCGCGCGGCGGCATGTCCATGGGCGAGCAGATCACGCGCGACGTGTCACGCTCGATCATGCGCTCCGTCGTGACCCAAGTGAAGAACGCGATCTTCAAGTCGATCTTTGGGGGGAGGAGGTAGGGGTGGCAGAATTTTCTGTTGATCTACACCCCTATCCCATTGTCGATCCTTGGCGGATGAAAACTAATCGCTCCCGATTTGCATGATCGAATCATGGAGGGGGCGATGCGCTTCGACATATTCGGAGGCTTTGAGATCCCGCGAGACGGGTACGGCGACGGCATCTATAGCAAAGCATTCTGGGATGAAGTGGATGCTCGCGTGGATGGGCTATCGCGAGCTTGTGGGTGTTATGTTTTCGCATTGAGGCACGGCACGAACGCCACGCCAATCTACGTGGGCAAGGCCGAAAAGCAGGCCTTCCGCCATGAGTGCTTCTCGCCCGGTAAGAGACATCTGGTCGACAAGCAGCTCGCTCGAAACCCGAAGAAGGCACCCGTTCTCTACCTGCTGCCGAAGGTCACGCACGGAGGAAAGTTCTGCAAGCCAACGACGCGCGAATATCCGGCCATCCAGTTTCTTGAGAACAAGCTGATTGCTCTAGCACTCGACAGCAATCCTAACCTCGTCAATGCTAAGCAGATCAAGTTTCTGAAAGAAATGCGCGTCCCCGGTATCGTGAACAGCGCCCCAGGGGCTCAGAGCCAGTCGGTGCGAGAATTACAGGCGGCGCTTGGGATTGGTGTGTAGCACATAAGGCCAAATACCCGGAAGGCAAAACTCAAACCGCAGGCGAGCAGAATATTATTACGACAGAATTGAGAAATACCATGACAACCCCCTTAATCAAGCTAGCGGAAATAAGCACTTTCGGCGGAACGGATGCGGACGAGGACGCATTATTGATTGACGCCTTCGAGGACCATAAGGCCTTTCTGAGCTTAAAAGAGCATAAGCGTTTCTGCGTAAACAGAAATCGGTCGGCGTACCGCCCGAACAATGCTATGTACAGAGCTGGCAATATCTTTGCTATGTCACATTGGCAAAAATCCTCCTCAATCAGGATCACTCTCAACCATATTCCGATCCAGCAGCCGATCACCTCGCGCGCCTTGAGCGTTTTGTACTTGATAGCTATGGAACGAGGGATCCAGACGTAACCCAAATCTTCACCCCAACCAAGACCCTCAAGCTTTCAGGCGACGTAGGCATAAATTGGGCCATATTTAAAGCTGGAGCAAAAGTCGAATCCATTCCCATCTCGGAGCTTCCTATTTTTGTGCAAGAATTAAACCATAACATTCGCGCAGCGACGATTGAATCACTCAATCCAGAAATTGACTATTTTGTGCTCTTTGATCAATTAGATTTGGGGTTCAGCCTGGATCAACGGGACTACTCCCAACGATTAATTGGCCTACTCCTGGCGGCGCGCGAGATAAATCTTCATGCCAGATCAAAAGGAAAGCGCCTCACGATTGCCATCTTCCTCCGGGACGACATTTATGATCGATTGCAGTTCGAGGATAAAAACAAGATAACTGAAAATTTCTGCGATTTCGTTGTATGGGATAGGGGAGCTGGATCAAACTCCCTAAAATCTCTGATGGAGCGCCGCATACAAGTAGTTTTTCAGGGTAAGCGCAGTCGTTGGGAGGATGTATTCGACGAAGATAGGGAAATGCCAGGAAGGCAGCGGAAATATAACTACATCGCCGACCGCACATTCCTCAGGCCACGCGACATGATCAAGTTCTGCAATGAGTGCATATCTCAGATCAAGACTGCAAGCGACGGCGCAGACAAGTTTGATAACAAGCATATTACCGGTGCGCAGGAGAATTTCTCCGACTATATGCAGCGTGAACTGGATGACGAAATACACAAGCACGTGCCAGAATACCGAGATTATCTTTTGGTTGTGAAGGATCTCGACAGCCTACAGTTCACACTCGACGAATTTAAAGCCAAATGGGAAGGCCGGAAGACGCTCTTCTCAGGAAATATTGAGCCCACAACGGCGCTAGGGCGCTTGTTTGAATTCTCGCTAGTTGGTTATTTGGCCGTGGGCGGAACCGGCGGCGGGGCTCAATATGTATGGCGTTACAAAGATGCCCGAAGCCAGTTCACTGAGAACGCTCAACAATACCGAATTCACCCGGGATTTAAGGAGGTCCTAGGACTTAAGAAGTTTAGTCGCAGCGATTAGAGATGCCAGGAACCCTCCCCTCCCCCCACCCGTTGCGCTTCGATACCCGCTCGCCCCAACCCGCGAGCACCGCAACGCTTGGGAGGCCACGATGTCCCGCCTCTTTCCGCTCGTCTGCCTCTTGCTCACCGCCATCGCCATGGCGCTGTCGCTGGCGCACGTCGCGGAAATGCCAGGCAAAATGCGGCTCGACCGCGAGACCTACTTCACCGTCCAGCAGCAGCTCTACTATCCGGGCTTCACGATCGGCGGCATTGCCGAGCCGCTCGGCGCGCTCGCGATCCTGGCGCTGCTGATCTTCGCGCCGCTGCCGGGCGTGCGCTTCTGGTGGGCGGTGCTGGCGCTCGGCTGTCTCGTCGCCATGCAGCTCGTCTTCTGGTTCGTCACGCAGCCTGTGAATGCCGCCTGGACGCGCGACATGAACCTCCAAGGACTCGGCGGGCTGTTCTTCTCGATCTTCCCGATAGAAATCAGCGGCGACTGGACCCGGCTCCGCGACATCTGGGAGTATTCGCACGCCGCCCGCGCGGCCCTGGCC
Organism: Pseudomonadota bacterium; assembly: GCA_023430315.1. Taxonomy (GTDB): domain Bacteria; phylum Pseudomonadota; class Alphaproteobacteria; order Rhizobiales; family Hyphomicrobiaceae. The sequence goes on along the minus strand of JAEZAW010000352.1, from coordinate 2,770 downwards.
CTGATCGCCTTCCTGGCCTTCGCCCGCGCGATCATGGCGTGAGCGAGTGGTGGCTTCTTATCCCCCTCCCCCTTGTGGGGAGGGGTTAGGGGTGGGGGGAACCCCATCGCCAGCGTTCTGCCATCCCCCCTCCTAACCTCCCCCACCAGGGGGGAGGGATCTGTTGTGCAAGCGGCTATGGGCCCGCCCCACCTTGCCTTCCCCTGGCCTCTCCCCTATAACCCCGCTCGTTCGAGCCGCCCGGCGGGGCATGCCGTGGCGGCTTTCGATGCTTTGCATCACGCCTGCACATGCGGGGCACGCGGGAGAAATCCCGTGTAAAATCAATAGAATGGAGAGCCAAATGCCCAAGATGAAGACCAAGAGCGGCGCCAAAAAGCGCTTCAAGATCACGGGTACGGGCAAAGTCATGGCCGCGGCCCAGGGCAAGCGTCACGGCATGATCAAGCGCACGGCGAAGTTCGTCCGTAATGCGCGCGGCACCATGACGCTCTGCGACAGCGACGCCGGCATCGTCAAAAAGTACATGCCATATAACCGCTGATTTCGATCAGCCGCTGTCCCATCCAAGATTTTGAAGTTGTAGGAGAAATCCCATGGCCCGCGTAAAGCGTGGCGTGACCGCTCACGCAAAGCACAAGAAAGTCCTGGACGCCGCCAAAGGCTATTACGGCCGGCGCAAGAATACGATCCGCATTGCCAAGCAGGCCGTCGAGAAGGCCCTGCAGTACGGCTATCGCGATCGCAAGCGCAAGAAGCGCACATTCCGCGCGCTCTGGATCCAGCGCATCAATGCCGCCGTCCGCGAGCACGGCATGACCTACGGCAAGTTCATCCATGGCCTGTCGGTTGCCGGCATCGAGGTCGACCGCAAGGTGCTGGCCGATGTGGCGGTGAAGGACCCGGCGGGCTTCAAGGCGCTCGTCGATCAGGCTCAATCGGCCGTCGCCAAAGCCGCGTAAGTCTCGTCAGCTCACCAGCGCGAGGCTCGCCATGACTGCCGACCTTTCCTCACTCGAAACCGAGCTGATCGGTGAGATCGAGCGCGCCGATAACCTCGGCGCCATCGAGCAGGTGCGCATCGGCGCGCTCGGCAAGAAGGGCCGCGTGTCCGAGCTGATGAGCCAGCTCGGCAAGCTCGCGCCCGAGGAGCGCAAGGCCTTCGGCGCGGCGGTCAACCAGCTCAAAACCACCGTCACCGATGCCCTCGAGCGCCGCAAGTCCGTGCTCGAGGATGCAGCGCTCTCGGCGCGCCTCGCCAATGAGACCGCCGACGTCACGCTGCCCGTGCGGCTAGGACCGCAGGCCGAGGGGCGCATTCACCCCGTCAGCCAGGTCTGGGACGAGGTCACGGAAATCTTCGCCGATATGGGCTTCGCCGTCGCCGAAGGCCCGGATATCGAGACGGACGATCTCAACTTCACCAAGCTCAACATCCCGCCCGAGCATCCCGCGCGCCAGGAGCACGACACGTTCTACCTGAGCCCGCGCGCCGACGGCTCGCGCATGGTTCTGCGCACGCACACGAGCCCCGTGCAGATCCGCACGATGCTGAGCCAGAAGCCGCCGACCCCCATCATCGCGCCCGGCCGCGTCTACCGCTCCGACAGCGACCAGACGCACACGCCGATGTTCCACCAGATCGAGGGCCTCGTCATCGACGAGGAAACGCACCTCGGGCATCTCAAGTGGTGCCTCGAGGAGTTCTGCAAGGCCTTCTTCGAGGTGGACGAAGTGAAGATGCGCTTCCGCGCCTCGCACTTCCCCTTCACCGAGCCATCCATGGAAGTGGACGTCGACGCCGCCGCGATCGGAAAGCCCGGCCGCTGGCTCGAAATCCTCGGCTCCGGCATGGTGCATCCGAACGTGATCCGCGCCTGCGGGCTCGACCCGGAGAAGTATCAGGGCTTTGCCTTCGGCATGGGCCTCGATCGCATCACCATGCTGAAGTACGGGATTCCCGACCTGCGCGACATGTTCAGCGCCGACATGCGCTGGCTGCGTCATTACGGGTTCCTGCCCTTCGACGTGCCGACACTCGCGGGCGGCGTTTCGAGCTGAGCGGAGGGTCGTGCCTTCGGCACGAGCGAGGCTAGCCTCGCGCTCCATCGGGAGGGACACCCTCCCGAACCCACCCGCCTTTATGATTTGATCGCGCGCGTCGCCATCACTTGGCCTGCGGAATGCGCGCGATGGCTTTGATCTCGAAATCGAAGCCCGCGAGCCAGTTCACGCCGACGGCCGTGATGTTTGTAAAAGGCGCGTCTCCGAGGGCCTTGTTGCGCACGGCCAAGAACGTATCCAACTGCTTCTCCGGATCCGTATGGAACGTGGTCACGTCCACGATGTCGTCGAACGTGCATCCGGCGGCCTTCAGAACGGCCGCGAGATTGTCGAAGGCGAGCTGGACCTGCTTCTCGTAGTCCGGCTCGGGCGAGCCATCCGGACGGCTCCCGACCTGACCTGAAACGAACAGCAGATCGCCAGAACGGATGGCTGCTGAATAGCGGTATTTCTCGTAAAGGGCCTGCCGTCCGGCTGGAAAGACCGCGTCGCGTTTTGCCATATTCACACTCGCGTTTGGTGTTGGAGCTGTTGCTGGGGCATATGGGGGCAGGCGCCGCGCAGGCAAGCCGAGGTGAGTTCGCGCCCTGGAAGCGCCCCGCAGCGACCTCCAAGTCCATAAAAGACGGGGGCTCGGGGGTGTCCCCCGATCGGGTGCAGGGCCGAGGCCCTGCTCGCGCCGGAGGCGCGATTGGCGCGACCTGCC
>JAEZAW010000317.1 GCA_023430315.1 Pseudomonadota bacterium | reverse complement strand
TGCACCCGTCGCGTTCGAAAGGTCCGGAGCACGTTGCCAAGGCCTTCGAAGTCGCAAACATCAAACTCGGGGATCGCACGTGGGCGATTGGACGCTACTCGATCGCGGACATTCATCTGTTCCGGGTTTATTGGCGCTTCCGGCCCGGCATGGACGCGCCTCTCGGGACGTATCCAGCTCTCGAAGCGCATCACGCGCGAATGCTCGCCCGGCCGGCTGTGCAGAAGGCCCTCGCGATCGAGAAGAGCTACGAGGGGTAGTTGCAAGCTCGAGGTCGAAGGAGCGTGCCAGCCTTGAGCGAGGCCGTTCGGCACCGGAGGCCTCACGCTCGAATGACATGAGATTGATGCTGCAAGCGCACCGTCGTGTTCCTTACCCAATCAGGGAGCACAGATGGATGTCATCGGCGGTATGGCGGCTCTTTGCGTGCTTGCCACATTCTCCATGCAATCAATGCTTGGATTGCGCGCGTTTGCCATCGCAAGCAATGTGCTGTTCATCGCCTACGGCGCTCAGGCCAATCTACTGCCGATCGTGCTCTTGCACGCCATTCTCCTCCCGATAAACAGTTGGTCGTTGGGGATCCTGTGGGGCGGCCGGGGAACCGCGTGCGCTTTGGGTGTGATGTCCGCCGTGCTCGCGATAGCCCTTGTGAAAGAGCTTGGTCAGCCTGAAGCGGCTTCCCCGCTCATTCAGTGGCTGCGCCACCTCTACCTGCTCTCACCCGGCTGGCAAGCGCCGTAGCCTGCAGGCGCGTCGCGATGCCTATCTGGCTTTCCAGGATTTGTAGTCCGAGTTGACGGCGTCCGCCGTCTGACGAGCGCTTTCGGCCAGCCAGCCTTTTCGTCTCTTTGCCAAATCTCGCTTTATCGCGGTACGGCGGTCGACTAAGCCCGCGTGCACGTGGCAAGATCAGCGCCCATTGCCTCGAGCATCGCTGGCGAGAACGTATTCATTCCATCATCGACTTCAATCTTGCGGTTGTTCGGCGACAGACGTCTCACGATGATATTTCCATGGAGGTGGAGCCAAGGGTCAATTGCCCGAAATTTCCCTGTGGCAACGGCATAGGCTTGAATTTCAGAGTAGCTGCTGTTGTTCGCCAACAACCAAGCCGAGGGAACAATTGCCTTCGCTTCGCGAACGACAGGGGCGCCGCGCCAGTCGGCGATACCAATCCAGCGCGGTCTACCGAGACTCCCGGTGCCCGCGCTCCTCGGGGCTGTCTTTATGGTCAAGCCCCGAGCAGGCATTGACGCTTCCAGTGCTTTGGCGTAGGCCTGCGGAGCAGCCTTCGATCTTGTGGCGGATATCTTCTTCCAGAACTTGTCTCGATCTTTCTCGGAAACCACGACGAGCTTTCGAAGCCACTCCCAGTCGCGATCCAAGACAATGGGCGCCGGAGTTTGCAGACCGCGACGGTAACCAGCCAGAACCGCTGCAGCGATGCTCTCATCCGTTGCTGCTCTTTTTCCGCGACCCAGCAGAGCGCTGGCTGTCAGCCGCACGAGGTCGAGTGCGAAGGGCATCTCGGCGGCTTCATCGAAATCGTTGACACCCCAGACCAGGCGTCCATCGGCATCTCGCCACGTGCCATAGTTCTCGACATGAATGTCGCCCACTGCGGCCACCGCGGGCGCGCTGGCCAAATCGGGGCAGACCTCCATGATGGTCTCGGCCCAGCGCCAGTAAGTAGCGCGAAGGAACGCAAAGGCGCTCTCTTCCATTTTCTCGTGCTTCTTGGCGATTGCAGCCTTGTCCAGATCGCCCTTGAGCTGCTCTCGCAGCCACGATTCATAGTTGAGCGTCGACTGCCGGATCGATGTCATTTTGGATGGCCTCGTGGCCGCCGGGATCTGGCTGAAATCTTACGCCGCCGTCTCCGTTACTCGTGTCGTTACCAGTGGCGCCCGATCAACTCGGAAACTTAAGTATTCGATTTACCTGGTGAGCGGGGTGGGGATCGAACCCACGACCATCTGATTAAAAGTCAGATGCTCTACCACTGAGCTACCCGCCCTCACAGGGGCCGTGATTACAGGGCTTTGGCGGGGATAGCAACGCCTGAGCGGTGCCGAAACCGTCGCGGTTTGGTGGTTGTGGGGCTTAGCCCGCAGCCCGTGCGGTCTGGGCATGGGCGCGCTTCTCGCGGCGGCGCTGGACGGACGACGCGATCCCCATGGCCTCCCGGTACTTGGCGACCGTGCGCCGCGCGATATCGATGCCCTCGCGCTGGAGAATATCGACGATCTGATCGTCGGAGAGCACGGCGCTCGAAGGCTCCGCATCGATGAGCAGCTTGATGCGATGGCGCACCGACACGGAGGAATGCGCGAGGCCGTTGTCGACCGAGGCGATTGCCGAGTTGAAGAAGTATTTCATCTCGAAGATGCCGCGGTTCGTCGCCATGTATTTCGACGACGTGACGCGGCTCACCGTCGACTCGTGCATCTTGATGGCGTCGGCGACCGTCTTGAGATTGAGCGGCCGCAGATGCTGGACGCCGTGCACCAGGAAGGCATCCTGCTGGCGCACGATCTCCTCCGCGACGCGCAGGATCGTGCGCGCGCGCTGGTCGAGACTCTTCACCAGCCAGTTGGCCGTGTTCAGGCACTCGAGCAGGAACTCTTTGTCGCGCGACTGCGATGCGACGTTGCGCGAAACGCGCGTGTAGTAGGCGCGGTTGACGAGGACGCGCGGCAGCGTCTCGCTGTTGAGCTCCACATGCCAACTACCGTCATTCGCAGGACGCACGAGCACGTCGGGAATCACGGTCTGAACGGGCGGCCCGCCGAAAGCATTGCCCGGCTTGGGATTGAGCGCGCGGATCTCGGCGATCATGTCGGTAATGTCCTCCATGTCGGTGCCGAGAATGCGCTTGAGCTGACGGAGATCGTGCGCGGCGAGCAGGTCGAGATGTTCGAGAAACGTCGCGATCATCGGGTCGAAGCGGCCGCGTTCCTTCAGCTGGAGCGCGAGACATTCCTTGAGCGATGTCGCCATTACGCCCGGCGGATCGAACGTCTGCAGGCGCGCGAGAACGGACTTGACCTGAGCAAGCGGCGCGCCGATGCGCTCCGCAAGCTCGCCGAGGTCGGCGCGGACGTAGCCCGCATCATCGACGAGATCGATCAGGTTACCGCCGATCATGCGCTCGACGGGATCGGTGATCGAGAGTTGGAGCTGGCCCGAGAGGTGCTCACGTAGCGAGATGTCGCTGGTGAGAATGGACTCGAGATCGGCCTCCTCGCCGCCCAGCATGCTGCTCTGGCGCGTACCCGACCAGGCGCTGCCCGCCAGAAGCGCAGCAATGTCCTGCGGACTCTCCTCGGCAAAGGCAACTTCGCGGTCGGCGTCGAGATCGTGTGCGGGAGCTGTCGCGTCGGCAATCAGGTCCAGCCGCCCCGACGAGGCGTCGTCGTTGTCGCCAAAATCGTTGTCGTCGCCGAAGTCGCCGTCCGAGCTGTCATCTTTCTCGAAGGCGTTATCCGCTGCGGGCGCGGGCGGATCATATTCCTCGTCGCGCTCGAGAAGCGGATTGCGCTCGAGCTCGGCATCGACGAACTCGTTGAGCTCGAGGTTGGAGAGCTGCAATAGCTTGATCGCCTGCTGCAGCTGCGGCGTCATGACGAGCTGCTGGCTCTGGCGGAGCTCGAGCTTCGTCGTAATCGCCATACGAACTTTCCCCAACCGCTGCCCCGCGATGCCCCAACACCGCGCAGGGACCACTCGAACGCCCGCGGCTTTCACTGCCAGCCGCGTGCACTTACTATGCAGGCACTCTAGCCCAGAATCGTAAACAGCATTGCGCGATAAGCGGCCAAACTGCCCGGTCGGGCGCCCCGTCTTGAGGCAGTCATTAACCGAACATGTCGCCGAGATACACTCGGCGGACGTCCTCGTTGGAGATGATTTCCGTGGGACTACCTTGGGTTAGAACCTGCCCGTCAGCAATGACATAAGCTCGGTCGACGAGGCTCAGGGTCTCGCGGACGTTGTGATCGGTGATGAGTACACCGAGGCCTCGCTGGGTCAAATGGCGCACGAGCTGCTGGATCTCACCGACGGCAATGGGGTCGATGCCGGCGAACGGTTCGTCCAGCAACATGAATACCGGGCGCGAGGCCAGTGCCCGGGCAATCTCGCAGCGCCGGCGCTCGCCGCCTGACAGGGCGATCGACGGGCTCTTCCTCAGCCGGGTGATCCGGAACTCCTCGAGCAGCTCGTCGAGCTGCTCCCGCCGCCGGCGCCGATTGGGCTCGACCAGCTCCAGTACGGCCATGATATTCTGCTCGACGGTCAGGCCTCGGAAGATTGAGGCTTCCTGCGGCAGATAGCCGATCCCCAGACGCGCTCGCCGGTACATGGGCAGGCGGGTCACATCCTGGCCGTTGATGGTGATGCGGCCGGCATCCGCCGGCACGAGGCCGGTGATCATGTAGAAGACGGTCGTCTTGCCGGCGCCGTTGGGTCCGAGCAAGCCCACGGCCTCGCCACGGCGGACGGCCAGATCCACACCGCGAACGACGAGGCGGCGCTTGTAGGACTTGCGCACGCCGGAGGCGGTCAGCCAGCCTTCGTGCCCATCCTCGCCGACGTCCTCTGCCGAGGCGTCTTCCTCATGGTACGCGCCATTGCTCTTCGGGCGGCGACCGAGGCCGAGCCGCTGCAGCCAGCCATTTCGTGTCATGGACGTGCCTGCCGGCTGGAGCTCATTGCGAGGCCCCTGTGCCCGGGGACCGCGTGGTCGAGGACTCCCATGACGACTGGCTCGGGGTGCGCGGTTGGGTTGCTGCGGGTGCCTGGCCGCCAGGGCTCTCCGGCGCGATGGATGCTGCCGGCGCGTTGCGGTCGCGGACGGCGGGCGGGCGCTTGGCGTCCTTCGGGTAGAAGACGGCACGCACGCGCGGCTTCGAGGTGCAGGTCTGGCCGGGGACGCAGGGCAGCGAGCTTTCCGCGTTCGGGCTCGCTGCGGCGGCTTCGGTGCCACTGGTCTCGAAGCGCGTGCGGCCGGACGTGAGGTCCATGATCAGCTTGGAGCCTTCGACGATATTCTTACCCTGGTGGACGATGACCCGCCCGCCGACCGTGGCGAAATTGCCGATCGGATCGAAGTCGGCCCAGTCGCCGGTCACTTTCTGGCCGTCCTTGCCGGTGACGACCACGCCGTTGCGTGCTTCGATCTTCTTCAGGCTCGATGCGCCAGGGGTTGCGTCGCTGCCTTTGGGCGCCGCCGAGAGCAGGGATGCCTGACCCTGGAAGTGCGCCATGAGGCTGGGTGTGCGGATCACGAAGTCGCCCTGCTTCGCGACGACGTTGCCCGTGAAATGCGCATTGCGGCGGTTCTCGTCGAAATCGAGGACGGCTGCATCGATGTCGATCGGCGCACTGGGGTCCGTACGGAAGGCTCCGCCCATCAGGCTGCCGCCATCGTTGGCCTCGGGCGCCTGGCTTGACGATTTCGTTCGGCCTCCTGTGGGACTCTCGGCGCGATACATGATCACGCTGATCCGGCCGTTTCCGCGCGCGCTCTCCGGCGGGCTGTCGAGACGTGCGCGGCCATTGGCGCGGTCCACTGCGAGGCGCTCGCCGCGCAGGATGTTCTTGCCCTGATACAGCACGACGGCGCCATCGAGCGTGATGCGATCCGCTTTGTGATCGATCTCGGCCGTCATGCTCGTCGCGCGGCGATCGATGCCGGAGGTCATGTCGACTGGCCCCTTGAGCAGCGTGCGCTGGGCCTCGGCATCGTAGTGCAGTGTGGTCGCCGTCGCGCGATCGGTGTCGCGTGTCATCACGACACCGCCGCGTGCGTCGAGATTCGTGAGGCGCGAGGCTGCCGGATCCGCGGCAGGATCGGCGCCGCTGGAAGCGCCGGGAAGAGCGGAGCGACCTGCATAGATCGCGTCGAGCTCGGGCGCGTTCAGCGTCGACGTTCCCTGGCGCGCGATGACGTTGGCGCGGAACATGGCCGTGCGCTTCTCGTCGTCGACAGTCAGGCGATCGGACGTGATGTCGATGGGCTCGTTGGAGGCAAAGCTCGGCCCGAGCGCCGTGCCCGCAGGCTTTTCCTTTTCCTTCTTCGGCGCGGCATTGGCCGGGGGTGCTGGTGGCGTCATGCGCACGGCGACATCGCCGTTGAACGTCGCGAGCCGGCGCTTTGTCGCCATCTCCATGGTTCGGGCGCGGATGTTGCCCGTCGCCGTATTAGCCGTGATGGGCTCGTTCGAGATGATGCGGTTCTCTTTGGTGAAGACCGTGGCGGACGTCAGCTTCGCAGTCATGCCGTCCGTCGATTTCACGTCGATCTGCTCGAACAGCTCCAGCACGCCCGATTCCTGATCGAATGTGCCGCGCGTCGCAGCGAGATCGATCTTCGTGCCGCTCAACTGCATGAGCTCGCCTTCGATGGCCGTGAGCTTGACCAGCTTCTGCGAAAGCACGTCAGTCTCGGCGGAGCGGGCGCGAACCGCGTGACGCGAGCCATCCTTGCCGGCGCCGGCATACTTCGGGTTGGCCATCACGAGATGGTCATTGGATATTTGGACGCTCTCGAGCGTCACGCCCTTCGTGCGCAGCGCCGTCAGGTGCCACGTCGTCATTCCATAGATGCCGAGAATGCCGAGCGCAAAGGCGGGCAGAGCAAACCGCAGCGTGCGGACCATGTGACTGTGGCGGCGCGCGGCTGAAAACGCGCGCGCGCGATCGAGGCCGGCTTCATGGCCTATTCCGCCCGGCCGGTCACGCACCCGGCGTGGATCGATCGTGGTCGCCATGCTTGCCCGCTGATGCGCCGGCTCGAATCCATTGGAACCGGGCGTTTGGCCTTCACTGCCGGTGAAATAGGGAAATATTGGGACACCCGGCAAGTCGTTACGACAAATCCGGGAAAACTCACAGCCGCGTTCAATGGCTGAAGATATCCATGTCCTCGAAGCCCGCGAGATCGAGCTTTGCCCGGATCGGGAGGAACGCGAAGCAGGCCTCCGCGAGCGCAGTGCGGCCCTGGCGGACCAGCATGGCATCAAGTGCGCGCTTGAGGGCGTGCAGGTGAAGGACGTCTGCGGCAGCATAAGCGAGCTGCTGCGGGCTCAGCGTGGCCGCGGCCCAGTCCGAGCTTTGCTGCTGCTTCGAGAGCTCGACGCCGAGCAATTCGCCGCAGAGATCCTTGAGGCCGTGGCGGTCGGTGTACGTGCGCACCAGCTTGGAGGCGATCTTCGTGCAGTAGATCGGGCCTGTGACCACGCCGAGATACTGCTCGATCACGGCGACATCGAAGCGGGCATAGTGAAAGATCTTGGTGATCTTGGGGTCGGTGAGCAGCGCCTTGAGACGCGGGGCGGACCAGTCGGCACCATCGAGCTGGACGAGATGGGCGGTGCCATCACCAGCCGAAAGCTGGACGAGACAAAGCCGGTCGCGATGCGGCTTCAGCCCGAGCGTTTCGGTGTCGACGGCAACGGCGCCGGAGAATTTGAGGCCCTCGGGGAGGTCACCGCGATGGAGGAAGGTCTGGGCTGCCGTCATGGCCGTTCAGTTCCGTGCGTTCGTGGACCGAAGATTTTGTATAGATTATAAAAAGTATCTAGCCAATTGATGGAAGATCCATCAGCGTTAAGTCACCACCCTCACGAGGTTTTGCACCAGTTGACGGCACGCCGGTTGGACAGCGCGGCTGTTCCGTGGCAGACTTTCAACTGTCAACTCGTACACGGAGGGCCTGATGTCGCTACACGCACATCTTTCAGAGCTTTCTGAGAAGCACAAGCTTCTCGACCGTCGGATCGAGGAAGAGTTGAGCCGACCGGGCTCCAATGATGTGGAGATTACCCGACTGAAGCTCGAGAAACTGAAACTCAAAGACGAAATCAACAGACTGAGCGCAAGGAAGAGCCACTAGATCGCGCACGGCGAGGATGCGCAGGCGGCCCTCTGGCCCCGAGCGCGCCTTGGGGCTTGCGATCGGTGGGACTTGTGTCAGGCAGCCTTTCCGGTCCGAGTGCGCCGGAAGGGCTTTTTTAATTGCCGGAAAGCTCGGCCGCATGGGCAGCGCCAAGGGCGGCCATGCTTTCGTAGCGATAATCGGTCTTCGGCAGGGTCGCTGGGGGCCGGGTCGCGCCGAAGCCTTCGTCTCCATGCCGGCGATGGATCCAGCACGAAGCGAGACCCATGCTCTTCGCCGGCACATGATCGTGGAAGAGGCTTTCCGCGACGTGGAGGATCGACGAACGCTCGATGCCACGCGCGCCGAGATCGGCCAGCATGTACTCGAAATTACGTATGGCCGGCTTGTACGACCCGATGTCCGCTGCGGTGTAGACGGCGTCGAAGGCAACGCCGAGACGTGCATTGGAGTGCGCGAAGCTCTCGTTGTCGACGTTGGACAGGATCACGAGCTTGAAGTGCTGCTTGAGGTAGCGCAGCGCCTCGGCCGAGTCCGGGAACGCGGGCCAATCGGCAATCGAGCGGCCGTATGTCAGACATTCCTGCCAGCTCGCGGCGAGGCCCCAGTGCTCGGCAAGGCGCTTGTAGACGATGGCGAGCAGCTCGGCATAAGGCTTGGCCGGCGTCGCGAGCTGCTGCATGGCCTCGATGCGCCCATGGGCCTCGAGGATCTGATTGCGCGTAAGGGCCGGCTTAAGGCGCTCGGTCAGCGGCGCGAGGGCGGCGACCATGCCGCTCTCCCAGTCGATCAGCGTACCGTAGCAGTCGAACGTCAGAACCTTGAAGTCCGAGAGTTTCACGGGTGGTCTCCGAGGCAGCGGCCGAGCCCAGATGGGCCTGCAGTCCTGTCGGTGAGCCCGGAGCGGGCAATTGTCAAGGGAGACAAGCCGTTCTCACCTCCGGCGGAACACGGAGAGGCGGGCAAGTTGGTCGGAGCGGATTTATCGCCTGTAGTTCTGCCAGAGCGCACTCAGGATGTCGGAATAATCATCGGTCCAGGCGCTAAGCACGGGTCGTTCCGGTCGGCGGGCAACCGGCCAAGCAAGGACGCGCTCGATCGTGGCTGGCGACCGGCTGACCATGACCACTCGCGACGGCTTGCGATCATAGCTTCCCTGCGCCGGCGCATCGACGGCGATTGCGGTGTGCAAGCCAGGGATGGCATTGGCAACGGTGGTCGCTACCGATATCAGGTCTAGGTGACGGTTCGACACGTGAAGCGCGATCAACCCATTGGAGGAAAGCTTACTGAGGTAAAGCTCCAGCGCTTCGACGGTCAGCAGGTGGACGGGAATCGCATCCGACGAGAAAGCATCGATGACCAGATAGTCGAAAAAACTGGCGGGCTCCCGTGCGATCGTCAGGCGCGCATCACCCACCACGATATTGGCATGGGGCAGACACGACGACAGATAGCGAAAGCGACTTTGATCGCGTGCGATGCGAACGACGATGGGGTCGATCTCATAGAAGCGCCAATGCTCTCCACGTCGTGCGTTACAGGCCATGGCGCCTGATCCGAGGCCGATGATACCGATGCTGATCGACTCGCCCGTCGCCTTGTCGGCGCGTATCACGTCGGCGCCAAGGGCCATCGGGCTGCCTGGGTAATAATAGGTCATCGGCACGGGGCGTTTGATGCGCGAACCGTCCTCCGCGACGAGACGCTCGGCGCCGTGCAGCGTCGTGCCATGCACGAGCAGGCGCGTGCTTCCGTCCCGCGTCGTTACAATGCGATGCGTACCGAAGAAACTACGCTCCGCATCACCGCGGCGCACTTCGGACGGCAGGATCACGATCGTCAGTGCGGCGACAGCCGCATATGCGAACTGACGAAGCGCCCTTTCGCTTTGCAATAGACAGAGCGAGCCGAAGCCGAGCAGGATCAGCAGACTCACCAAACCAGTCGGCACGGGAAGCATGCCGTGGCGATGGAGGGCGTCGAACAGAAACATAGCGGCAACCGCCAGTCCACAGATCGCTACCAGTTGGCACACGTCGTGGCTGGAGATCCGCGCCCCGATCCCCGGCCTGCATGCCATGGCCAGCACGAGCAGCAGCGGATATTCCCAAATGTTGTTGAAGATCTGGGGTGCGAGTAGAGCCGCGAACATGCCGCCGAGCACGCCGCCAAGCGACATCCACAGGTAGAACTCAGTCAGATAGCGGCTTGCGGGCCGGTGCTGGAACAGCTCGCGGTGGCACACCATGGTGGCGACGAAGAATGCGATGGTGCCGCCGACCGTGGTAAGCAGCCATCCGCTGCGGTGGCTGCTCAGCACCATGCCGAGCAGCACCATGAGTGTTGCGATGGGCTGTAAGATAAGCATCCAGCGATGCGGGATATATGCCTCGTCACGGAAGACGAGAATGAAGGTTCCGAGGAAAATCGCGAGCGGAACGACCCACAGGAAAGGCGCCGACGCAATATCGGTCGTCACGTAGCTCGTGAAGGCAACGAGAAGGCCGGAGGGCACAAAGGCAAGCGCGACCCAGTTGGCGCGCCGAGCCATGGTCGGTTGGTGTGCATCGAGTTGCGAGGGAGCCTCAGCGGCGGCTGTACAGCCGTTGCCGCTAATGGAGGCGATCATCATCGTTCCGCTGATCGCAATCATGACGGCGAGGGTCAGGAAGCCTAGAGCCCAGAACGTAGCCTGCTGTGCCAGCCCGCTGAAGGGTTCGATGACAATGGGGTAGGCGAGGAGGGCGGCGAGGCTGCCGAGATTGGAGGCGCCATAGAGAAAGTAGGGGTCGCCGGCATGGGGATGGCCCGTGCGCGCGAACCAGGCCTGAAGAAGTGGAGCGTTGGCGGAGACGGCGAAGAAGGGGAGACCGACGCTGAGCGCGAGAGTGACGATCAGCCAGCCGTAGGCGTCACCGGCCGGCGGCTCACCGCGTGTTTCCGGGAGGCCGATCGGCAGGGCGAGCATCGCCAGCGCAATCACGGTCAAGTGGGCGAAAGGGATCAGGCGCTGTGGCAGATAGCGGCTCAGCAGGTGTGCGTAGGAATAGCCGGCCAGCAGTACTGCCTGGAAGAAGCACATCGAGACGGCCCAGACCGAGGGCGAGCCGCCGAGTTTGGGCAGCACCATCTTCGCAAACATCGGCTGCACGGAGAAGAGCAGGGTGGCGGAAAGGAAGAGCGTTGCCGTGAACGTCCCGAGAACGACGCGGGTATCGCCAGTCACCCAGGACTGACGCAGCCGCTCGATCTGCCCGGTTACATATGCCATGACGCCAACCTTCCTCGACGCAAGTGCGGCGGGGACTATGGCGTCTATTGTTTTATTTTCGCTGAAGTCATGGGGGCGGAAGTTTACCGACTGGCAAGGAAGTGGCGGCCTAGCGACCCTCGCCCCACCGGCGAGGGCCTTGATCATCCTCGCCCCGCATTCCGCGCCAGAAGGCACGGCGGTGGGAGCGATCCTTCTCCTCCCAGCGGGCAACAGCGGCCCGCTCGGCTGGCGTCAGTCGCTGCGCAATGGCCTGGACGACGTCGAGCGCCCGCAGGCGCATTGTTTGCTCGGCATCGAACAGCCGCTTCTGCGCGGCGGCGTAGCTTGCCGGATCGAAGGGCTCGGTGAGCAGGATTTTGCGGGCTTCGTCGCGCGCCTCATGTGCGGCCTGGCGCAGGGGCCGGACTGCCATACGATCCGCCTCGACAGCGCTCCAGATTTCTTTCCGCCGATCGGGCGGCAGCGTAACTGCAAATCCAAAGAGCTGGGCGTTCGTCGAAGAGCCGATCGGAGGCGGCACTCCGGCGTGCATCGCCTGCCAGCGTGAGGCGACGGCGCCCGCTACGAGGCCGTTAGCGAGCAGAGAGACAACGAGAACGGCGAGCAGCCATTTCGGTGCCCGCCGTACCACCTGCGTCTCTCTCGACCCGAGAGTCATAGGAACTCCTCCTCGATGATTTCGAGGAGCCCCTCGCCGTTCAGGAAGGCGAGAACCTGGGAGGTGTTGTCGGTGCCGGTCGTGGCATTGGCGACGATCTGGGCGACATCCGACGGTACGAGATCAGCAACACCGAAGAAGACGCCGACGACCAGGGAGGCCGCGAGCAGCGCCGCCGTCCGCCAGCCGCTCATCGCGCGCTCACGCCGCGGTGCCGATCCCGCAAGGGCTGCGGCCCGATCTGCGGCGTGCGATTTCTCGCTGCCGCGCGGCCATGCAATGACGACGCCCGACGTACCCGGGGGCGAGGCGTGACTGCCGTCCGGCTGGCGCTCGGCGCGTGCGGGCTGGCCGGGGGCCGTATTGGCGACCGCCGCCGCAATACGATCGGCGAGCGCGCGCGTGGCGCCGACCGGCGGGCCGGCGGCCTTCGTGAGGACCGTATCGAGGGCCCTCGCTTCGCGCAGCAGGCGCGCCGCATCGGCATCGGCCGCGGCAAGGCCAATCAGCCGTTCCCGCTTCTCGACCGGCCAACGCGCCGGATTGCCGCCGAACGTGTCGAGCACGTTCTCGAATGCCGTTAGCTCGGCCAGCCTCTTCTCGCTCGTCATCTTCCTTCGAAGCGCTTGTCACGCCCCGCCTCTCGTTCCTTCTTACTCGTCATCCGGCAGCAGTTGCCGCCACTCATCTTTCAGGGCCACCTTGAGCGCCCGGCGGGCACGTGCGAGGAGCGATTCGACCGCCTCGTCCGATATGCCGAGCATGTCGCCCACCTCGATCTGGCTCAAGCCCTCGTAGTGAAACAGTGTAAGCGCCACGCGCTGGCGCTCGGGCAGTTCCGCAAGCGCTGCGCTGACGCGCTTCGCCAAATCCGCTTCCTCGAGGCCGCGGCTCTGCTCGGGCGCCTCCGGCGTCTCGGGGACCTCCGCGACCACGCTCGTCAGCCGGTGCCGACGCAGGTGGTCGAGGCAGAGGTTCGTGACCACGCGGCGCAGCCAGGGGCGCAAGCCGCCGGGGCCAAGCTCAAGCGTCCCGGCATGGTGCCAGACGCGCACGAGCGCCTCCTGCACGATGTCCTCGGCATCGCCGTCCACCTTGAGCATCCGGCGCGCCACAGCGAGTAGGCTCGTGGTGTGGCGGTCGATCAGCTCGCGGAAGGCGGCGCTGTCGCCAGCGCGAATGCGCGCGAGAACGGCAGCCTCTTCGGCAGCCGTCCCCGCATCCGGTCCCGGCCGGTTGCCCGGTCCTGGACCGCTATCGTGCACGCGCGTCACGCGACGGCTCCCTGGGGTCGTATCAACCTCGGGATTGTACCTCAGCGCGTGCATGTATGCCTCGCCTTTTCGTTGCCCGTCACCGGCACCCGGGGCGATCGCCGCGGGGGCCGGAAGTGCGTGCGCAGTCGCTAGATCTTCTTGGGCTCCTGAGGCCCGCCGTCCGGGGTGCGCTCCTCGCCGCGGTCGCGTCCGCGCCAGTGGCGCTGGCCATCATGGTCGCGGTGGCGCCTCCAGCCGCCAGGGCGCTCGTCCCGCGAGATGGTGCCGTCCTTGTTGCGGTCGAAGCGATCGAACATCTCGCCGGCGACCTTGAAAGCCTGCTCGCGGGTGATCTTGCCCTCCGCAGTCGCGCCAAAGCGGTGGAGAACGCGCTTCACGCGATAGTCGGTCATCTCCTTGGAGAAGGCCTGCCGGTCGGCGCGATCGAGCGTGCCATCCTTGTTGCGATCCATGCGGTCGAAGCGCTCGCCGGCAACGCGGAGAGCTTCGTCGAGCGGAATGCCGCCGTCCTTGTCGACGTTGGCGCCGCGGAGGAAGCCAATGCCTGGGCCCTGGCGATGTCCGCGCATGGCCGGACCCTGCTCGCCGAGACGGGAGAGGACACCGCGGCCGCGCATGGGCGGCGGCAGGTCGGCGTCGGTGATCCGACCGTCGCTGTCGAGGTCGGCTGCAGTAAAGCGGCGGCGCACTTCGTCCATAAACTCGGACTTGCTCGTCGAGCGACCACGCCCGGTCTCGCCCTTCGTCGCGTCATCACGATCCGCGCGGCGGTCGTGCATCATGCCGCGATGATGCCTGCCACCCTTGGCAAGGGCAGCTTCGATCTCGCCGATGTCGACCACGCCATCGCTGTTGAGGTCGAAGCGGGCGAAGCGCTCGCGCACTTTTTCATCGAAATCCGCCCGGGTTACCGGCCCGCGACCGAACCCGCCGAACTGACCCAGGCCGAAGCCACGGCTCTCGCCGTAGCCGAAGCGTTCCATCATTCGATCATGCAGGCGCTGGCCGGGGGCCGACACCGCAATGGCAGCGCCGCCGGCGACCAGGATCGCCGCGACGATGAGTACCTTCTTCTTGGACATTAGGGGGAACTCCGCGAGTTCAATCTGCTTTCGAGAGTTGAACGCGGGGGCGCCGGCAATTCCGTCGCCGTACGTATCGAATTTATTCGACGATGTTCACGAAATGATCACGTCAAATAGCCCTGCAACCTCGGCGAGCGTCGCCCGCAAGGAGGCTTCCAGGCGAGCGAAGTCGGGGGCGTCACCAACGCGGCACAGGAGCTCGATCAGGCCGTCAGGGGCTTTCGAGGGTTCGAAAGGCCCATCCAGGCTGAGGCGCAGGACCTCGGTGAGGTTCTGGACGAGGCTGGCGGCGGGCAGCAAGACATCGGCATGGGGCGCGCTAAGGTGCCCAGCCACCGCAAGTTTCCGGAGCGCACCGATGGTGTTCTGGTCGAGCACGCCGGGGTCGGCATGGGCGTGAGCGAGTTGGAGGAACTGGGCGATGAACTCAAGATCGACGAGACCGCCGCGGACTTGCTTCAGCTCCCAGACGTCCTCGGTCCCCTTTTCCTTGGCAATGCGCTCGCGCATGTCGCGGACGTCGGCGACGAGCTTGGCGCGATCGCGCGGCCGGACGAGCGCACGGCGAATGGCTGCCTCGACGCTGGCGCGCAGCTTCGCAGGACCCGAGATCACACGTGCGCGGGTCAGCGCCATGTGCTCCCAGGTCCAGGCCTCGTTGTCCTGGTAGTGCTCGAAGCTCGAGAGCTGCGTCGCGACAGGGCCTTTCTGGCCGGACGGCCGTAGGCGCATGTCCACGTCGTAGAGCGAGCCCTCGGCCGTCGGTGAGGAGAGCGCCGAGATGAGGCGCTGCGTGAGCCGCGTGAAATATTGGCTCGGCGCGAGGGGCCGCGGACCGTCGGACTGCTGGATGGCTTCGTCGAAATCGTAGACCAGGATGAGATCGAGATCGGATGCGGCGGTCATCTCGCGGCCGCCGAGCTTGCCCATGGCGACGACCACGGCTGCGCCGCCCGCAACGTGGCCGCTTTGGGAAACGAGTTCGCGCTCCACCTGCTGCTGGAGGGCGGCGATCAAGTGCTCGGCGAGGCCGGCGTAGGCACCTCCGGCCTGCGCGGCGGTGATCGTCCCGGAAAGCACGCGGACGCCGATGAGGAAGGCCTGCTCGCTGCCGACAATGCGGGCGCGGTCGAGTGCCTCCTGGTAATCGGCGGCAGCGGCGATCTCGGCATCAACGATGCGCGCGAGGGCATCCGCGTCGGGCAGGCTGCCGAAGAAGCCCGGATCGAGCACGGCATCGAGCACGCGCCGGCGCCGGCTGATGATACGCGCGAGCCGTGGTGTCGAGCCCATGATGTCGGCGACCAGACGGAGAAGGCGCGGGTTGTTGCGCAGAAGTGAGAAGAGCTGCACGCCCGAGGGGAGTTGCGACAGAAAGCGATCGAAGCCGAGGAAGGCCTGGTGCGGGTCGCTCGTGCGCGCAAACGCTTCGATGAGTGTCGGCTGCACCTCCGTCAGGAGTTCTCTGGCGCGCGGCGTGCGCACGGCCTGATAGCGGCCATGATGCCCGCCGCGCACCGCGCCGATGATGTCGGAGGGGCGTTCATAGCCCATGCGGGTCAGCGCTTCGACGGTGCCGGGATCGTCCTGCTCGCCGGCAAAGACCATGTTGGCATTGCCGCGCGTCAGCTCCGGAACGTCCTCGAAGAGCGCGCCGTAGTGGCGCTGCACGCGCTCGAGGTGCGCAACGAGGGCCGTTGAGAAGGCGTCCGTGTCGGGGAAACCTGCGAAACGAGCGAGCCGCAGGAGGCCTTCGGCATCGGCAGGAAGGGTCTGCGTCTGCTCGTCGGCGATCATCTGCAACCTGTGCTCGGTGCGGCGCAGGAAGAGATAGCTCTCCGAGAGTTCATCGCGCACGATCGGTTTGATCCAGCCGCGTTCGACGAGATGGGTGAGTGCGCCGAGCGTGTCCGGCGTGCGCAGGCCGGGCTGCCGGCCGCCGGCAATGAGCTGCTGCGTCTGCACGAAGAACTCGATCTCGCGAATGCCGCCGCGGCCGACCTTGATATTGTGGCCGGCAACGCCGATCTCGCCGAAACCCTTGAAGGCATGGATCTGGCGCTTCATGGCATGGATGTCGGCGATGGCGGCGAAGTCGAGGTATTTACGCCAGACGAACGGCGCCAGCTCCTTGATGAAGGCTTCGCCCGCAGGAATATCGCCGGCGACCGCACGCGCCTTGATCATGGCGGCGCGCTCCCAGTTCTGACCGAAGCTTTCGTAGTAGTTGAGCGCGGCGTTCGTCGAGATCGCGACTTGCGTCGCACCGGGATCGGGACGCAGGCGCAGATCCGTGCGGAAGACATAGCCGTCGCCGGTGCGCTCCTGCATGAGGCGGACGAGGTCGCGCGTCATGCGCACGAAGAAGGCAAGCGGCTCGACGCCGAGGCGCAGCCGCACGAGCTCGGGCTCGTAGAAGACGATCAGGTCGATGTCGCTCGAGTAGTTGAGCTCGCGCGCACCGTGCTTGCCCATGCCGAGCACGATGTAGCCGGAGTCGGCCTCGGCGCTCGCGCCGGCCGTGCCGAGCCAGTCGCCCTTAGCGATCGCCGCATTGAAGAGAAAGCGGACGGCCGTGGCCGTCGTCGCGTCCGCCGAGTCGCTGAGCGCGCCTGTCACGTCCATGACGGACCAGGCTCCGCTCAGATCAGCGAGCGCCACCAGCAGCGCCACCTCGGCCTTGTACTGGCGCAGGATGCGCATGGCATCCACTAGCGTCGGTGCTGCGAGCACGTCGGCATCGAGCGCGCGGCCGAGTTCCGCCATGCGCGTCTCCGGCGCACTCGCGAGAATGCGGGCGAGGCGGCTCGGATCGCGCAGAATGAGGGCCGCGAGATAGGGCGAGCTGCCAAGCGTGCCAATAAGCAGATCGCGCACGGCGGGTTCGGAGAGCAGAGGCGCGAGGGTGTCGGGCGCGGCCGCATCGAGTTCCGCCAGCCGGTCGGCGGCGAGGCGCGCATCGAAGGCCAGCGGCGTCTCGACGATCCGCTGCCAGAGTGGCTTCAATTCGGGCGGTTCTACTTGGCCTGCGCCCTGTGCCATGCGCGCTCGTCCCCGTTTTTTTGCGGCTCGTTGCCCGATGCTTCGTCGCTTCCGGGCGCGGCCACCGTTGGCAGCACCAGGACGGCGCGCAGGCCCGGCCTGTTGTCCTCGAGTCTTAGCGATCCATGGTGGAGACGCGCAACCGCCGCGACGAGGCTCAGGCCAAGTCCGGTGCCCGGCTTCGTCCGGCTTGCCTCGAGGCGCACGAAACGGCGCACGGCGCGCTCGCGATCCTCCTCGGCAATGCCCGGCCCGTGGTCGCCGACAGTGATTTCGACAGTCTCGCCCATCTGCGCGAGCTTCACGGAGATGATCGACGGCGTGGCTGCGGCGGGCGAGCCGTTGGTTGGTGCCGCATACTTGATGGCGTTCTCGATGAGGTTGGCGATCGCCTGTCCGAGCAGTTGGCGATTGGCGCGGACGTGGACCGGTGCATCTGCTGCATTGTGCCATTCGAGATCGAGGCCGGATTCCTCCGCAGCGGGTGCATAAAGCTCAGCCAGATCCTCGACCATGGCACCGATCTCGACCGGCGCCATGGTGTCGTCCACCGCGCCCGCTTCGAGTCGCGCAATGAGCAGCAGCGCGTTGAAAGTCTTCATCAGCTCGTCGGCATCCTCGATGGTGTGTTCGAGGCCGGCGCGCCACGCCGGGCTGCCGCGCTGATCCGCCAGTGCCGCCTCGGCGCGATTGCGCAGGCGGTTGAGCGGCGTCTTGAGGTCATGGGCGATGTTGTCTGAGACTTCTTTCATGCCCGCCATGAGCAGCTCGATGCGATCGAGCATCGTGTTAAGGCTCACGGCAAGACGATCGAGCTCGTCGTCGGTGCCTGTGCGCGGCAGGCGCTCGGCGAGATTGCCCGCCATGATCGAACGGCTTGCGGCCGTCATGCCATCGACGCGTCTGAGGATGTAACGGCTCAACGCTACGCCAGCCGCGAGCCCGACCAGCGCCAGCAAGGCAATGCCGAGCCCGAGTGTGCGATTGGTGGCGGTAAGGAACGTCCTCTGCGGCTCGATATCGCGCGCGACGACCAGCGAGAGGCCGTTCTGAAACGCAAACACACGACCCGCCGCGAGCCGCGTCGCCTCACCCGCGCCCTCTGCCGTCTGGCGATAGTGGAAAATGCCGCCGCCGCGTGCCTCGACGGGGAATGCCGGATGCTCGGCGAGGTTGCCGGCGATCATACGCTTCGTTGCGTCGACGAGGCTGTAGAGGTGCATATCGCCGGCGGCGATGCGCCCCTGGATGGCCCGCGTGAGTTGATCGAGCCCGCCTCGCCCGTAGATACGATGGAGCGCTGCGCCTTCGCGGTCGAGAGCTTCGATCGTCGCGCGGCTCATGGCATCGTTCGTCGAGCGCGCGACGAAGGCGACGACCAGAATGGCGGTCGCGGCGAGGGCGAGCGTTGCCACGGCCGCCGCGCGGAAGGAGGTCGTCTGCCAGAAGCGCGACGAGCGCGTGGCCGTGGGCTGCGGTGGCGCGAACGGAGGCATAACCCTATTCGCCGCCGTCACGCATCATGTAGCCGGCGCCACGCACGGTGTGCAGGAGAGGGCGGTCGAAGTTGCGGTCGATCTTGCCTCTGAGACGCGAGATGTGGACGTCGATGACGTTGGTTTGCGGATCGAAGTGATAGTCCCACACGTTTTCGAGCAGCATCGTGCGCGTGACGACCTGACCGGCATTGCGCATGAGATATTCGAGAAGGCGAAACTCGCGCGGCTGAAGCACGATGGCCTCGCTGCCGCGCGTGACCTTGTGTGTCAGGCGGTCGAGGACGAGATCGCCGACGGTATAACGGGTGGCCTGCTCCTCGGGCTGGCGTCGGCGGGCCAGCACTTCGATGCGGGCAATCAGCTCGGCGAGCGCGAAGGGCTTCGTGAGATAGTCGTCGCCGCCGGCACGCAG
>JAEZAW010000285.1 GCA_023430315.1 Pseudomonadota bacterium | reverse complement strand
CTCATGAGCTTCCTCAAGATCGGTGACCGCGCGGCGGGCGCCATCAAGTCGGGCGGCACGACGCGGCGCGCGGCGAAGATGGTCGTCGTCGACGTCGATCATCCTGACATCGAGGCCTACATCGACTGGAAGGTGCAGGAAGAGCAGAAGGTCGCGGCGCTCGTGACCGGCTCCAAGATCTGCCAGAAGCGCCTCAAGGCCGTGATGGCCGCCTGCGTGAACTGCGAAGCCGACGGCGATGCCTGCTTCGATCCGCTGAAGAACCCCGCTCTGAAGCGCGCGATCCGCGACGCGAAGCGCGATCAGGTTCCGCAGAATTACATCCTCCGCGTCATCCAGTTCGCGCGGCAGGGCTACAAGGACCTCGACTTCGCGACCTACGACACCGATTGGGATTCCGAGGCCTATCTGACCGTCTCCGGCCAGAACTCGAACAATTCCGTTCGCGTGAGCGACGACTTCCTCAAGGCCGTCGACGAGGACAAGGATTGGGCGCTCACCGCGCGCCTCTCCAAGAAGACCATGAAGACGATCAAGGCCCGCGATCTCTGGGACAAGATCGGCTATGCCGCGTGGGCTTCCGCCGATCCCGGCATCCAGTATCACACGACCATCAACGACTGGCACACGTGCCCGAAGTCCGGCCCGATCCGCGCGTCGAACCCGTGCTCCGAGTACATGTTCCTCGACGACACGGCGTGCAATCTCGCCTCGCTGAACCTCATGCGCTTCCGCAAGGCGGACGGCACGTTCGACGTCGCGGCGTATGAGCATTGCTGCCGCCTCTGGACGGTCGTGCTCGAGATCTCCGTCATGATGGCGCAGTTTCCCTCGCGCCAGATCGCGGAGCTCTCGTACCGCTACCGCACGCTCGGCCTCGGCTTCGCCAACATCGGCGGTCTGCTCATGGCCTCGGGCATTCCCTATGACAGCGCCGAGGGCCGCGCGATCTGCGGTGCAATCTCTTCGATCATGACCGGCGGCGCCTATGCGACGAGCGCCGAGATGGCGTCCGAACTCGGGCCGTTCCCAGGTTTCGGACCGAACGCGGGCGACATGCTGCGCGTCATCCGCAATCATCGTCGTGCGGCACATGGTGCGGCGGGCGGCTATGAGCAGCTCAGCACCGATCCGGTGCCGCTCGATCATGCCGCGCTCAAGGAGCCGGCGCTCTCGGCGGCCGCGCGTCGCGCCTGGGATCGCGCGCTCGAGCTTGGCGAGCAGCACGGCTATCGCAATGCGCAGGCGACGGTGGTCGCGCCGACCGGCACGATCGGCCTCGTCATGGATTGCGATACGACGGGCATCGAGCCGGACTTCGCGCTCGTGAAGTTCAAGAAGCTCGCCGGCGGCGGCTACTTCAAGATCATCAACCAGTCGGTGCCGGAGGCGCTCCGCACGCTCGGCTATCCCGAGTCGCAGATTGCCGAGATCGAGGCCTATGCTGTCGGTCACGGCTCGCTGAAGCAGGCGCCGGGCATCAACCACACGACGCTGCGTACGAAGGGCTTTACGGACGAGGCGCTGGCGACGCTCGAAGGCGCGCTCAAGAGTGCCTTCGACATCAAGTTCGCCTTCAACCGCTACACGCTCGGCGAGGACTTCCTCAAGACGTCGCTGAAAGTGCCGGCCGAGAAGCTGCTCGACCCGACCTTCGATCTGCTCGCCTTCCTCGGCTTCACGAAGAAGGACATCGAGGCCGCGAACAACCACGTCTGCGGCACGATGACGGTCGAGGGCGCGCCGTACCTGAAGGACAAGCATCTGGCGGTGTTCGACTGCGCCAATCCGTGCGGCCGCATCGGCAAGCGCTTCCTCTCGGTCGAGAGCCACATCCGCATGATGGCGGCGAGCCAGCCCTTCATCTCGGGTGCGATCTCGAAGACCATCAACATGCCGAACGATGCGACGGTCGAAGATTGCAAGGAGTCCTACAAGCTGTCGTGGAAGCTGGCGCTCAAGGCCAACGCGCTCTATCGCGATGGCTCCAAGCTCTCGCAGCCGCTGAACTCGCAAATCCTCGCCGATGATCCCGATGAGGCGGAGGAGATCGCAGCCGAGATGGCTTCGGACAAGCCCGCGCAGCAGCGCGCAGCGGTGGCGGCCGAGCGTATTGTCGAGCGGATCGTAGAGCGGGCGCGCGATCGCGAGAAGCTTCCCGGTCGCCGCAAGGGCTACACGCAGAAGGCCTCGGTCGGCGGGCACAAGGTGTATCTTCGCACGGGCGAGTACAACGACGGCCGCCTCGGCGAGATCTTCATCGACATGCACAAGGAAGGCGCCGCTTTCCGCAGCTTGATGAACAACTTCGCCATCGCGATCTCGCTCGGCCTGCAGTACGGCGTGCCGCTCGACGAGTACGTGGATGCCTTCACGTTCACGCGCTTCGAACCGGCAGGTCTCGTGCAGGGCAACGAGGCCATCAAGAACGCGACCTCGATCCTCGACTACATCTTCCGCGAGCTGGCGGTGTCGTACCTCGAGCGGCACGACCTCGCGCACGTCGATCCGACGCAGATTATCGGCGCGACGGGCCTCGGCTCATCGGACGAGGAACTGGAGGACGACGCGGCGCCCGCAGCTCCGCCGCCTGCTCAGTTCGTCAGCAAGGGTCTGCTGCGCGGCGTGCCAGTGCCGAACGTGACGACGATCGTGCGCAGCAGCGCGCCGGCGACGGCGGTCGGCTCCCTGCAGAAGGACGTCGCGACGGCCTTTGCTGGAAACACGGCAACAGCGCTCTATCAGCAGCGCACGGTCGAGACGATGACGCACGTCACGGAAGGCTCGCTCGCACTCAAGGTCGAGAGCGAGATGGACCGTCGCACGGAAGCGCGGTTGAAGGGATACGAGGGCGAGGATTGCCGCGAGTGCGGAAACTTCACGCTTGTCCGCAACGGCACCTGCCTCAAGTGCGACACGTGCGGAAGCACGAGCGGGTGCAGTTGAGGTAGCGCCAAGGCACATTGAAGAAGGGGCGGCTTCGGCCGCCCTTTTTGCTATCCTGCGGACGGATTTGCCAGTCGCTGGGATTTTGCACCAATGATGAACTGCAGCTTTTCAAGCTACTCAGTCCAGCTGCGATTGCTCGAACTCATGGAGCATCGGGTTCGCACCGCGCCTTCAAGCGCAAATGCCCTAAGGGGCACAATTTTCAGCGAGCCCCCATCGGAAAATTGGAAAAAGATCACTCAAGAGGTTACGCAACAGATTCGATTGACTGAGATGCTTTTCTCGCGGCTAGAATCTCACGTGCTGGCGGAGCACATACGGTCGATTCGTCGGCACCTGGAATATAGCAGCCAGTTATATAGCGACGAGATTGCAGATGGCCTTAAGGCGATCCGCGGTATTATTGAGATCGAAATTGGGAATCACCATTTTTATCACTACCCGCTGCAGAAGGCGGACTTGCTAATCAATGTCGAAAGGGAATGGGGAGCAGTGTTTGCAGCATTCCCTCAGGCTAAACCGGAGATTGTCGCAGGCGTTGATTGTTACGCTTGCGGGCTAGATACCGCTTGCGTTTTCCATATGATGCGAGCGGTAGAAGTTGGGTTGCGTCAGATTGCTCCCGAAGCGAAAATTAAAATAGCCAACGGGAAACCGCTAACTCATGCTCAATGGGGCGATATCCTGGGGGCGATCGAACGGAGAATAAAGCAGGTTGAAAACACCAAGGCTGATACAGCGAGGGACGCCGCATTAGCCTATTTCTCGGGCATTCAGGGCCATTTGCGGGCGCTTAGGGACAAGTATCGGAATAATGTGATGCACGCAAAGAGTAGCTTTACCGAGCACGAGGCGAGAGATGCCATGTTCCACACGAGATCCCTCCTAGCTGGGCTTGCATCGAGGCCAAATCGGCGCCGGAGATCGACTAGGAAGGCATCTCCGTAGGTAGGTGCAGTGAACGAGCGTCTGTCTCACAGTGGAGCAAGAAGCTCACAGCTCAATAGCCGGTACCCCTCCGCCTTCATCCGCCCTATAAGCTCGCGTCAGTCCTGGGCACTCGCCCACCGAACCGAGCCGTACTGCCATGTCCGCACCCCGATCGCTGAGCGACTATGCCCAGCACATCCTCACCGCGCGCGTCTATGACGTCGCCGAGGAAACGCCGATCGATCCACTGCCGCGCCTCTCCGAGCGGCTCGGCCGCAGCGTCCTGCTCAAGCGCGAGGACCTGCAGCCCGTGTTCAGCTTCAAGCTGCGCGGCGCCTACAACAAGATCGTGCGGCTCCCCGAGGACGCGCGCCGGCGCGGCGTGATCTGCGCCTCGGCCGGCAATCACGCGCAGGGCGTGGCGCTGGCGGCGAAGAAGCTCGGTATCAAGGCGACCATCGTCATGCCGATGACGACGCCAGGCATCAAGGTCGAGGCCGTGCGGCGGCTCGGCGGCAATGCGGTCCTGCACGGCGATGCCTTCGACGAGGCCTATGCCCGCGCGCGTGAGCTCGAAAAGGCAGAAGGCCTGACGTTCGTGCATCCCTTCGACGATCCCGATGTAATCGCGGGTCAGGGCACGATCGGTCTCGAAATCCTGCGCCAGCACCCGGACTCCATCGAGGCGATCTTCGTGCCGATCGGCGGCGGCGGGCTCGCGTCGGGCGTCGCGGCGTTCGTGAAGTTCCTGAGCCCTTCGACGAAGGTTATCGGCGTCGAGCCCGTGGATGCGGCGTGCATGGCGGCCGCAGTGGCGGCGGGGGAGATCGTGACCCTCAATCAGGTCGACCTGTTCGCGGACGGCGTCGCCGTGCGCCGCGCGGGCGAGGAGACCTATCGCCTGTGCAGCACCTTGCTCGACGAGATCATCACCGTCGACATCGATGGCATGTGCGCGGCCATCAAGGACATCTTCGATGATACACGCGCGGTTGCCGAGCCATCCGGCGCGCTGAGCCTCGCGGGCCTCAAGATCTACGCCGAGCGCGGGGGCGCGGATCGCGGCAGCCTCATTGCAGTGAACAGCGGCGCGAACCTGAATTTCGATCGCCTGCGCACGATTGCCGATCGCGCCGAAGTGGGCGAGCATCGCGAGGCGCTGCTGGCCGTGACGCTCCCCGAGCGCCCTGGCGCCTATCGCGGCTTCATCCGCACGCTTCAGGGACGCGCCATCACCGAATTCAACTATCGCTATGCGGACGCCTCGGCACCCGCGCAGATCTTTGCCGGCATCGCGCTCCGTCGTGGCGAGGAAGAGAAGAACGAGGTCATTGCGCACTTGCGGGCGGAGGGTTTTCCCGTTCTCGACATGAGCGAGAACGAAATGGCCAAGGAGCACGTGCGCTACATGGTGGGCGGGCGCGCGCCGGGCCTGACGGACGAGCTGATCTACCGCTTCGAATTCCCTGAGCGGCCGGGCGCGCTGTTGAGGTTCCTCGAAAGCCTGGCGCCGGAGTGGAACATCTCGCTCTTTCACTACCGCAATCATGGCGCCGACTACGGGCGCATTCTCGCAGGTATCCAGGTGGCGCCCGGCGCGCGCGACCAGCTCAAGGAGCGGCTCGACGCGCTCGGCTATCCCTACTGGGACGAGACGGACAACCCGGCTTACCGGTTGTTCCTCTCGGGTGATTACGAGGCGGCGACGAAGTAGGTGTCGCGCCCGACGCTCGTCTGCATCGGGCGCGTGCAGCCTATTTCTTGCTCTTTACTTCCTCCGCCCAGCTCTGTGCCTTGCCGTAGCCGTCGAGGAACGCGAGGCTCGTGCGTGCCAGCTCCGGGCTCAGGAAGAGGTCGTAGTGCGTGAGGTTCGGCAGGATCGCGAGACGGTTCTGCGGCATGGTCTCGCGCTTCCAGCCGGCGTCGCGCAGACCGCCGCCGAGAAGCTGGTAGAACTTCACGATGTGCTCGAGGCGGAACATGTCGCCATCGCCGTAGACGAGCATGACCGGCATCTTCAGCTTGGGCACATCGGCCGACCAGTCGAAGGGCTTGGCTATCAAGGCGCCCATGGCATCAAGCAGCTTCGGAAAGTCCTCGGGCTTCGGCGCGATTGCCGCATAGGACTGGTACATCGGCGTCTCTTTCATCATCTCGGCCATGCCGGCGTTGACGTGCGCCTGCTGGGCGAGGATCTCCGGATAGAAGCCGTCGCGCGCCATGAGCCCTGATGCGAGGACGAGGCGGCGGACCTTCTCGGGGTGCTGAAGCGCAAGCTGGAAGCCGACGCCACCGCCCATGGAATAGCCCATGACATCGGCCTGCTTCAGGCCGAGCGCGTCGAGGATCGTCGCCATGTCGCGGCCCATGGCGTCGAGCTCGATGGGGCGGCTGCCGAGCTCCGTGCGCCCATGACCATGCAGATCGACACCGATCACCTTCCGCTTCTCCGCGAGGATCGGCAGGATCGGCGCGAACATACCCGCTGACCCGAGCCCGCCGTGGAGGAGCAGCAGCGGTTCTCCCTTGCCATGGATCTCGTAATAGTACCGGATGCCGCCGGCCTCGATGTGCCCGGCCTCGCTGCGGGCGACGGCAGGCGCTGAGGTTTTGTTCATGGCGCTCTCCTGTGCGCTGGTGGATACGGTGAATGCGAAGGCTGCGGCGGCTGCGATCAAGGCGCTCAGAATTCGGCGTTTCATGACAAGTCCCCTGCTTCGGCGGTCGGAGGCCGATTGCCCCTTGAAGGCGGTCGTCGGCAATGACCTCGCTGGTCAAAGGACGGTCGGAAGGGCGTGCCGCCGACAGGTCCGTCGGACATTTTTTGGGGGTCCCGCTCACCGTCCGCGATCGGGCCGCAGCCCTGCGCGCTTTCGCCGCCTTTGCGCTGTTCAGGGGGCCATCACGCTTTCTTGACACCCCCAGGGGGCCTAACTATGGTCCCCCCGCGCAGTTGGAAGCGGCCGCGCCCCGGTCCTCGGGGCGTGTCGAGGCAGCCATCATGTCGGTCGACGGCAGCAAGCAACCCGATCCGAGAGGCGAGATTTCGCCGGAGGAACGCGAGGCTCTGAGGCGGCGATCGGAGGCGATCGGCCAGGAGCTCGACAAGGTCAAGCAGACGCGTGACGCGGCACGTCGGCCACAAAGGCCATCGACCGCAGGGCGCGCGATGCGGGCTTCCGCTGAGCTGATCGGCGGCATCGTCGCCGGTGGTCTGATCGGTTGGTATCTGGACAAGTGGCTCGGCACTGAAAAGCCGGTCATGTTTGTCCTGTTCTTTTTGCTGGGCGCTGCCGCGGGCATCCTGAACGTCATCCGGGCCGCTATGCGCGAGAAGACGCCGCCGGCGCCGTCCGTTCCGGACGACGACGAGGACGAAAACAGGTAAGGGGCACGGGCACGTGGCTGCTGACGCTCACGGGGGACATAGTCCAATCGCTCAGTTCGAGATCAAGAATCTCGTTCCGTTGCGGCTTTTCGGTTTCGATACCTCTTTCACGAACTCCGCTCTGTTCATGGTCATCGCGGTGGGCCTGATCTCGGCCTTCCTGATCATGTCCATGCGCGGTCGCTCGCTGGTCCCGACGCGACTGCAGTCGATCGCGGAAGTGCTCTACGAGTTCGTCGCCAATACGGTGCGCGAGAACGTCGGCCACGAAGGGATGAAGTTCTTCCCGCTGGTCTTCTCGCTTTTCATCTTCGTCCTGGTCGTCAACCTGATCGGCATGGTGCCGGGCACCTTCACGGTGACGAGCCATATCATCGTGACGGCGGCGCTCGCACTGCTCGTGATCGGCATCGTGATCGTCTACGGCGTCGCGACGCAGGGCACGCACTTCCTCAAGCTGTTCGTGCCGGACGTTCCGCCGGCCCTCCTGCCGCTGATGGTACCGATCGAGGTCATCTCGTTCCTTTCGCGGCCGCTGAGCCTGTCCGTGCGTCTCTTCGCCAACATGCTGGCGGGGCACATCGCGCTCAAGATCTTCGCGGGCTTCGTCGGGTCGCTGCTCGCTGCGGGCGTCTGGGGTATTCTCTCGCCGCTGCCGCTTTTCCTCACCATCGCGCTGACCGCGCTCGAGGTGCTGGTCGCGGTGCTGCAGGCCTATGTCTTCGCGGTCCTGACCTGCGTCTATCTCAATGATGCGGTGCACGGAGCCCATCACTAAGCGGCTCGTCGTATCAACTAGCGGCTCGTCGCATCAACCTCATCCACTCACACACACGATCAACCCAGGGAGATCATCATGGATCCAGTGGCAGCAAAGTTCATCGGCGCAGGTATCGCGTGCCTCGGCATGGCGGGCGCCGGCATCGGTCTCGGTAACCTGTTCGGCCAGTTCCTGTCGGGTGCGCTCCGCAACCCGTCGGCGGCTGACGGTCAGCGCGGCACGCTGCTCCTCGGCTTCGCGCTGACGGAAGCACTCGGCATCTTCTCGCTGCTCATCGCGCTGCTGCTCCTCTTCGTGGTCTGATCCGGCGGCCAAGGCCCACGGGTTGAGACGCGGCGGCCGGTCCTGTAACGGGCCGCCGCACCGCGTAGTCCGGCATCGGCGCAGGTCGATGCGAAACTGACGGCAGGGCGCAATGTCCATGTTGCTACTTGGGGCGGTCGCGGTGACGACCGGCGAGTTCATACCGAGCGCGGCTGCGCCGGCTACGTTCCCGCCGTTCGATCCGGCGACGTTTCCAAAACAGCTCTTCTGGCTCGCGCTGAGCTTCGGCGCGCTCTACTTCCTGATGGCGCGGATCGCACTTCCGCGCATCGGCGAGGTCATCGAGGAGCGCCGCGATCGCATCCAGCGCGATCTCGACGAGGCGGCGCGGCTGAAGTCGGAGACGGACGCGGCGCTGAAAGCCTACGAGCAGTCGCTGGCGGATGCCCGCGGCAAGGCGCAGGGGCTTGCCAAGGATACCCGCGACAAGCTCACGGCCGAGACCGAGACCGAGCGCCACCGCGTCGAGGCCGAGCTCAACGCGAAGCTCGCCGAGACCGAGAAGCGGATCGCCGAGACGAAGTCGCGGGCGCTTGCGAGCGTCGACGAGATCGCCGCGAGCACGGCGTCGGACATCGTGTCGATGCTGACGGGCAAGGGCGTCTCGGCCGATGAAGTGCGCCAGGCGCTCGCCAAGGCCAAGGCGAGCTGACGCCGAGAGCGCGAGAGGAATGCGAGCCATGTTCGAAATCAATTCGCCTGAGTTCTGGGTCGCGATCGCTTTCCTGGCCTTCGTCGGCGTGCTCGTTAAGATGGGTGTGCCGACCTTGATCACGAAGGCGCTGGACGATCGTGCCGATGCCGTGCGCAAGGAGCTCGATCTGGCGCGGCGACTCCGCGAGGAAGCGCAGGATTTGCTCGCGGACTACCAGCGCAAGCAGCGCGCCGCCGAGGACGAGGCGAAGGCCATCATCGATCAGGCGCGCCGCGAGGCCGAGACCATGAAGGCCGAGAGCGCAAAGAACCTCAAGGAACAGCTCGAGCGGCGCACGCGCCTTGCCGAGGACAAGATCGCCCGGGCCGAGGCTCAGGCTGTCAGCGAAGTGCGGGCGGCCGCTGTCGACGTCGCAATGTCGGCGGCAGAGCGGATCATTGGCGACAAGCTCCAGGGTGCCGGCGGCGCCGATCTCGTCAATCGTTCGATCCGCGATCTGAAGGGCAAGCTCAACTGAGCTTCAGCCAACGCGCACGGGCTTTGGAACGAATTCGGGGCGCCCAATTGAGGCGCCCCGTTGCTTTTGCGGCAGGCGGATCG
Organism: Pseudomonadota bacterium; assembly: GCA_023430315.1. Classification (GTDB taxonomy): domain Bacteria; phylum Pseudomonadota; class Alphaproteobacteria; order Rhizobiales; family Hyphomicrobiaceae. The sequence continues at coordinate 32,984 of JAEZAW010000285.1, read as the reverse complement.
CGTCGCGCGCTCATGCGCTCAGGATTTTGACTGCCTGCGCATGGAGCGCCGGATCACCGGCAGCGACGATCCGGCCGCCGTTCGTGGCGATGCCACCCTCCCACGTCGTGATGCGTCCACCTGCCTTCTCGATGATCGGAATGAGCGCGGCGACGTCATGTGGCTTGAGCCCGACCTCGATGACGAGATCGGTGTAGCCACCGGCAAGCAGGCAATAGCCGTAGCAATCGCCGCCGTAGCGCGTGAGGCGCGCACGCGCGGAGACCTCGAAGAATTTCTTGCGGTCGCGATCGCCGAAGAGATTGGGACCTGTGGTCGTAAGGATAGCGTGCTCCAGCTTGGGGCATGCGCGTGTACGCACGCGTCGGGTTTTGCCGTCGGCCGTGCGCCATTGGGTGGCGGTGCGGGTCGTCCACACGCGCTCGCCGGTGAAGGGCTGGTTCATCATGCCGAGCACTGGTGTCTCGCCGTCGAGGAGGCCGATGAGCGTGCCCCAGAGCGGGCTCCCCATGATGAAGGCCTTCGTGCCGTCGATCGGATCGACGAACCAGCGCAGTGCGCTCGTGCCATCACCGACGCGGCTGCCGTGCTCCTCGCCGATGATCGAGTGCGAGGGGTGATGGCGCGCCAGGTGGCGGCTGATCACGCGCTCCGCATCGCGATCTGCGGCCGTGACGGGGTCGAAGCCGAGCGGACCGCCCTTGTCGTCGACAGGGATCGGGCGGCGGAAGCGACGCATGATGACTTCGGCGGAGAGGTCGGCGAGCGTATGCGCGGTCTCGAGGAGGGAGGCGAACGATGCGGCTGTCGACTTGCTTGACGGCGTCACTGATGGTCTCGCGGTGAGGATGCTGGGGCGTATCGGGAGCGTTGTGGTTTTTTGATCAATGCTCAGTCTGAAGATATGTGACGTTTTTGACGCACGGAGATCGCCAACATTCTTCTATCCTCAGCCGTCGCGCCCTTGACGATTGCCGAATCGGCAGCGCGTAGGCATGCTTGAAATTGTAGCTGCGATGACGATCTATCGTCGCTATTGCCCACTTCGGGCGTTTCCTCCCTAGACTTGGGCCGTTCATCGGATGAGCGGCCCCTTTGTTCTGCCAAATCGACAGCAGCCCGGCTCAGCGCCCATACATGACGCGCTTCCCCGTCGGCCACGACACCCGATAGCCGAAGTCGATCTGCCGCTCCTCGTCGGGCTGGAGCAGTGCGTCCCAGGCCAGCACGCCGCGCTTCTCGTCGACATCGCGTCGGGTGGGCGGCGTCTTGCCGGTCAATTCGACCTTGATGTCCTGCTGGCGCGAGGTCGGGATGTTGTCCTGCACCGAGACATTGATCGCGCGCTCGTGCATGTTCTTCAAAGACATGCGAAAGGCGCGCGTGTCCGTCTGCTGCGAGGAGATGAGGCCGCTCTCGCCGCGCTTGTCCTCGACGGTCGCATAGCGGACGCGGACCGAGTCGTCGGCGCCGAATCCGATCTCGTGCTCCTGACCGGGTGACAGCAACGGCAACTTGCCGCTCCCAACGTACGTGCCATCGCGGAAGAGGGAGATCGCGCCGGGAAGATAGGCAGTCGTCTTCGGGGCTGCGAGCTTGGCGTAGAGATAGGCCTGCGTCCGCAGACGCGGCACCGCGCGCACGACGAGGCTCGGCTCGACAGTGGCCTGGTCGATCAGCACGCGCTTGACCTCGCCCGTCGCGAGGACCGTCGTCTTGCCCGGAATATCGAAGCGCGCCTGGAAGGCGGAGATCTCGGCACTGGCCTGCTGCTCGCCGACCGCGAATTCCTCATCCTGCCGTTTATCCGCGGCAGCGGCGGCCTCGCCGGCACGCTCCTCGGCGGCGCGGCGGGCCCTGTCCACCTGTGCCGGCGGTGCGCTCGCTACTGGACGCGGGGGCGGGGCTTCGGGCATGAAATCGACGATGCTCGAATCGAGCGTAGGTGCCGACGCGCCGTTCGCCGGCCGCGCCGTCGAGAGCGTGAGGGCGACGTCGCGCCAGTCCTCGCCGGTGCGTTGCTGCACGGCTGCGCGCCGCACGAGCACGAGGCTCGGTGCCACGTTGCGTGCGCCGGTCGTCAGGCGCGCGTCGTACAGGGACTGCCAGGAGGCAGAGGGCACCTGATAGCGCAGCAGCAGGTTCGCCTCGAGCGCCGCGGCGGCCGTGATGTTGACGCGGACCTCGGTGCGCGCATCCTCCACCGGGGCCAGATCGGAGAGCGCCCGCTCGAGATCGGTGATGCGGCGGTCAAGCTCGCGCACCTTGAGGCTGGCGGCGAGCCGCGTCTTCTCCGCCTCGGCGAGCCGGCTGCCGATCAGAGCGAAGATATCGCTCCACGGTTCGATCTTTTCTGCAGTTTCACCGGCTTTGGCAGTCGGTCGTGTTGGGAGCGTGACCAAGCCTTCGATGAACCGCTTCTGCGCGCCGGCGGCTTCGACTTCCGCAGCAACGATGGCACGCTCGTCCTGCAGCTTCTCGATGGCTTCCTCGAGCTTGCGCCGCTCGCTCTGGCTGACGGCTGGATCGAGGCGCGGGATTTCGACACGGCGCGTATCGACGGAACCAATGTCGAGCCGGCCGGTGCTGCGCCCTTCGATCCGGATGGAGCTATCGATGGCCTGCGCCGGCAGGTCTTTGAACACGATGACGTGCTCACCCGGCGCGATTTTGAGCTGAGCGTTGCGCGTGACCTCGGCGCCGCGGGAAAAGATGGTGACGGCCGAGATCGTGGAAGTCCCCGCGACTTCGGCTGCAGCCAGCGGCGTCGTCGTCATGGCGGAGACGGCCGCCATCCACGCCATCCACCGAACGTCGATACGCATTACAGGTGCTCCGATATGCAGGTGTCCGGCTGCGGGAAGGCTCAGACGACGGGACAGGCGCCGCCGTCGATGTTGATGGCCGTGCCGGTGATGTAGGAGCCCGCGTCCGACGCAAGGAACAGCACCATGTTGGCGAACTCTTCCGCGGTGCCGACGCGCTTCATCGGAATGTCCTTGCCCATGTCCTCGTAATACGCGGCGAGGCTGCGGCCCTTGTTCTCTTGCGCATGGCGCTGCACCCACTGATCGCTCTCGATCCGCCCGACGAGGACGGCGTTGACGAGCACGTTGTGAGGCGCGCCCTCGCCGGCGAGCACCTTGGTCAAGGCCATGCCGGCCGCACGGGAGACCGCCGTCGGTGCGCGGCCAGCGGCGGGTGCCTTGGCGCTCGTGTTGAGCACGTTGATCACGCGGCCATAGCCGCGGTCCTTCATGCCAGGAAATGCGAGGCGGCAGAGGCGGATGGCCGCGAAGAGCTTGAGGTCGAGATCAGCTTGCCAGACCTCGTCGGTGATGGTCTCGAATTGGCCGGTCTTCGAGGTGCCGGCATTGTTCACGAGGACATCGAGGTGACCGAGCGCCTTCTCAGCGGCCGCGAAGACCCGGGCGCAATCGTCGGCTTTGCCGACGTCCGCGGCGATCGTAACGATCTTGCCGCTGCCGGCCTTGGCCAGCTCCATCTTGGCGTCGTCGAGGCCCTCCTGGTTCCGCGCAACGATGGCGACGTTGGCGCCCGCCCCGAGGAACGCTTTGGAAATGGCGAACCCGATCCCCTTGCTCGCGCCGGTAACGAGGGCATTGCGCCCACTCATTTGAAGCTGCACGGCATTTCCTCCCCAGAAGCGCCCAATCGCTGGGCCGGAACACTACGCCGGGCCGCCGAGCAAAGGAAGCCGCCTTGTCACCCCCGAATGGGGGACCAAATAGGAGGTGTGGACGCCGAATTGCTGCCGTCCGGGGCGTGCTATAAGGCCCTGTCATGTCAGCGAATCAGGTGAAAATGGGCCAGTCGCCCACCGAAGAGGACGACGATCCTCCGTTCGACCTTCCGGAGGCTCCCGGGGGGGCGTCGGCGATGGGGCAGCCGGCGTCGCGGCCCTCGATATCAGAGCGTGCAATCGCCCAGGCGCCCGCTCCCTATCTCCAAGGCCTCAATCCCGAGCAGCGCCGCGCCGTCGAGACGACGGAGGGGCCGGTCCTCGTGCTTGCAGGCGCAGGCGTCGGCAAGACGCGTGTTCTTACAACCCGTATTGCCCACATCCTCGCGAGCCGGAAAGCATTCCCTTCGCAGGTGCTCGCCGTCACCTTCACGAACAAGGCCGCGCGCGAGATGAAGGAGCGCATCGGCGCTCTCATTGGCGGTGCGGTGGAGGGCATGCCGTGGCTCGGCACGTTCCACGCGATCGGCGTGAAGATCCTGCGCCGCCATGCCGAGCTAGTCGGTCTCAAGGCTGGTTTCACGATCCTCGACGTGGACGACCAGCTCCGGCTCATCAAGCAGGTCATCGAGGCCGAGGGGCTCGACAAGGACCGCTGGCCGGCGCGCCAGCTGGCCGCGATGATCGACAACTGGAAGAACAAGGGGCTGACGCCGGACAAGGTGAGCACCGGCGACTCGCAGGTGTTCGCAGGCATCGGGGCGCGGCTCTATGCGGCCTATCAGCAGCGGCTGAAGGAGCTCAACGCTGTCGACTTCGGCGATCTGCTGCTCGAAACGCTCCGGCTCTTTCGCGAGCATCCGGACGTGCTCGCCGACTATCAGCGCCGTTTCCGCTACATCCTCGTCGACGAGTATCAGGACACCAACGTCGTTCAGTACCAGTGGCTGCGGCTCATCGCGCAGGCGCCGGGCGGGCAGCCGAACCTCTGCTGCGTCGGCGACGACGATCAGTCGATCTATGGTTGGCGCGGCGCCGAGGTCGACAACATCCTGCGCTTCGAGAAAGACTTTCCCGGCGCCATCGTGATCCGGCTCGAGCGCAATTACCGCTCGACCGGGCACATTCTCGGCGCCGCCGCTGGCCTCATCGCCAACAATACCGGCCGTCTCGGCAAGACGCTCTTCACGGACGACGAGCTCGGCAAGAAGGTTTCAGTTCTCGGCGTGTGGGACGACGAGGAGGAAGCGCGATCCATCGGCGAGGAGATCGAGCGTCTCGCTAAGAATGGACACCGGCTCAACGAGATTGCGATCTTGGTGCGTGCCTCCTTCCAGATGCGCGTTTTCGAAGATCGCTTCATCACGCTCGGTCTGCCCTATCGCGTGATCGGCGGTCCGCGCTTCTACGAGCGTCAGGAAATCAAGGACGCCATTGCGTACTTAGAAATCACGCACAATCCGTCGAACGATCTCAAGTTCGAGCGCATCGTCAATGTGCCGAAGCGGGGTCTCGGCGATGCGACGATCAAGCAGATCCACGATCTCGCGCGGGCGGGCGGCATCCCGATGTTCGAAGCTGCGCGCCAGCTTGCCGAGAGCGACGAGCTGAAGCCCAAGGCGCGGCGCGCGCTCGGCGATCTCGTCGCTGCCTTCCTGCGCTGGCGCGGACAGGCCGAAGGCGTGAAGCACACCGAGCTTGCCGAGCTGATCCTCGACGAGAGCGGCTACACGGCCATGTGGCAGGCGGACAAGAGCCCGCAGGCGCAGTCGCGGCTCGAGAACCTGAAAGAGTTGATCCGCTTCATGGACCAGTTCGAGACCCTCGGCGGGTTTCTTGAGCACGTGGCGCTGGTCATGGATGTCGAGCAGGGCGATGACGGCGATCGCGTGTCGCTCATGACGCTACATGCCGCCAAGGGGCTAGAGTTCGAGACGGTGTTCCTGCCTGGCTGGGAAGAGGGGCTTTTTCCGCATCAGCGTTCGCTCGACGAGAGCGGGCTTGCCGGTCTCGAAGAGGAGCGCCGCCTTGCCTATGTCGGACTGACACGCGGCAAGCGGCGCGTGCAGGTGAGTTTCGCACAGAACCGGCGCAATCGCGGCCTCTATCAGTCGGCGAGCCCCTCGCGCTTCGTCGACGAACTACCCGAGGCGCATCTAGAAGTGCTCGAATCGCGCAGCCCCTTCGGCGGCGTCTACGCGACCATGGGCAGCGATCCTCGGTATGGGCGCGCCAATCCGTATGGCAAGAGCCGCTTCGACGACGCGCCTTCGCCGTTCGCAACGAGCTACACGACGCCGGGTTGGCAGCGCGCGCAGGAGCAGTGGAAGGCCGCACGCCCCGCGCGACCGCCGCCACAGACGATCGAGGGGACGCTCGTTGCCTCATCGGATCATGTTTCGGAGTTCGTCGAAGGGGATCGCGTGCGCCACCAGAAGTTCGGGCTCGGCACCGTGTCCATGGTCGACGGCAACAAGCTCACCATCGACTTCGACAACGGTGACAGGAAGCGCGTGATCGAGAGCTTTCTCGCGAGAGCCTGACTACCTCACCTCGATGACGATGCCCGTTCGCCAGATCTGGCTCTGCGGCACGTGTGTCGGAGCCGGCGGCGTGTCGTCTTTGCGCTCGGCTTCGGGTACGGGTGGCGGGCGGCGCAGGTTCGCGTCGAGGAACGCTGCGTAAGGGCCGAGTTCCTGGAAGCGCTGGCGCTCGAAGTCATGGCGGATGCCATCGACGAGGCCGTCTACGCGCGTGCACAGCGTGACGATCCGCTCGCGACCCTTGTCCTTCACGCGGAAGCGATAGCGCGCGCGCGGTCCCGGTAGTGCGACGCTGAGGTGTGCGCCGATGCGGTTGTTGCTCGCGAAGTCATTGGGAAAGATGACCGTGCCGTATCCGCCCGCATCGATGCTGATGATCGTCAGATTGCAGTCGACATTCGAGCGGACGGTGATCTCGATCGCGTCGCCGCTCGTGTAGCGCGGAAGGTCCGGATAGAGGGTAAGATCGATCGGCGTTGCCGCGGTGACGGGTGGACGGGCCGCATCCAAGGGCACCAGTGGTATGGCCCGCTCGGGAGGCGTAACCTTGAGAAGGCGCGCCAGAAGAGGCCATGCGTCCTCCAGGTCATTGCGCAGAACCGTGCCGTAGATCAACCGTCGCAGCAGATGGCGCTCGCCGCTTGCGCTGGGTTCGAGAGCGGCCGTGAGCACGGCTGGGTTCATGCCGAGTTCGGCCGCGACGCGCGGCAGATTGACCGGCGCGAGATGCAGGCGCGTTAACTGCAGCATCAGCTCGGCATTGCGCTCGACTTTGTCCCGCGGTGTGACCGGCGCAAGTATGGCGCGTGCAATCTCGCGATCGTTCTCCTGCATGATGTGGCTGTCAGCCAGATGCGTCGGCACCGGACCGCTGGGGCCGGCCAAGGCCGTGCCGAACTCGCCGCGCAGGATCTGCGCGACGAGCTGATCGGCACGGACGATGAGCGGTCCCGGAATGCGCCGGATCTGCGTTTTTATGCCGATGATGGCGCGCCAGCGGGCGGCGTCCCAGCCGAGATCCTGGATGTCGAAGGCGAGGTTGTGGCCCTGGGGATCAAGCGCGTGGGTCGGCACTGGATGAGTGATGCCCGCGACGGCGGCAAGGACGAGCTCGAGCATCTGGCGCCATTCGGCAAGTAGGGCAGGCGTCGCGCAGCCGAGATCTAGGTGCGCGAGGCTCAAGATGCGGAAAGCCGCGACAGGCTTCCTTACGGTCGCGGCGACACGCGCAAGCTCGGCCTCGATGCGTTCGCGGGGAACAAAGGTCGCGTCGGGGCAAGTCGCGGCTTCGGCAGGCAGGCTTTCGATCCAACCACGCAGCGCGCCGAGATCATCTGCGCTTGCACTGGGGCCGCTACCGCCGAACCGGCGCAGGAGCGCCGTATAGATAGGCGAGCCGTCCGGGTTGCCGGGGCGGATGAGCATGGGATCGCGCGCGATCGCGGCAAGGTCGGGCGCTGCACTGGTGTCTCCGACCTCGCGGCACGACACGCAATGCGCGGCGAGCACGTCCCGCGCACGCGCCGTCAATGCATCGTTTGCGCGCGCGGGCAAGGCCGACGCACCGATGAGAAGCGCCAGCACCAGCCATCCGACACTGAGGTATTTCGCGCGGCTATTTTCCCGCGTGAATATCGAGGAAGGGCAATACATGGGAGTGGAACAGCTCCGGCTCCTCATTGTGCAACATGTGCGACACGCCCGGTACGATCACGAGATCGGAGCCCGGGATGGCGTCGTGAATAGCTTGCGAAGCCGCAACGGGCGTCGCCGGATCGAGCTCGCCGACGATGACGCGCGTCGGCAGCTTGATGGCGCCGAGGCGGCTTGTAACATTGAGATTGCGGATGGCCTGGGCCCATCCGAGATAGCCGTCGACCGGCGTCGCCAGGATCATCTTGCGCAGCCGCTCGACGAGTGCGGCATCTTCCTTGAGCGCGCGCGGCGAGACCCACCGCTGCATCGCTGCATCGACCTGCGAGGCCATGCCGTCCTTCTTCGTGGCGACGACGCGTTGGTCCCAGATCGCCTTTGCCTCATCGGGAATGCGGCTCGACGTCGAGACCAGTAGCAGGCAGTTGAAGCGCTCGGGATGGAGCAGGCCGAGATACTGGCCGACCATCCCACCCATGGAGAGACCGAGGAAGCTCGCCTTATCGATGCCGCAGGCCGTCATCAGATCGACGACGTCCCTAGCGAGCGTCTCGAAGGGATAGATACCCGCGGGGGCGTCGCTCTTGCCGTGACCGCGCGCATCGAGGCGCAGCACGCGGTACTTGGGCTCCAGCGCGGCCGTCAGCTCGTCCCAGCAGGTGAGATTGGTTGCGAGCGGATGGTGAAGGACCACGGCCGGCCCGTCGGCGGCGCCGGAAAGCTCGTAGTTCATGGCGATGCCATTGACGGTCGACTTCATGAGCGGTCCTCCTTCAAAGGCGGCTGGGCCGGTGGCGCAGCTCTTGTTTGCCCTGAACGTCTAGTACCTATGGGGCAGAACGATGTACAGACCGGAGCGGTAGGCACGCTTGGCGTGTCCGATCCGACCTGAACGGAAACCCATGCGTACGGCCGACTTCGATTTCGACTTGCCCGAGGACCGCATTGCCCTTCATCCGGCTGTGCCGCGCGATGCCGCGCGCCTTCTCGTTGTGCGGCCCGGCAGCGATGCACCGCTCGCGGACCATGTGGTCGGCGATCTTCCGGGCCTCCTGCGGCATGACGATGTCCTCGTCTTCAATGATACGCGCGTGATCCCGGCGGCGCTCGAAGGCGTGCGCGTGCGTGGGCCGCACGAGACGCCGGTTTCGTTCAACCTGACGAAGCGTGTTGACGAGAGCCGCTGGCGTGCCTTCGCGCAGCCGGCGAAGCGGCTCAAGGTGGGCGACCTGATCCGCTTCGGTGCCGAAACGGACGGCCGCGTGTGCCTGCTCGGCACGCTCGATGCGAGGGTTGCCGCGAAGCACGAGAACGGCGAGGTCGAGCTCGCCTTCTCCTTCCACAGTGCCTTTCTCGACGAGGCGATCGAGGCGCTCGGCCGCATGCCGCTGCCGCCTTATATCGCCTCGCGGAGGCCTGCCGGTCCCGAGGATCGAGATAGCTATCAGACCATGTTCGCGAAGCACGAAGGTGCCGTGGCGGCGCCGACGGCAGCGCTCCATTTCACGCCGGCGCTGGTCGAGCGGCTGAAAGCCAAAGGGATCACGACCGAGCTCGTCACTCTGCATGTGGGCGCCGGCACTTTTCTGCCGGTGAAGGTCGAGGATACGAACGACCATCACATGCATGTCGAGTGGGGCGAAGTCACGCCCGAGACGGCAGAGCGGCTGATGGCTGCGCGCCGTGCGGGTCGGCGCATTGTCGCGGTCGGGACGACGGCGCTAAGGCTTCTCGAGTCGGCGGCCGATGCGGATGGCACCATTCGCCCCTTCCGCGGCGACACCGGCATCTTCATCACGCCGGGCTATCGTTTCCGCGCTGTCGATGTGCTGATAACCAATTTCCATCTTCCACGCTCTACGCTCTTCATGCTCGTCTCAGCTTTTTCCGGACTGGATACCATGAGGGCAGCCTATGCGCACGCGATCGCGCATGAGTACCGTTTTTACTCCTATGGCGATGCCTGCCTGCTGCACTCCGCGCCGGCATGATCGTTCAGCATAAGACAAAGTGGGCGTGCGAAAGCGCGCGCGCCGCGCTATAGGGCTCGCATGCTCAATACACCCGCACCGGCTCCGGAATTCCGCTACAGCCTCCTCGGCGAGGACGGGCTCGCGCGCGTCGGCGAGATCTCGACGCCGCGCGGCGTCATTCGCACGCCGGCTTTCATGCCGGTCGGGACGGTGGCGACGGTGAAGGCGCTCTATACCGAGCAGGTCAAGGCGGCGGGTGCGGATATCCTGCTCGCCAACACCTATCACCTCATGCTGCGGCCAACGGCGGAGCGCGTTCACCGTCTCGGCGGGCTGCACAAGTTCATGCGCTGGGATGGGCCGATCCTGACTGACTCCGGCGGCTTCCAGGTGATGAGCCTTTCGAAGATCCGCAAGGTGACCGAGGAGGCCGCGCTCTTTCAATCGCATCTCGATGGCTCGCGGCACGTGCTGAGCCCGGAGCGCGCAATCGAGATCCAGTGTCTGCTCGGATCGGACATCCAGATGCAGCTCGACCAGTGCATCGAGCTGCCGGCAACGCATGCCGAGACCGCGCGTGCCATGGAGCTGTCGCTGCGTTGGGCGGAGCGGTGCAAACGCGCCTTCGCGAGCAACCTGGAGAGCGGTCTCGCGCAGCCGGGACAGGCGCTGTTCGGCATCGTGCAGGGCGGTATCGAGCACGATCTGCGGCGGCGCTCGGCGGAGGCGCTCGTCGGTATGGACTTTCCGGGATATGCGGTCGGTGGACTCGCGGTTGGCGAGGGGCACGACGTCATGCTGAGCACGCTGGAGGCAACGCTGCCTTTCCTGCCGACGTCGAAGCCGCGCTACCTGATGGGTGTTGGTACGCCTGAAGATCTCATCGAGGCAGTGGCGCGCGGCGTCGACATGTTCGACTGCGTACTGCCGACGCGCAACGGGCGCCACGGTCTCGCCTTCACGTGGAACGGGCGCGTGAACCTGCGCAACGCGAAGCACGCCGAGGACAACGCGCCGCTCGATCCCGAGAGTACGTGCCCGGCAGCACGGGACTACTCGCGCGCCTATCTGCATCATCTCGTGAAGTCGGGCGAGCTGCTTGGCGCGATGCTGCTGTCGTGGGTCAATACGGTCTTCTATCAGGAGCTGATGGCGGCGATGCGTACCGCCATCCGCGAGCGCCGCTTTGCCGCCTGGGCTGCCGAGACCAAGGCGCGGATCGCTAAGAGCTAGTGCTCTTCGCCGCCTCTTCCGCCTTTCGCCGCTCCATGGCGGTCACGTGCTCGCGGTGCACGAGATAAATGCCGGACGCGATGACGATCGCCGCGCCGGCGATCGTCCAGCCATCCGGAAGCTGACCGAAGATGAGATAGCCGAGGCCGGTGTGCGTGATGAGGCCGAAGTAGATGAACGGCGCCAGAGTCGTTGCGGGTGCGTGGCGGTACGCGAGAATGAAAATGTAGTGGCCGAGCCCGCCCCATAGGCCCGTCGAAAGAAGCAGGGCCCACGTGAATGCGTCGCGTGGCCAGACCCACTCGGCAATCGCAAATGGCGCCATGACGAAGACGCCGGCCAGCATCGAATAGAAGATCGTTACTTCTGGCGGATCGAAGCGCGTGAGATAGCGCGTGAGAAGCATGAACACCGCGTAGCAGAGCGTACCGAGCGCGGCGAAGATCATGCCCGTTTCGAAGGTGGCATAGCCGGGGCGGACGACGACCAGAATGCCGCAGAAGCCGACGATGATGGCGAGCAACCGCCGCCAGCGGATCCACTCGCCGAGGAACGGCCCCGCGAGCAGTGCGACGACGAACGGCGCGAGGAAGCCAATCGTCAATGTCTGATCCAGCCGAAGCGTCTTCAGCGCCATGAAGTTGAACATGGTCGAGCCGAGCATAAGGAACGAGCGCACGGCCTGATGCATCCACTTCCGGCTGTAGAGCAGATGTGGAAGCGCGAGAACGCCGAACGTGAGCACAACCAGTGCGCACTGGCTCACGAAGCGCAGCCATGTCACCTGCGAGACCGGAAGTCCGCTTCGCGTCGCGATATATTTGGCCGTCGCATCGAGCGCGGAAAACAGCACCAGCGCCACGCACATGAGGCCGATGCCCCTGAGCGCGCTGGTTCCTGCCTGAGCTGCTTCGCTCGCCGGCTCGCGCTGCATGGCGCCTGGAGTCCCTCTTCCGACGTTAGTTTGAGATCTCTACTGCTTCGGGCGGCTTATACCTGTTTCGGATGGCGCCCGTCAGGAAATGACGCATAAATGCACATGCGGCATGAGCAGGTCGGTACGCGAGAATGAGGGGGTGTCATGAAGTCGCTCTTTCCGGTGACCGAACACACGATTGCGACGGGAAGGCACAAGACGTTCTTTCTCGCCTGCGGCGCGCACGATGCACCGCCGATCGTCTTCGTGCATGGCTGGCCGGAGTTGTCACTGAGCTGGCGGCACCAGCTTCCCTGTTTCGCCAGTCTCGGCTTCCGCGCCATTGCACCGGACATGCGCGGCTATGGACGCTCCGCCGTCTACGCGCGCCATGAGGACTATGCGCTCGAGGTTATCGTCGAGGACATGCTGGAGCTTTTGTCCGCACTTGGCCACGACAGCGCGATTTGGGTCGGGCACGATTGGGGGAGCCCAGTCGTCTGGAGCCTCGCGAGCCATCACGCCGACTGCTGCCGGGCGGTAGCCAGTCTCTGCGTGCCATATTTTCCTGGTGGCTTTCTGCCGGAAAATCTCGTGCCGTACGTCGATCGCAAAATTTATCCCGAAGCGCAGTATCCCGTTGGGCAGTGGGACTATCAGCTCTTCTACGAGGAGAGCTTCGAGAAGGCGCGCAGCGACTTTGAAGCGGACGTGGCCAGCACGGTCAAGGCGCTCTTTCGTGCTGGATCAGCTGCTAACAAGGGCAAGCCCGCGCGCACGTCGGATGTCCGTCGGAGAGGCGGATGGTTCGCGCCATTGAAACAAGCGCCGCCATTGCCGCTCGATACGCGGGTGCTGAGCGAGGACGAGCTCGCCGTTTACGTCGAGGCGCTCGAACGCAATGGGTTCTTCGGTCCCGATAGCTGGTACATGAATCATCGTCGCAATGCCGAGTACGCCCGCCGTGCGCCGAATGGCGGGCGGCTGTCGCTGCCGGTGCTGTTCCTGCATGGCGACTACGACTCCGTTTGCGAAACGACGATATCGCGGCTCGCCGATCCGATGCGGGCCGCGTGCGACGATCTCAGCGAGGTCGTCATTTCGTCAGGTCATTGGATGGCGCAGGAGCAACCCGTTGCGGTGAACGCGGCGCTCGCGCGATGGCTCGCAACGAAGGTCGAAAATAGCTGGCCGACACTGGGCGTGCCGGCCAGCTGAGGGTGGAGGGCCGCAGGGGACGGCCCTCCGATCCGCGACTGAGCACGGGGGATGCAGGTCGGCGGATATCTTTAGTAGCGGTAAGAGCGCACCAGAGACTCGTGACGGCGCTGGGCCGCATTCAGCTTGAGCTTCTCGATGAACGTGATGCGGCCGTCGGCGAACGCGTCACGCCGCCTTTCGGCAAGATCTGCGCGGCTGCGCTGGATTGGGGTCGGACGATAGACCGGACGATACTCGTAGTGGTGATAGTGGACGCGCGGCGCGGGGCGATACACCCGCTTGGTATCCATGCCGTGCGGCCTCCAGTTGGGGGTGTAGCTCTTGTCGGCGAGCGCGACGCCGGACGAGGCCGAGATAGCAGCAACAGCGGCGGCAGCGGCGAGCAGGACGGACTTCATGATGGCATCTCCTCTGTTTCGAGCCGCGGTGGTCACCGTCCCATTTGTCGGCGATCCAGTGCGGCGTGCATGAGGAGAACGCCTTGGTAAATATTCTTCCGTCGCGATTTTTATAATTTTTTCAGTAGCTTAACGGCCATTCACCTGAACGAACATTCATCATCTCTTTGACGCAGCTAACTGCTTGAGATTGCTCACTGGCGTTGTCTTGCGTTCACCGAAGGCCGATCGAGACCGTAGTGCGCGCGCAGTGTCGTGCCCTCATACGCCGTGCGGAAGAGGCTGCGCTTCTGCAGCAGCGGCACGACCTCAGCGATAAAAACATCGAGCATCCACGGCAGGATCGGCGGCATGACATTGAAGCCGTCAGCGGCGCCATTCTCGAACCAGTCGATCATCAGATCGGCGACCTGCTGAGGCGTACCGGCGAACGTGAAATGTCCTCGCGCACCGGCGAGACGCGCGAGGAGCTGACGCAGCGTCGGCTGCTCGCGTCGCACAAGTCCGATGATGACCTCCGTGCGGCTGCGCGCAGCTTCGTGCGCATCCGGAGCCGGAAAATCCTCGGGCCGCAGTGGCCTGTCGAGCGGCAGATGTGAAAAGTCGTGTCCGCCAAAACGTGCCGAAAGGCGCTTACGTCCGACTTCCGGATCGCTCAGCTCGTTGAGCTCGCGTTCGAGGCGCTTCGCTTCGGCTTCTGTGGATCCGATCATCGGACTCAAGCCCGGCAGGATGAGTGCCTGATCGGCGCGCCGTCCCTCGGCAACGACGCGGGCCTTGAGATCGGTGTAGAACTCTCGAGCCGTCGCCTTCTCCATGTGTGCCGTGAAGACAGCTTCGGCGTGCCGGGCGGCGAAGGCGCGTCCAGTATCGGACGAGCCCGCCTGCACGAGCACGGGCCGGCCCTGCGGCGAGCGCGGTACGTTGAGCGGTCCGGCGACCTGGTAGTGCTCGCCCTTGTGGTTGATGGCGCGAACGCTCTCCGCGTGCGCATAGCGACCGCTGGCGCGGTCATCGAGGATCGCATCGTCAGCCCAGCTGTCCCACAGCGCGCGGACGACCTGCATGAATTCCTCGCCGCGCTCGTAGCGGTCGGCGTGCGACACCTGGCCGGCACTGCCGAAGTTGCGGGCGGCTGCGGCCATCCACGACGTGACGATGTTCCAACCGATGCGTCCGCCGCTCATATGATCGAGCGAGGCGAACTGGCGCGCGAGGTTGAAAGGCTCAGTGTAGGTCGTCGAAGCCGTGGCAATGAGGCCGATGCGCGAGGTCGAAACCGCAAGCGCGCCGAGTGCCGTGATGGGTTCGAGCCAGGTGCGGGGTGCGCTCGCGATATCGTCCGCGAGTGCGAGCTGATCGGCGAGGAAGATCGAATCGAAGAGCCCGGCTTCGGCCTTCTGGGCGAGCTCCTGGAAATAGCGGATGTCGGTCATGGCTCGTGGCGATGACTTCGGATGTCGCCAGGAAGCCTCGTGGTGGCCGCGGCTGTTGATGAAAAGGTTGAGATGGAGCTGCCGCGTCATGATACCCGCCCTGCTCTGCCGCTTTGAGCTTTGGTCGAGCCTAGCGCGAGATGGGGGGATGCGGCAGCGGGCTCCGCGGTGTGGGCGCCATGCGTATCCCAAGGGCCATCAGGCCGCGAGCTGGCGGCAGCCACCTGCCCGCACACCATTCTCCGATCTGTCGCGCCTTACCTCCTTGCTAATTTAATATATGAATACGTATTCAATAATCATACGTGACGCGAGGAGAGCGTTTTGATGAGCGGAGACGCGTCCGGCCATGACCACGGCGCACACGATCACGGTGCGCATGGGCACGGCTCGGACCACGGCCACGATCACAGGCACGCGCCGACGGTAACCGCGAGTAACGAGCGCACGGTCCTGCTCGCGCTCGTCCTCACTGCCGGGTTCATGATCGCGGAGATCATCGGCGGCCTGCTCTCGGGCTCGCTCGCCCTGATTGCCGATGCCGGGCACATGCTGACGGACGCCGTGGCGCTCGGGCTTGCATGGGCCGGCTTCTACTTCGGCAAGCGGGCGGCGACCTCGAGCAAGACTTTCGGTTACCTGCGGCTCGAAGTGCTCGCGGGATTCGTCAACGCGGTGACGCTGCTCCTGCTCGTGGCGTGGATCGCGTGGGAGGCTGTAGGCCGGCTCCTGGAGCCCTCGCCTGTGCTGGCCGGGCCGATGCTGGTCGTGGCGGTGCTCGGTCTCGTCGTGAATATCGGTGTGTTCCTGATCCTGCGCCGAGCCGATACCGAGCACGTCAATATCCAGGGCGCCATGCTGCACGTGATGGGCGATCTGCTCGGTTCGATCGCGGCGATCGTCGCGGCAGTAGCGATCTATTTCACCGGCTGGACGCCGATCGATCCGATCCTCTCGGTGCTCATCCTGCTGCTGATCCTGCGCAGTGCCTGGGCGCTCCTGAAGAACTCGCTCCATATCCTGCTCGAAGGAACACCGGCGAATATCGATATCGAGGCCCTGCGCCGGCACTTGCTGGAGAAGGTCGAAGGCGTGAGCAGCGTGGATCACGTGCACGTCTGGTCGATCACCTCGGGAATGCCCTCGGCGACGCTGGAGGCGGCCATCGAGCCGGGCGCGGACGCGCGCGCCGTGACCCGCGCCATCAAGCGGGAGCTGTCGGAGCGCTTCGAGATCGGCCACAGCACGGTCGAGATCGTCTGGGGTGACGAGGCAGCTTGCCCGTTGGAGGCGAAGTCCGTCGGCGGGAGAGGGCACAAGCATTGAGCCATCCCACTGCCGACCAGATCAGCGTCATTGCCGAGACATTCCGCCTGCTCGGCGATCCGACACGGTTGCGCGTCCTGCTCGCCTGCCTTGGTGGTCCGATCGCGGTTGGCGATATCGCAAAGGCCGTCGAGGCGAGCCCATCGCTGGTCAGCCATCATCTTCGCCTGCTGAGGGCCGCACGGCTCGTTCGTGGCACCCGCAAGACGCGGCAGATCTTCTATGAGGCGGCCGACGATCACATCCGGCACATGCTGCTCGGCATGATCGAGCACGTCCGCGAGGAAGATGGCTGATTGGGCGCCGGCTTTAATTTGCTTCTTGCGAAAGTATGCTTCCTGTAAAGAAATCGCGCGAGGCCGCCGCTGCAGCGGAGCGCTCGGTTCTTCGCGCCGAAAGCCTGATCAGGACCCTCATATGAAGAGCCCCACGAAACCAGGAGCCAAGCGCCGCGGTGATGTGACGGTTGGGGCTCGCCCACGCAAGGGCGACCTGGCAACAGGCTCTACTGCGCCCCCCGTAGAGGCGCCGATGTCGATCGCCGCGGCAATCGGGGTCCAGATTCGAGGCTTGAGGAAGCGACTGGACATCACGGCAGCCGAATTGGCCCATCAGGCGGGCCTTTCCGCCGGCATGCTCTCGAAGATCGAGAACGGCAGTGTTTCCGCGTCGCTTGAGAGCCTGGAGGCGCTTGCGCGAGCGCTCAATGTGCCGCTCACGAGCTTCTTCGCGACCTATGAGGGACGGCGAGACTGCTCCTACGTGCCATCAGGGCAGGGCGTAACGATCGAGCGGCGCGGCACGAAGGCGGGCCATCAGTATCAGCTCCTCGGCCACTCCATTGCCGGCAATCTCGTGGTCGAGCCCTATCTCATTACGCTAAGCGGCGAGGCCGAGCCCTATCCCATTTTCCAGCACGAAGGCATCGAGTTCATCCACATGCTGACCGGATCGGTCGTGTATCGCCACGCCGACAAGACCTACGCCCTGAAGCCCGGGGATTCGCTCATGTTCGACTCCGCTGCGCCGCACGGACCGGAGGAACTCACACGCCTGCCGATGACGTACCTGTCGATCATCGTCTATGTGCGCGAGTAATATTTCCTGCTGGGAAACTTGATTTCGTTCCGGTTGACACGCGGTCTCGTTTGTGTGCTTCTCCGGGAAACCATTTCGTTTTCAATCAAAGAGCCCCTTCCATGTGCGGCATTGTTGGCCTGTTCCTCAAGGATAAGGCGCTGGAGCCGCAGCTCGGGCGCCTCACGTCGGTGATGCTGCATGAGATGTGCGGACGGGGGCCGGACAGCGCCGGTTTCGCTGTCTATGGCGGAGTGGCTGACGGGACCTCGAAGATCTGCGCCGTGCGTCGCGCCTCGACGCTGGACTGGGCGGATGTGGCGAAGCGGCTCGCGGCGGCGACCGGCAGCAGGGTCACATACGACACGATCGAGGACCATGCCGTCATCCGCATCGACGGAGATGGCACCGCGGCGCGCGCCTGGCTGATCGAGAACGTGCCTGAAGCGACCGTGCTGAGCGAAGGCGAGGCCATCGAGATTTACAAGGGCATCGGCGATCCGGACGCGATCAGCGAGCGTCTGCATCTTTCGTCCTTCAGCGGCACGCATGCCATCGGCCACACACGCATGGCGACCGAGAGTGCCGTTACGATTGCGGGCTCGCATCCATTCTCGACGGGGCGCGATACGTGCCTCGTGCACAATGGCTCGCTCTCCAATCACAATCGGCTCCGCGAAACGCTGCGCCGTCACGGCGAGCGCTTCCAGACCGAGAACGACACCGAGGTCGCGGCCGGCTATCTCTCCTGGCGCATGAAGGAAGGTGACAGCCTCCAGCAGGCGCTGGAGCACGCGCTCGATGATCTCGACGGCTTCTATACCTTCGTCGTCGGCACGCGCGACGGTTTTGCCGTGCTGCGCGATCCGATCGCTTGCAAGCCGGCGGTGATGGCGGAGACGGATGCCTGGGTGGCTTTCGGCTCCGAGTTCCGCGCGCTCGCCGCGCTCCCCGGCATCGATGGCGCGCGCATCTGGGAGCCGGCGCCGGCCACGGTCTACGCATGGAGCCGGAGCTGAGCCATGCCGTCGGTGCGGATGGGAATTAAGACAGCGTTCGATGCGCGCAACACCAGCCTCGATATGGCCAGCTTGTCGCTTCGGCAGGTGAACGAGACCCTGCAGAAGGCCGAGGCCGGCGCGTTCGTGGTATCGAACCCGCGCGGCGCGCACGCACTTGCCGCCGGCCTCGCGAGTCCGATCGACGTCACGATCGACGGCCATGTGGGCTACTACTGCGGCGGCATGAATCAGAAGGCCAGCGTCACCGTCAACGGCAATGCCGGCACCGGCGTCGCCGAGAACATGATGTCCGGCCGCGTGCATGTGAAGGGTGACGCCTCGCAATCGGCCGGTGCGACCGGTTGCGGCGGGCTTCTCGTCATCGACGGCAATGCCTCGGCGCGCCTCGGCATCTCGCTGCGTGGACTCGATATCGTCGTGAAGGGCTCGATCGGCCACATGGCTGCGTTCATGGCGCAGGCGGGGAACATCGTCGTTCTCGGCGATGCGGGCGACGCGCTCGGCGACAGTATCTACGAAGCGCGCCTCTTCGTGCGCGGCAAGGTCAAGAGCCTCGGCACGGACTGCATCGCCAAGGAAATGCGCGAAGAGCACCGCGCGTTGCTTAGGGGTCTGCTCGACGCTGCAGGCATCGGTCCCGAGATCGATGTCACGGAGTTCACGCGCTACGGTTCGGCGCGCACTCTCTATCACTTCCACATCGAGAACCTGGGGTCCTACTGATGGCCGACGATCACGACCGTTGGATCCACACCCCGCCGCGCGAGTCGGCGACGTTCGACCGCGCCACCATCGCCGAGATCCATCGCGCGGCCGCGACGGGCATCTATGACATCCGTGGCTTCGGCGCGAAGCGGAAGCTTCCGCATTTCGACGACCTGCTGTTTCTCGGGGCCTCGATCAGCCGCTATCCGCTCGAAGGCTATCGCGAGAAATGCGGGACCAACGTCGTGCTCGGCACGCGCTTCGCGAAGAAGCCCATCGAGATCAAGATCCCGATCACCATCGCCGGCATGAGCTTCGGTTCGCTCTCGGCGCCAGCCAAGGAAGCGCTGGGGCGCGGTGCTTCGGCCGTCGGCACGTCGACGACGACGGGCGACGGCGGCATGACGGTCGAGGAGCGCGCGGCGTCGAGCCTGCTCGTCTATCAGTATCTACCCTCGCGCTATGGCATGGAGCCCGATCAGATCCGCAAGGCCGATGCCATCGAGATCGTCATTGGCCAGGGCGCCAAGCCCGGCGGCGGCGGAATGCTGCTCGGGCAGAAGATTTCCGATCGGGTCGCGAAGATGCGTACGCTTCCGGCCGGGATCGACCAGCGCTCGGCCTGCCGTCATCCTGACTGGACAGGCCCCGATGATCTCGAGATCAAGATCCTCGAGCTGCGCGAGATCACAGGCTGGGAAAAGCCGATCTATGTGAAGGTCGGCGCGGCGCGGCCGTACTACGACACGGCGCTCGCCGTGAAATCCGGCGCCGACGTGGTCGTGCTCGATGGCATGCAGGGCGGTACGGCGGCGACGCAGGATGTGTTCATCGAGCACTGCGGCCTGCCGACCCTCGCCGCGATCCGGCCCGCCGTGAAGGCGCTGACTGAACTCGACATGCATCGCAAGGTGCAGCTCATTGTGTCCGGTGGCATTCGCTCGGGCGCGGACGTGGCGAAGGCGCTGGCGCTCGGAGCTGACGCCGTCTCGATCGGAACGGCGGCCCTCATCGCACTCGGCGACAACCATCCGCGCTGGGAAGAGGACTACCGCAAGCTCGGCACGACCGCCGGATGCTACGATGACTGGCACGAGGGCCGCGATCCGGCCGGCATCACGACGCAGGACCCGGAACTGACCAAGCGCCTCGATCCTGTCGCCGCGGGCAAGCGCCTCGCCAATTATCTCTCGGTGCTGACGCTCGAATGCCAGACGATTGCGCGGGCAAACGGCAAGAGCCATGTGCACAATCTCGAGCCCGAGGATCTCGTTGCGCTGACGGTCGAGGCGGCGGCGATGGCGGGCGTGCCACTCGCCGGAACGAGTTGGATTCCTGGGCACAGTCTGCAAGACTGAGAGCAGCGACAACGCTCAGGGAGTGCATTCGATGAAAGAACCGACCAAGGTCAGCGCCAAGATCAGTGCCGGTGGGCAGCCGAGCGAAGAGGATATTGCCGCGCTCAAGGCGGCTGGCTATCGCAAGATCATCAACCTACGTCGCGACGGCGAGCAGAACCAGCCGCTCGATCCGCAGGCTCAAGGCGTAGTCGTCACCGGCCTGGGCATGGCCTACGCGCATATTCCCGTCGATCCGAAGAATCTTCATCCTTCATCTGCTGCAGCCGTGATCAAGGAAATCGAGGAAGCGGACGGCCCCGTCTATGTGCACTGCGCGGCCGGTGGTCGTGCCGTGACGCACGCGTTGCTCGCCGATGGCAATGGCAAGTCGGCGGATGCGGTGTTTCAGAAGGCCGAGCAGATCGGCGCGCCTGTCACGGACGAAGGGTTCAAGGCCTTCGTGCAGAAAGTCGCTGACGGGAAGTAGGGGAAGTCTGCAATAGTTTCGTCAATCGCCGGAGGGGTGGGTCGCATGTCACTGTCAGAGTACGCGGAGATCAAGGGGGTCAAGTATTTCCTGATCTCTTTCGTGGATCTCTTCGGCACCATGCGCGCCAAGATCGTTCCGGCGACAGCAATCGATGCGGTCTCGAAGTCCGGCGCCGGATTTGCCGGCTTCGCCGCCTGGTTCGACATGACGCCCGCACATCCCGATGTGCTCGTCACTCCTGATCCCGATACGGTCGTCCAACTTCCATGGAAGCCCGAGGTCGCCTGGGTCACGGGCGATCTCATGATGGATGGCAAGCCGGTCGACCAGAACCCGCGGCAGGTGCTGAAGCGAGTCATTGCTTCGGCCGCTGCTGATGGTCTCGAAATGAAGACGGGCGTCGAGTGCGAATATTTCCTCATCTCGCCCGACGGTACGGCGATCTCGGATGCCGCCGATTTCCAGGCCAAGCCCTGCTACGACCAGCAGGCCCTCATGCGGCGCTACGAGGTGATCAAGGAGATCTGCGACTCGATGATCGCGCTCGGCTGGGAGCCGTACCAGAACGATCATGAGGACGCGAACGGCCAGTTCGAGATGAACTGGGAGTACGACACGTGCCTCAAGACGGCCGACAAGCACGCCTTCTTCAAGTTCATGGTGAAGTCGATCGCCGAGAAGCACGGGCTGCGCGCGACGTTCATGCCGAAGCCCTTCGCAAATCTCACGGGCAATGGCTGCCACGCGCACGTTTCGCTATGGTCGACGAGCACAGGCAAGTGTGTGTTCGAGGATGCCGCGGGCGAGCTTGGTCTCTCGCAGCAGGCCTATCACTTCATCGGCGGGCTTCTGCATTCGGCGGGATCGATGGCCGCGATCACCAATCCGACGGTGAACTCCTACAAGCGCATCAACGCGCCGCCGACCACATCAGGCGCCACGTGGTCGCCGAGCTCGATCTCGTATGCGGGCAACAACCGCACGCACATGATCCGTATTCCAGATGCGGGGCGTTTCGAGATCCGTCTCGCCGACGGCGCGGCCAATCCCTATCTGTTGCAGGCGGCGATCCTCGCGGCCGGTCTCGACGGCTTGCGGAACAAGCGCGATCCCGGCAAGCGCCTCGACATCAACATGTACACCGACGGGCACACGGTGAAGGACGTGAAGAAGCTGCCGCTCAACCTGCTCGATGCCCTGCGCAACTTCGAGACCTGCGACATGCTGAAGGCGGCATTCGGTGAGGCGACGGTCGCTTCCTACGCCAAATTGCGCCACGCCGACTGGAATGACTACGCGCGCCACCTGACCGACTGGGAGCGCCAGACGACGCTCGACTGCTAGTCGAGCGTCGGCGCCGCCACTCAGAACATGTTGAGGGCGAGACGAGCTTCGTCGGACATGCGGCTCTGATCCCAGGGCGGATCGAAGGTCAGGTCAACCTTGACCTGACCAACGCCATCCACACTGCCGACCGCATTCTCGACCCAGATCGGCATCTCGCCGGCAACTGGGCAGCCCGGTGCCGTCAGCGTCATCTCGACGCCGACATTGCGATCATCGTCGATGTCGATCTTGTAGATCAGGCCGAGCTCGTAGATGTCGGCGGGGATTTCGGGGTCGTAGACCGTCTTCAAAGCGGCGACGATGTCGGCGGTCATCTGCTCGAGCTGCTCGGCCGAAAGCTTCGATCCTTCGACAGGCGTGCCGCCCTCGGCAACCGTCGGCGCCGCATTGCGAGGAGGCGTTGCCTCCACCTGTTGGGGCTCCGCGCCGATTGTCAGCGTATCGCGCTCCACTGGCTTTCCATCCATGGGGCTCACTCCACTACGCGAAGAAGTCGTGCGCTTTGATGAGCGCCTCGACGAGGGCGTCCACTTCAGCGCGCGTATTGTACATGGCGAACGATGCGCGGCACGTCGCGGTGACGCCGAGGCGCTCCATGAGCGGCTGCGCGCAGTGATGACCGGCCCGCACCGCGACGCCCGAACGATCGATGATCGTCGAGATGTCGTGTGGATGCATGCCGTCGATGTTGAAGGCGACGATGGCGCCCTTGCCCGGCGCCCGGCCATAGATCTTCAGCCAGTTCAGCTCCGCGAGGCGCTGGTGGGCATAGGCGCGCAGATCCGCCTCGTGCGCGGCGATGTTCTCGCGACCGATCTGCATCATGTAGTTGAGCGCCGCGCCGAGGCCGATGGCCTGGACGATCGGCGGCGTGCCGGCCTCGAACTTATGCGGCGTGACGCCGTACGTGACGTTGGCCGTCGTCACGGTCTCGATCATCTCGCCACCGCCGAGGAAGGGCGGCATGGCATCGAGATGCTTCTTCTTGGCGTAGAGCACGCCAATGCCGGTCGGGCCGTAAACCTTGTGGCCGGTGAAGGCATAGAAATCGCAGTCGAGGCTCTGCACGTCCACGGGCATATGCACGGCGGCCTGCGCGCCATCGACGAACACGGGCACGCCGCGCGAGCGCGCGATCCGCACGACCTCCTTGATGGGCACGACCGTGCCGAGCACGTTCGACATATGCGTGACGGCAACGAGGCGCGTGCGCGGGGTAATAAGCTTCTCGAGGGCTTCGAGATCGAGCACGCCGTCGTCGCTTATCGGCGCCCACTTCAGGACGCAGCCCTTGCGCTCGCGCAGAAAGTGCCATGGCACGATGTTGGAGTGATGCTCCATGATCGAGAGGACGATTTCGTCGCCCTCCTTAAAGTCCGTGCCGAAGCTGTAGGAGAGAAGGTTGATCGCCTCGGTGATGCTCTTCGTGAAGATCACCTGATCGACGCTCGGCGCATTGATGAAGCGCCGCGCGATCTCGCGCGCCTCCTCGAACTTCGCCGTTGCCGTATTGGAGAGATAGTGGAGCCCGCGATGGACGTTCGCGTACTCCATCTTGTAGGTGTGATCGATCGTGTCGAGGACGGCGCGCGGCTTCTGCGCGGAGGCGCCGTTGTCGAGATAGACGAGCGGCTTCCCGTAGACCTCGCGGAAGAGGATCGGGAAATCGGCTCGGATGCGCTCGACGTCGAAAGCCGCGGCGCCTGATGGCGTCTTTGCGGTCATTTCTATGCTTGCCATGATCTGATCCTACCTCCGGGCAAGTCGCCCGGTAATGCGACGGCTATCCGGCGCGCAGCCACCCGATGGCCAGCGTGCCGATCGCCTCGCGCACGTCCTCGTTCTCGATCTTCTCCACGGCCTCGCCGATGAAACTCTCGGTCAGCATGGCGCGTGCCACGTCCTGCGGAATGCCGCGCGAGCGACAGTAGAAGAGGAGGTCCGCATCGATCTCCGTACAGGTGGCGCCATGACCGCAGATGACGTCGTCGGCGTAGATCTCCAGCTCGGGCTTCGAGGAGAACTGCGCATCCGGCGACAACATGAGCGCCTGCGACATCTGTTTGCCGTCGGTCTTCTGGGCGTCGGGGCGAACGATGATCTTGCCCTGGAAGATGCCGTGCGCGCGATCCGCCAGTACGCCCTTGAAGAGCTCACGGCTCTCGCAATGCGGGACGGCATGATCGACGACGAGGGTCGTGTCGATGTGCTCGCTGCCGCGTGCGAGGAAGGCGCCGGAGAGATCGAGCTTGCTGCCCTCGCCGGCGAACATGATGTTGATGTCGTTGCGCGCAAGCGCAGGACTCGCGGTGAGTTGGAAGCCGCGGTAGGTCACGTCCTTCCCGAGCTTCGTGTTCCAGGTCGCGAGATGCGTCGAGCCGGTCGTATCGACGAGGCACTTGATGTGATCACAGGCGGCGCCATCGGCGAGCGTGACGTCGGTGACGATATTGGCGAGCGCGCCGCGTGCCGCGCCATCGAGCGCGACGTGCGCTTCGACGAGCGTGAGCTTGCCGCCGGCTTCGACGCTGATGACATTGCGGACGGCGATCGCGCTCGGCTCAGCCGAGGTGCGCGCGTGCACGAGGAGCACCGGTCGGCCAGGATCCTGGCCCTTGCGCACTTTGAGCATCACGCCGTCGCTCATGAAGGCCGTGTTGAGCGAGACGACCGGGCCACCGTCGGCGGCGAACTTGCCTTCGAGCCACGCCGGCGCCTTCTTGAGCATGGCGGCGAGTGACATCAGCTCGATGACCGTGGCCTCGGCCGTTACTTTCGAGAGATCAGCACTGTAAGCGCCATCGACGAGGACAATGCGCTCGGCATCGATGGCGCCGACCGGCCCCAATGCGGCGTCGATATCGGCGACCGTAACGGAACCGGGCGACGCTGCTGCCGGCACCGGCATCTCGCGGAGGCGATCGCGCAGGTCGGTGTACTTCCATTCCTCGACGCGGCGGCTCGGCAAGCCTTCGGCCGCAAAGGTGTCCATGGCGCGGGCGCGCAGCGTGCTGACCCAGCCGGTGCCCGGCAGGCTCGCCGATGCCGCGTCGAACTGCTCGCGGATCTGGTTCTCAGCCTTGGTCTTCAAAGTCGTAACGTTCATTGAAGCCTCACGCGGCCTTGCCAGTGAAGTCGGCATAGCCGGACTTCTCGAGCTCGAGCGCCAGCTCCTTGCCGCCGGTCTTCTGGATGCGGCCCTTGGCGAGCACGTGCACCTTGTCGGGCACGATGTAGTTCAGCAGGCGCTGGTAGTGGGTGATAACCACCATCGCGCGATCGGGACTGCGCAGCTTGGTCGCGCCTTCTGAGACGATGCGGATGGCGTCGATGTCGAGGCCGGAGTCGGTCTCGTCGAGCACACAGAGCGTGGGCTCCAGAACGGCCATCTGGAGGATCTCCATGCGCTTCTTCTCGCCACCGGAGAAGCCGACGTTGAGCGGGCGCTTTAGCATCTCGTCGCTGACGCCGAGTTCGGCGGCCTTGGCGCGCACGAGCTTCAGGAATTCCGGCGTCGTCAGCTCCTTCTGCTCGCGCTTCTTGCGGACGGAGTTCAGGGCCGCGCGCAGGAAGGTCATGGTCGCGACGCCGGGGATCTCCATCGGGTACTGGAAGGCGAGGAACACGCCCTTCGCGGCGCGTTCGTCGGGCCCCATCTCGATGATCGATTCGCCATTCCAGAGGATGTCGCCCTCGGTGATCTCGTAGTCGTCGCGGCCGGCGAGGACGTAGGCGAGCGTCGACTTGCCCGAGCCATTCGGGCCCATGATGGCGTGCACCTCGCCGCGGGGGACGACGAGGTCGATGCCGCGCAGGATCTCGGTGCCGTCGTCGGCAATGCGGGCGTGCAGGTTCTTGATCTCGAGCATGACCGTACGGGTCTCCTAACTTTCTTTTTGGCTCAGCTCCCCGCGCCCGCTGGCATCAGGAAGCCCATCTTCTTGCAACGCGCGGCCTGGTCGAGCCGCAAATAGTCATCCTTCAGCGCCGCTCCCGCGGCACCCCCGTGTCGTCAGCTCGCTCAGGTCTGCGGCGGCTCAGGCCGCCTGCTGCGGGCTTGCCCCTTCCAGCTCGATCTCCGAGGGATAGAGCACGCCGAGCCAGTCACAGGCGTCCGGCGACTTGTGCCCGAACTCCACCAGGAAGGCTTTACCTTGCTCCAAGGTCTCGAGGACCGTCACCTGGGTGCCCTGGCGAAGCTTGAGGCCGGGCCGCTTGATCGACAGAGCATTGCGTTGTTTCGCCTCGCTCTCTCCGATCTCACGCGTGAGCCGCGCCCTCATCATCACCTGACCGAAACCAGCTGCGTCACTCATTGCTCACTCCTCAGATTGGGCAACCACCGCATTGGCGCCCCCGCGTTTCGCTCCCAGCACGACGTGGTGCGGGCCCCTCGTCCCCCACCATCTTTTTTGATCCGACCTGTGGCCGAATGTCGCCATCCTACACATTCCGGTCTCATTTGGCAGGCTTTCACACATCAAATTTGCCCGCGTGATCTGTAGAAAACGCTGTTCACGTGCATCCGATCAGCCCACACTGCCTTCCAGGCTGATGCCGATCAGCTTCTGGGTCTCGGCCATGAACTCCATGGGGAGGTGCTGCAACACGTCCCGGACGAAGCCGTTGACCACGAGGGCGACCGCCTCCTCCGGCGAAAGCCCGCGCTGCGTGCAGTAGAAGAGCATGTTGTCCGAGATCTTCGAGGTCGTAGCCTCGTGCTCGAACTGGGCCGAGGAATTGCGCGCCTCAAGGTACGGAACGGTATGCGCCCCGCACTTGTCGCCAATCAGGAGGCTGTCGCAGTTCGTGAAATTGCGGGCGCCGGTCGCCTTGCGGTGAGCCGAGACGAGACCGCGGTAGGTGTTCTGCGACTTACCCGCCGCAATACCCTTCGAAATGATCCGGCTCGTCGTATTGCGGCCGAGGTGGATCATCTTGGTGCCGCTGTCGACCTGCTGGTGGCCGTTCGAGATGGCGATCGAGTAGAACTCGCCGCGACTGTTGTCGCCGCGCAGGATGCAGCTCGGATACTTCCAGGTGATGGCAGAGCCGGTCTCGACCTGCGTCCATGAGATCTTGGAGTTCTTGCCGCGGCAGTCGCCGCGCTTGGTCACGAAGTTATAGACGCCGCCCTTGCCGTCCTTGTCGCCAGGGTACCAGTTCTGGACGGTCGAGTACTTGATCTCGGCATCGTCGAGGGCGATCAGCTCGACCACGGCGGCGTGGAGCTGGTTCTCGTCGCGCATGGGGGCCGTGCAGCCCTCCAGGTACGAAACGTACGAGCCCTTGTCGGCAATGATGAGCGTGCGCTCGAACTGGCCGGTGTCCTTCTCGTTGATGCGGAAGTAGGTCGAAAGCTCCATCGGGCAGCGCACACCCTCCGGCACATAGACGAACGAGCCGTCGGAGAAGACTGCGGAGTTGAGCGCGGCATAGAAGTTATCGGACTGCGGGACGACCGAGCCGAGATACTTCTTCACGAGCTCGGGGTGCTCGCGCAGCGCTTCCGAGATCGAGCAGAAGATCACGCCGGCCTTGGCCAGCTCCTTCTTGAAGGTGGTGACGACAGAGACGGAGTCGAACACCGCGTCGATCGCGACCTTGCCCTTCATGCTGGCATAGCCGTCGGCGCCTTCGCTTGAAATGTCACTGGGGCTCGGCTCGCCGGCCTTGCGCACGCCGGCGAGGATCTCCTGCTCCTTCAGCGGGATGCCGAGCTTCGCGTAGGTCTCGAGAAGCTGCGGATCGACCTCGTCGAGGCTCTTCGGGCCTGTCGTGCCCTTCGGCGCCGAATAATAGTAGAGGTCCTCGAAGTCGATCTTCGGATACTGCAGCTTCGCCCAGGTCGGCTCTTTGAGCGCGCGCCAACGGCGATAGGCGTCAAGGCGCCACTCCAGCATCCAGGCTGGTTCGCGCTTTTTCTCGGAGATGAAGCGAACGATGTCCTCGCTGAGCCCGCGCGGGGCCTTCTCGGACTCGATCTCAGTCTCGAAGCCGTACTTGTACTTGTCGACGTCGATAGACTTGACGTGTTCGATGGTCTCTTGAACGGCGGCCATCTTGTTCTTCTCCGTGCTCTTGATCTTGTTGTTTCTGATGGTCTCGCTTACGCGGCGGACCGCGCCCGGGAATGGGCGGCGATCTCACGCCACGCTGCGAGGCAGCGGTCGATATCGTGTTCTGTCGTCGTCGGGCCAATGCTGATGCGGATGGCGGATCGGGCCGTCACTTCGTCGCGGCCCATAGCTCTCAACACATGGCTCGCACCGATCTTTCCGGCGGAGCAGGCGGCGCCCGCGCTCACGGCAATGCCGGCGAGATCGAAACGGATGACCAGCGTCTCGGCGGACTGACCGGGGAGAGCGACGCACGTCGTATTCGGCAGCCGCTCGGCGCCTGCACCCACAATGTGGGCATCCGGCGTCAGTTCCAGAAGGCCTGCTTCGAGGCGATCGCGGAGGTGCGTGATCCGGTCGCGGGCGGCAACCGACGCGCGCGCGGCCTCGGCGGCGGCGCCGAAGCCGGCAATGCCCGGGATATTCTCCGTGCCGCCGCGCCGACGACGCTCCTGGCCACCGCCACGAATGAGCGCGGGGATCTCCAGGCCGTCGCGGATGATCAACGCACCGACGCCCTTTGGGCCGCCGAGCTTGTGCGCCGAAAGCGCCATGAAATCCGCGCCGAGCGTGGCGAAATCAACGGGGATACGGCCTGCTGCCTGCACCGCGTCGGTGAAGATGAGCGCGCCGGCTTCGTGCGCGAGCGCGGCGACCTCGGCGACGGGCTGAAGCACGCCAGTCTCGTTGTTGGCGAGCTGGATCGCAACGAGCGCACTGCCGACGGCGGCGCTGGCCTTCTCCGCAACGTCGGCGGCAGCGACCCGGCCATGCGCGCTGACGTCGAGCGCAATGCGCTGGCCAGTGGCAGCTTCTGCAGGCCGCAGCACGGCATCGTGCTCGATATCAGCCACGAGGATCGCCGACCAAGGCGCGCCAAGAACCGTCGCGCAGGCTTCCGTCGCGCCACTCGCGAAGACGACCTCGGAGGGCTTGGCACCCATAAGGGCTGCGACCTGCTCACGCGCAGTCTCGACGATGGCCCGTGCGCGGCGGCCCTCGGCGTGCACGGATGAGGGATTGCCCTCGACGTCGAGCGCCCGCTGGATCGCCGCCCGCGCTTCGGGAAGCAACGGCGCCGTCGCGTTCCAATCGAGATATGTGCGCTCGGAGATCATCGCGCCGTCCGCACGTCGACAGGGCTGATGAAGGTTTCGATGGCCGCCTGCCTGCGATGTGCGGGCACGCCGTCAAGCACGTCCTGCAGCGTCACGGTCGCCAGGAAGCCAGCGATCTGGGCGCCAAGGGCTTCCCAGAGATTATGCGTCAGGCAGCGGTGACCGGGGAGGCAGGGCGCGCCGTCCTCGCCCCGGCACCGCGTCATGCGCGTGTCCTCCTCGACGGCGGACATGATGTCGGCGACCGCGATCGCTGAAGCTGGCCGGGCGAGCCGGTAGCCGCCGGCGCGTCCACGGGCGCTTTCGACGAGGCCGGCACGGCGCAGGCGGATGAAAATCTGCTCGAGATAGGCGACAGAGATCTGCTGGCGCTCGGCGATCGCCGGGAGGGGGATTGCCTCGGCGGCACCCTGGCTGGCGAGGTCCGCCATGGCCATTACGGCGTATCGGCCTTTGGTGTTCAGTTCCATGATCCGACCCGTCTCACGCAACGTGACCCAAGCTTCGTGACGCACCGCTCAGTCGCGTTTCCGGCGCCTGCTCGACCGCCCAAGGAGCGGTGCCGCGCGGTCACAACGACCTTGCATTCGAGGCATGGTTACGTGCTAAGAGACGCGCGACACAGGCCCGGTACGGCAACGCTCAGTTTGGAGCGCTTCTAAATCCTAGCCTGTATATGAAAATTCCGAGCGAGCAAGTCAAGTATTTTCGATGCGGGGCCCGAATACGCCCGTCTGGGCTGCATCGCGAGCTTACGGACTCTGCAGCGCAGCCGCGTTTTCCAACCTCCTACAGCCCGCCCCGAGCGCAGAAAGCCCGAAAGGTCCCATGCCCGAAATCATGATCAACGGCCCGGCCGGCCGTCTCGAAGCCCGCTATCACCATGAAGGGCGCAGCGAGAACCCGATCGCCCTGATCCTGCATCCGCACCCGCAGTTCGGCGGGACGATGAACAACCAGATCGTCTACCATCTCTACTACACGTTCCAGGAGCGGGGTTTCTCGGTGCTGCGGTTCAACTTCCGCGGCGTCGGGCGCAGCCAGGGCTATTTCGACAATGGTCCGGGCGAACTCGCCGACGCGGCCTCCGCCCTCGACTGGCTGCAGTTGCAGAATGCCGACAGCCGCTCGTGCTGGATCGCGGGCGTTTCTTTCGGCACGTGGATCGCCATGCAGCTTCTCATGCGCCGGCCGGAGATCGACGGCTTCATCTGCGTGGCGCCGCCGGCGAACCTCTATGACTACTCGTTCCTTGCGCCATGCCCGTCGTCGGGCCTCGTGATCTCGGGTGAGCGTGACAAGGTCGTACCGCCGGCCGCCGTCGAGGAGATGTCGCGCAAGACCAAGACCCAGAAGGGCATCAAGATCGAGCATACGACGATCGCAGGCGCCGGCCATTTCTTCGAGGACAAGAACGAGGAGCTGAGCCAGATCGTCGGCGACTACGTCGACCGTCGCATGGTGGAAATCGAGAAGGCGAAGCGCGAAGCTGAGTAGCGCACCGGAGTTCGAGCACGATGACCGCGTCGACGACGCCAACGGTTACGGCCCTTTATCGCTACGCCGTGAAAGGGCTGAGCCCGGAGGCGCTCTCGAATGTGACGCTCGAGCCGGGCGGCACCATGCCCTTCGATCGCGCCTATGCGATCGAGAATGGGCCAGGGCGCTTCGATCCCGACAATCCGCGCCATCTCCCCAAGATCACGTTCCTGATGCTCATGCGCGATGAGCGGCTTGCGACGCTTGTCACGACTTTCGACGACGCCACCGAGACGCTCACGGTCACGCGCGGTGGCAAGCAGGTCGCGCGCGGCCAGCTTACGACGCCGCTCGGCCGCAAGCTGATCGAGCAGTTCTTTGCGGCCTACATGAAGGACGAGCTGCGCGGACCGCCGAAAGTCGTCTTCGCGCCGGGACACAGCTTCTCGGATGTCGCGATGAAGTGCCTGCACGTCGTGAACCTTGCGACTGTTCGCGATCTCGAGCGCATCATGGGGCGCACGCTCGATCCGCTGCGTTTCCGCGCGAATGTGTACGTCGATGGAGCGGAGCCCTGGGCCGAGCGGAATTGGGTCGGCCGGGAGGTCACGCTTGGGGGCGTGCGCGGCGAGGTCGTGAAGAATACGGTGCGTTGTGCCGCGACGAATGTCGATCCGCAAACCGGCGTGCGCGACACAGCTATTCCCGAGCAGCTGTTGCGGACGTGGAGCCATAGCGATCTCGGTGTCTACGTGAAGATCGTGAGCTGCGGTGAACTCGCCGTCAATGACCACGTCGCTGTCGATTAGATTTCAGCTCGCGCACGCGTGTCAGCCGCGCCGCTTCTTGATCGGCACGCCGAAGAGCTGCAGTCGATGGCCGACGAGCTCGAAGCCGAGTTCCTTGGCGACGCGCTCCTGCAAGCGCTCGATTTCCTCGTTGTTGAACTCGATCACGTCGCCGGTCTCGACGTTGATGAGATGGTCGTGGTGCTTGCTCGATGCTTCCTCGAAGCGCATCCGGCCGGCGCCGAAGTCATGCCGCGCAATGATACCTTTGCGGGTCAGAAGGCCCACCGTGCGGTAGACGGTCGAGAGCGAGATGCGCGGATCGACGGCGTTCACGCGCCGATACACCTCGTCGACGTCCGGATGATCGGACGCATCCGACAGCACGCGGGCGATCACGCGCCGCGGCGCCGTCATGCGCAAGCCGTGCTCGGCGCAAAGCTTCTCGATTCTGCTGGCCGGTTCACGGACCTGTTCGGTCATACCCACCTTTCAGATTTGGACGCTGCCGATGTTGCGCCGCAGTGCGTTG
Organism: Pseudomonadota bacterium; assembly: GCA_023430315.1. Taxonomy (GTDB): domain Bacteria; phylum Pseudomonadota; class Alphaproteobacteria; order Rhizobiales; family Hyphomicrobiaceae. The sequence continues at coordinate 565 of JAEZAW010000285.1, read as the reverse complement.
CCGCGCGCGGTCCGGCTCGTCGGCTCCGGCATCAAATAGGCCGCGACGCGCGTTAGTGGCCTTATAGGTCAGCCACATCGCGGCGTCCACAGGCCGCCGTCGGATCATCGTGAGCTTTGGATAACGCCGCCAGCCTCACCGCGCGCCAATGTCGATGAGTTTCGGCTCGGGTTGAAGACGGTCAGGGCGCGCGCCCAGCTAAGACGGGTGATCGCTGCGATGTACTTCACGTACTCGCTGGCCAGCAGGCGCAGCGACCCCGCGTTCTGCCACCAGGGTCTGTCGCGCAGATGGCGCGAGACGACCGGGTGGGCGACGAAATCCAGACCCGGCATGGCTCGAGCGAACTCGGCGAGCGTGCGTGGCATGTGATAGCTCGACGTGACGACGATAAGCGAACGATAGCCGTGTGCCGCCGCCCAGTCGCGCGTCTCTTCGGCATTGCCGATCGTGTCGCTCGCCTCGCGTCCGATGTCGACGCAGCACTCGAAGAGCTGGCGACGTTCGCCCGTCTGATCGCGGATAGCGGCGGTGCTCGTGCGTGGATTGACGCCCGAGATGAGCA
>JAEZAW010000260.1 GCA_023430315.1 Pseudomonadota bacterium | reverse complement strand
GTCGGCGTGACGAAGTTGATTGCGCCGCCGAGCGAATTGGCACCGTAGCGCAGGGCATTCGCGCCCTTGTAGACCTCGACGTAGCGGTAGGCGCTCGGATCAATCTCCTGGAGATCGCCGTAGCCATCAGCAGTATTGCGCGGGATGCCATCCTCGAAGATCTGGATGCTGCGCAGATGGAAATTGCGCGAGAGGCCGGAGCCGCGGATCGAGAGGCGCGAGTCCTCACCCCATTTCGGCTGCACGAACACGCCCGGCACGTAGTCGAGCACGTCCTTGATCGTCGTGGCTGGCGTGCTCTGCTTGTAGGCCGTGTCAGGCACGACAGCGACAGAACCCGGTACGCGTCCGAGCTCAGCTTGGATCTCGGCCGTCGTCGGTACGGTCAGGCTCCCACGACCATCGAGCAGGATGGGTGCCCCGGCGCCGGTTGGCGAAGTCTGTGGCGGTTGTTCCGCGACGACGGGTGCTGGCGACTGCGGTTGAGCCGGTCGATTGACACTCTTTGCCTTGGCTTTGCTCGTCTCGACGACGAGGCCCGGCAAAGGCATGGCATTGCTTTGTGCGAGCGCGATCCCTCCCATGGCGCTCACAGTGCCGGCCGTCACGAGGGTCGCGAATAGTAGAGATCGTCGCGCGGACAACGGCGTGCGTGCCGGCCGGCGTGGCAGGTGGCTTTCCATATTGATGCATGTCCCCGATGCGATGACGCATTGCGGACCGTCGGCAATGCCGCGGCCCGAACTTCAGTCAATCGTCAGGCGAGGACGGGCGGGCCGCGCGCCGGGGGAATGAATGTGCGCAGGTACTCAGGAGCACGGACGGCAGGTGGCAGGTCCGGCTGAGCAGGCAGGAAAGCGACGTAGTAAGGAGCGAGATCCGGAGGCGGAAGGGCGATGGCCGGCCCGAGAGCCGAGCAGAGCGGGCAGTTGTTCTCGACATCGGTCGGCCGCGGGACATCGGGCAGGCTGGCTGCATCGATGTTGCCGGTACCGCTCGGATGGCAGATGACGAGCAGATCGGCGATCAGCGTGGCCCGCTGCAGGTGCGCGTCGAGCATCACGCCGTTGTGGCGCACGATCGCGTGCGCGTGCAACAGCACGCCCAACAGCACCACAAAACTGATCAATCTGCGCAGCATTCAGGCTCCTCGCCGCCATTCTGCGCAGTTCGTGGCACGTTTCAAGGGAGTACCGTGGACTATGCGCTTATGCCGCTGCGGATCGGACGCCCTCGTTGAACGGACGCAGCGTCGTTGCTACGGTCTCGTGTCCGGCAAACCATGGAGCCCTGAATGACGACCGCGCTCATCTGGCACGAGAAACTCATGTGGTTCGATGCCGGGACGTTCGCGGGGCCCACGCCGGCCGGGGGCTGGGTGCAGCCGGGCGAAAGTTCGGAGAACCCGGAGACCAAACGGCGCATCAAGAACCTGCTCGATGCGACCGGCATGACGGCGCACATGAAGGTCATCACGCCGACGCCGGCCAGTGATGCGGATATCCTTCGTGTGCACGCGCCGGACTACCTGGCGAAGGTGAAGGCTCTTTCGAGCGCGTACGGCGGGCAGCTCGGCGTGAGTGCCTTCATAGGCCCGGGTGGCTACGAGTTGGCGCTGCTCTCAGCGGGTGCGACGATCGCCGGCGTCGATGCGGTGCTCACCGGCGCTGCGGATAACGCCTACGTTCTCTCGCGCCCACCAGGCCATCACGCCGAGCCCAGTGGCGGCATGGGCTTCTGCGTCTTCGCCAATATCGCCATTGCTGCGCGCCACGCCCAGGCGAGCCACGGTATCAAGCGCATCGCTGTCGTCGACTGGGATGTCCATCACGGCAATGGCACGCAAGCCTGCTTCTATGATGATCCGAGCGTGCTCGCGATTTCTCTCCACGAGAACGGCAACTTTCCGCGCGGCGGCAGCGGCACTGTCGAGCAGACAGGTACGGGGGCCGGGCACGGCGCGACGATCAATCTCCCGCTGCCACCGGGTTCGGGCACGGCCGCCTATCGCGCTGCCTTCGAGCGGGTCGTACTGCCGGCGCTGGACCGCTTCCGGCCCGATCTCATTTTCGTCGCTTGTGGGCTCGATGCGGGGAACAACGATCCGCTCGGGCGCATGATGCTGGGGCCCGAGGATTTTCGCTGGATGACGGTCGCCGTCCTGGACGCGGCACGCCGCCTCTGCGGCGGACGGATCGTCTTCGCGCACGAAGGGGGATACAGCGCGCCGACGGCACCATTCCTTGCACTGCCTATTTTCGAGGAGCTGACCAGAAGGCCGTCGGGCATTGAGAACATCATGGCCACGCGTATGGCCGGATTGCCGCCGAGCGTGCTTTTTCCGCACCAGGAGGCGGTCGTCGAAGCGGCGCGCAAAGCAGCTGGTCTCGGCGCTGACTAACGCTGAACCGCTCGGCGGCGCCTGGAGAAAAAGTGCTCCGGCGAGCGACGGATACCACGCGCGCGCGCCGTTCTTCCCGCGAGGGGGTGGTCCGTCGTAGATTGCGGCTGACTCCCGGCGTGAGCTTCAGTCTGTGGGTCACCCCCTCAGGAAGCTGATTTCCACGAAGTTGACGGCTGTATCGGTCTCGGAGGGCCTCAAGCGAGAGCTCTCCGAATTCGGGCGGGGCGAGCGAGAAGGGGTACGCATGCGCAGGTCGTTTACCATTGCCGTGGTCCTGCTGGCAGCGGGCGCGGCAACATGGTTCGCCTACCCGCCTTCCAGGCAATGGCCGGTATTCAGCCATGTCGGCAGTCTCGTCGCCCCCGCTAGTAAAGACGCGACCGCGACGAAGGCGCCAACCGGCGCCGCGACCAAAGGGGCGCGCGGTGCGCCTGTGCCGGTCATGGCCGGAACTGCCGTCACCGCAGAAATGCCCATCATTCTTTCGGCCCCAGGTACGGTCGAGCCGTTTGCGACCGTTGGCGTGAAGCCGCGCGTCGATGGCCAAATCTCCGAGATCGCCTTCAAGGAGGGCGACGAGGTGCGCGCGGGTGATGTCCTCTTCCGCCTCGATGATCGCCTCGTCAAAGCGCAAATGAAGCAGGCCGAAGCCAACATCGCGCGCGACAGGGCGGCTCTCACCGATGCCGAAGCCATCCTGCGCCGTCGTGAGACGCTCGTGACGAAGAACATCGTCACCGAGCAGGCGACCGAGACGCAGCGCAGCACGGTCGAGTCGTTGAAGGCCGCCATTGCTGCCGGCGAGGCGCAGTTCGAAGCCTGGCGGACTCAGCTCGACTATCTGACAGTGCTCGCGCCCATTCCCGGTCGCACGGGTGCGCTGAAAGCCGAGCTTGGCTCGAACGTGCGCATGGCCGACACCGGCGCGCTCGTCGTCATCAACCAGACGCGGCCGATCTACGTGACCTTCTCGGTGCCACAGCACGATCTCGTCAACCTGCGTCGCGCACTCGCTGCGCGCTCGGAGGCGACGATCCGCGTGCCCGGCGAGACGCCCATCGAAACCAAGGGCAAGGTCATTTTCATCGACAACCAGGTGGACAAGTCGACCGGCACGCTCATGGGCAAGGTCGAGGTTTCGAACGAGGATGAGGTGCTCTGGCCGGGGCAGGCCGTGGATGTCGAGCTCGTCGTGGAACGGCGGTCCGGCTTCGTTGCCGTGCCGTCGAGCGCTGTGCTGCCCTCTCAGCAGGGTATGCTTGCCTGGGTCATCGGCGCTGACGGACGCGTTGCGCCGCGCACGGTGGCGCTGGCCCGCGTGATCGGCACGAGCGCGTATCTTTCGGATGGCCTCTCGGCTGGGGAGCGCGTGGTGACCGAGGGCCAGCTGCGGCTTGCGCCTGGCGCCGCGATCACCATCCGCGAGCCCAGTGCGGCGCCGAGCGGTGAGCCCACCGGCCCGAAAGGCGGGGCCAAGGTGCCTGACGAGCGCGGGACGGGACCGGCAGCGCGCGACACGCCGGCGTCGGCGCCTGGACGCGAGCGCGGGCGTACGTGAGGCGCGAGTGCATCGGTACGTGCTGCGATGCAGATGCTGTTTCGGGTATCGGAGAGGTCACGAGGGCAGAGGATAGGCGATGAAGATCTCGGAGCTGTGCATCCGTCGCCCGGTGATGACGATTCTGTTGATGGCCTCCATTCTGCTGGCGGGCCTCTTCGCCTACCGCCAGCTTCCCATCGCGGCAATTCCCCGTATCGACGTGCCGACGATCACGGTCTCGGCGCGCCTGCCGGGCGCGAGCCCGGACACCATGGCCGTATCGGTCGCGGCACCTCTCGAGCGGCAGTTCGCCACCATCGCCGGCATCTCGAACATTTCCTCATCGAGCGTCGAAGGCGCGACTTCGATCACGCTCGAGTTCGACCTAGACCGCAACATCGATGCCGCCGCCCTCGACGTCCAATCGGCGATCTCGGTCGCAACGCGCCGCCTGCCCGAGGACCTCGAGGCACCGCCCTCATTTCGTAAAGTCAATCCGGCGGACAGTCCGATCATCTTCCTCGCGCTAACCTCGGAGACGACGCCCGCACCCGAGATCAACGAGTTTGCCGAGACGGTCATGCTACCGCGCCTCTCGACGCTGCCCGGTGTCGCCGAGGTGACCATCCAGGGTGCCCAGAAGCGCGCCGTCCGCATCCGCTATGACTTCGACGCGCTCGCGACGCGCGGCCTCTCCGTCGAGGAGCTGCGCACGGCCGTTGCCGCCATTGCCGGCGTTGGCCCGCTCGGCTCCATCCGTACGGACAAGCAGGTCTACATCCTGGAGACCAAGAACGCCGAAGCGACGGCCGCCTACTTCAAGCCCATTGTGGTCGCTTGGCGCAATGGCGCCCCCGTGCGCCTGCAGGACGTAGCCGAGGTCGCAGACTCCGTCGAGGACAACGAGGCCTATGCCGAATACAACGGCCAGCGCTCCATCATCGTCTCAGTCCGGCGCCAGCCCGATGCCAACACGGTCGCCGTTACCGATGCCGTGCGTCGCATGGTGCCCGAGTTCCAGAATGAGCTGCCACCGACCGTGCAGCTGCGCATCCTGTCGGATCGCTCGGAATCGATCCGCGACTCCGTCCATGACGTCGAGGTTACGCTCCTCATCACTGCCGTACTCGTCATCCTCGTCATCCTGGCCTTCCTGCGCAATTGGCGCGCGACCATCATCCCCGCCTTCGCGCTCCCGCTCTCTATCATCGGCACGTTTGCGGGCATGGCCTACTTCGGCTTCTCGCTCGATAACGTCACGCTCCTCGCCCTGACGCTGGCGCTCGGCTTTGTCGTCGACGACGCGATCATCGTGCTCGAGAATATTGTGCGCTACATCGAAGAGGGCATGAAGCCGCTGGAAGCTGCCATCAAGGGCTCCACGGAGATCGGCTTCACAGTCCTTTCGATCACGCTCTCGCTGGTCGCCGTCTTCATTCCCATCCTGCTCATGGGCGGTGTCGTCGGGCGCTTCTTCTTCTCGTTCGCCGTCACGATCAGTCTCGCGATCATGTTCTCGGGCTTCATTGCCCTGACGCTGACGCCCATGCTTTGCTCGCGCATGCTGAGCCATCACAGCGTCCATGACGACAAGCCGAATTTCCTCTCGCGCGCCTTCGAGGTGGGATATGCGGCCATGGCTGGCGCCTATCGCCGCTCGCTCGACTGGTCGCTGCGCCACCGCAGTCTCATGCTGCTGCTTACGGTAGGCACGATGGTCGCGACTGTGTGGGCCTTTGGTGCGGTCAAGAAAGGCTTCATGCCGACCGAGGACACGAGCATCATTATCGTGCGGACCGAGGCCCAGCCCGACATTGCCTATCCGGCCATGCTCGATCGCCAGCGCCAGGTGGCAGCCGCCATTCTGACCGATCCGGACGTGCTCTACATCAACTCTAATGTTGCGCGCACGAACTTCAATCCGACGATCAACCGCGGCTCCATCTTCGTGCAGCTGAAGCCGCGCGCCGAACGCGAAGGGCGCGCCACCATCACGGATGTCCAGCATCGCCTGCGCCGCAAGCTCGCCGGCATCGTTGGCGTTCGCGCCTTCCCCGTGCCGCTCCAGAACCTGCGCATCGGCGCCCGTGGCGGCGCCTCGGCCTACCAGTACACGCTCACGGGCGTCGACCGGAACGCGCTTTATGAGGGATCGATCCGGCTCGTCGAGCGGCTCAAGACGACGCCCGGTTTCGCGGACGTGACGAGCGATCTCGATCTCGGCGCCCGCCAGGTGAAGATCGATGTCGATCGCGATGCGCTCGCCCGCTACGGCGTGTCCATGGAGACGCTGCGCTCGACGCTGTATTCGACTTTCGGCCAGAGAGACATTGCGACCGTCTATACGCCGGCGAACGACTACTCCGTCATTCTCGAGGCGAGCAAGACCTATCAGCTCGATCCGAGCGTGCTCAGCCGCGTGTATCTGCGTGCAGCCAGCGGCCAGCTCGTACGCTTCGATTCGCTTGCCCGCGTGACGCTTGGCTCAGGCCCGATCTCGGTCGCGCGCCAGAGCCAGCTTCCGGCCGTCACCATCACGTTCAACCTTGGCGAGGGCTACACGCTCGGCGAGGCGGTCACGCGCATGGCCGAGGTCGAGCGCGACGTGAACATGCCGGCCGGCATCATCGGCCAGTTCGCCGGCACGGCGCAGGTCTTCCAGGACAGCTTCCGCAATCAGCCGATCCTCATCCTGGCCGCCGTGCTCACGATCTACATCGTGCTCGGCATTCTGTACGAGAGCTTCATCCATCCGATCACGATCCTCTCCGGACTGCCATCGGCGAGTCTCGGCGCGCTGCTGACACTGATCGTGTTCGATACCGAGCTGACGATAATCGCGATGATCGGCATTCTCCTGCTGATCGGCATCGTGAAGAAGAACGCGATCATGATGATCGATTTCGCGGTCGAGGCGCGATCGCGCGGCATGGAGCCGAAAGAGGCTATTCGCGAAGCCTGTCTCCTGCGCTTCCGTCCGATCATGATGACGACTATGGCGGCGCTCTTCGGCGTGCTGCCGATCGCGGTCGGCTGGGGCGCGGGCGCGGAGCTGCGCCAGCCTCTGGGCCTCGCGGTCGTCGGCGGGCTCGCGGTCTCCCAGCTTCTGACGCTCTACATCACGCCCGCCGTTTACCTGCTGCTCGAAGAGGCCGGGACGAAGCTCGGTGCCGGGCGCCGCGAGGCTGCCGCTGCGGAAACCGGGGAGCCGACCGCCGAGCCGGCCCAGCCTGCCCCCGTGCGCACGGCCGCCGAATAGGCGTCATGCCGGATCTACGATCGCTCTGGTATGGTTGACGCACGGGCGGCGCGACCAAGCGGATGGCATATCATTTGCTTGCGTAGGGGAGGCTTAGGGGCAGATTGGCGGTTACCATGGGCGGGCTTAGCGCCCATCGGGGGCTTGGCACATTCTCCAAGCACGATCATAACGGCACCGCTTGGCGTCTCCCGGCGGAATGCCACTCATCGATTAGGAAAGGCAGTGTGCAATGAGGATCCTTATCACGGGCAGCATGGGCTATGTCGGCTCGGTGCTCGGACGTTACCTGCGCACGACCTTTCCCACTGCCGAGCTCATCGGCTATGACCAGAGCTTCTTCGGGCACTGCCTGACGAATGCATCGGCACTCCCCGAGGTCTTTCTCGACCGCCAGGTTTTCGGCGATGTGCGCGAACTTCCGGCGGAGCTGCTCAAAGGCGTAGACGCGATCGTGCATCTTGCCGCCATCTCCAACGATCCGATGGGCAACAAGTTCGAGGCGGCCACGAACGACATCAACGCCGAGGCGAGCGTGCGCATTGCGCGGCTGGCAGCTGCGGCGGGCGTCGGCCACTTCGTCTTCGCCTCGAGCTGCAGCATGTATGGCTATGCCGAAGGCGGCCCGCGCAAGGAGGGTGACCCGACCAACCCGCTCACGGCTTATGCCCGCTCGAAGATCGGCACCGAGGAAGGCGTTCGGCGCCTGGACGTCGGGGCCATGAACGTGACATTCCTGCGCTTTGCGACGGCCTGCGGCATGTCCGAGCGGCTGCGGCTCGACCTAGTGCTCAACGATTTCGTCGCCTGCGCGGTGACGGCCGGTGAGATTACCGTGCTCAGCGACGGCTCGCCCTGGCGCCCGCTCATCGACGTCGAAGACATGGCGCGCGCCATTGCCTGGGCTATCGAGCGACCGGCATCCAACGGCGGCCAGATCCTCTCCGTGAATGTCGGCAGCGA
>JAEZAW010000256.1 GCA_023430315.1 Pseudomonadota bacterium | reverse complement strand
AGGCGGGCATGATTTTCAGCTTCGGCAGGGGCGCCAGTCCTCGGGTGGCGCGCTGCATGGAGCCACCTTTCGGCATGACAGTCAGCAACGCTGTATCAATGCTCGGGCACGCGGCCGCGCCCGCGCCTTTCTGGGCCCAGATACGCGCGGCCCTCCTCGTCGGCGGTATCGTCTTCGCCACGGCACTGCTCGGTCTAGCCATGCGCCCGGCTGGTTTCATGGCCGCAATCTGGCCCGCCAATGCGCTGCTGCTCGGTCTGTTCGTTCGGCGCCCCAGTCTCGCAAAACCTCTCAGTTGGTGTGCCGCGGCGATCGGGTACGCCGCCGCCAATCTGCTCGGTGGCACCGGCCTCGCCATGGGTCTACTGCTGATGATCGGAAACCTTGCCGGTGTGATCGCAGGGTACGTCCTCTTCAAGCGTCGCGATTATGCCGATCGTCGCCTCAGGCGGCCGGCCTCGGTCCTGCACCTCGTCCTGATCGTGGCAGGGGCGGCAGGTGCCTCGGCGACGGTCGGCCCCCTCGTCAACCCGCTCCTCTTCGGGCACACGCCGGTCGATGGATGGGCGTACCGCTTCGCGACCGAGCTCGTGAACTACATGACGCTGTTGCCCGTCGTCCTGACCATGCCGGTTCCGGCATGGTTCGGTCCCGAGCGCCGCCGGCACGCGGAGGCCATGCGACTGCCGCCGGAGCGCTACGCACCTGTCCTGACGCTCGCGCTCTGTTGTGTCGCAGGCGTGTGGATCGGCGGGCCGGGTGCAGTGGCTTTTCCAGTGCCGGCCCTCCTGTGGTGTGCCGTTGCCTACGGGCAATTTCCAACCGCAGTGCTGACCTTCGTGTTCAGCGCCTGGACGATGATCGCCATCGCGCTCGGACACATCATCGATGTTCATGACCTCGACACGCAGTATGCGTTGATGTCTGTGCGCATCGGCGTCGCGCTGATGGCGCTTGCACCGATCACGGTGGCGAGCGTGATGGCCGCGCGCAACGAGTTGCTCAACGAGCTGCGCCATCTCGCAGAGCGCGATCCCCTCACCGGCGCCCTCAATCGTCGCGCCTTTGTCGAAGGTTTTCGTGAGCGGAAGACTGAGCGCGCGCTCCGTACGCGGCCGACGTCTGTGTTGGCCCTCGACATCGACCACTTCAAGAAGATCAACGACACATGGGGCCATGCGGTCGGCGACAAGGTGCTCGTGGCTTTCGCGGAGACCGTGCGCGATTGTCTTCGTGGCTCCGATCTGCTCGGGCGCTTCGGCGGCGAGGAATTCGTCGCACTGATGTGCTCCTGCAATGGTGATGAGGCAGCAGGCGTGGCTGAGCGCGTGCGGTCTGCTGTCGCCGGCAGGATCGTTCACCTCGAAGACGGAAACAGCGTGGTGATGACGGTCAGCATCGGCGTGGCTACGTCCGACGGCATGCCTGCTGCGATCGCTCCTCTCATCGCTGAGGCCGACAAGGCGCTCTACGCCGCCAAGGCCGCCGGCCGCAATCAGGTCGCGCGCGCGGCCTGAGCCTATGTAAGCGCGCGGGCAGCCAGGTACAGGCCGAGCACGAGCAGGCCGGCGAAGAAGCAGCGCCGGAACGTCAGCGGCGACATGCGCAGCCGCAGGATCTGCCCGAGCCACATGCCGAGTGCCGCCATGGCGAGCGCACCGAGCGCAGACCCCGCAAGGCCAAAGCTGAGCGCGTTGTCCGCCGCGAGATTGACCGCCAGCGCCGCCGTCGAGACCGTGAAGGAGAGGCCGAGCGCCTGGATCAGCTCCTCCTTTTCGAGGCCAATGGCCTGGAGATAGGGCACGGCCGGAATGACGAACACGCCCGTTGCGGCGGTGATGAGGCCCGTCACGGCGCCGACCAGCGGGCCGGCCCAGACTTCGTGCCCACGCTCGATCGACAGGCGGAAGGACGCGAGTCCCGTGACCGCATAGAGCGAAAGCGCTATGCCGAGCAGCGCCGTGCCATGGCGAACGCCCGCGCCCGTCATGAGCCCCATGCCGGCCCACGTGCCGAGGCACACGCCCGCCATCATCGGCCACAGGCGACGGATTCCCGTGCCAAGCGCCGGTCCCGCGGCCATCTGCCAGAAGTTCGTGACGAATGAGGGCAGCGCGAGCAGTGCCGCCGCCTGCACGGGCGGCATGACGAGCGCCAGGAGCCCCATGGAGATCGTCGGCAGGCCGAGGCCGATCACACCCTTGGTGAGCCCGGCAAGCACGAAGACGGCGGCAATGAAGAGCGTATTCGCATCGATCATGCCTTGCCTTCTGCCGCACTGGCGAGGAACGCACAATCCGTAGAATATGGACAATGCCTTCGCAATATCCGAAGTCTCGGGGAGAAATGCCATGCGCTTCGATCTGGTCGACCTGCGTCTGTTTCTCCATGTGGCCGATACGACCAGCATCACGCATGGCGCGGAGCGTGCTCATCTGGCGCTCGCATCGGCAAGTGCGCGCATCCGCGGTATGGAAGAAACGCTCGGCGTCGCCCTTCTGAAGCGCGGGCGTCGCGGCGTGGCGCTCACGCCCGCCGGACAGTGTCTGCTCGATCATGCCCGCATTGTCACGCAGCAGGTCGAGGCCATGCGCGGCGATCTCGGCGCCTTCGCGCGCGGGCTCGGTGGCAGCGTGCACGTGCTCTCGAATACGGCCGCCTTCAGCGAGCATCTGCCACGCGCGCTCGCGTCCTTCCTCAAGGCCAACCCCACGATCACCGTCGATCTCGAGGAGCGCGAGAGCGCGAGCATCGCCGAGGCAATCGCTGCCGGCTCAGCCGATATCGGTATCGCAAACGATGCCGCCTTGCCCGACAGCGTGCGCGCGCATCCCTTCCGCGAAGACCGACTCGTGCTGGTCGCTGCGAAAAGCGATCCTCTTGCCACCCGTCGCCGCGCGCGCCTCCATGACGTGATTGAGCGGCCATTCGTCGGTCTGGCGCGGCAAAGCGCTCTGCAGCGGCATTTGGCCGGCCATGCCGCGCGGCTCGGCAAATCCATGCGCCTCCGCGTGGGTGTCGGCAGCTTCGACGAGATCTGTCGCATGGTTGAGACGGGCGTCGGCATCGCCATCATTCCGGAGGCGGCCGCTAAACGCTGCCGTCGCACCATGGCCATTGCGCTCGTGGGCCTTGCCGAACCTTGGGCGCTGCGCCGTCTCGTGATCTGCACGCGTGCCGTCGAGCGCCTGCCGGCGCCGGCGGGGCGGTTGCTGCAACATTTGCAGCACGTCGGGGGTGGATGATCTTAAGCCGGCTGCTTCATGCCGGCGCGACATGCCTTCAGCTCCTGCTCGAGGCGTTGCACGTCGTCGAACAGGCGGCGGCTCACGAGCTGCAGAAGATAGAAGCCGAACTTCGGACTCTGGAAGTAGAGTGCTTTCGCTTGCTCGTAGGTGATCTCCAGCACCTCGCTGTCGGCGGCGCATTCCACGGTCTGCGTGCGCGCCTGGCCAGGTGCGAGGAGGCCGAGCTCGCCGATGAACTGGCCCTTGCTGATCTCGATGCCGAGATCGCCGATGCGAAAGGCGCCCGACACGACGAACATCATCCGGTCCGCCTTGTCGCCTTTCCGGAAGAGCGTCTCGCCCGCTTTGATGAGCCGCGGCGTCGTCACGGATCTCAGCCAATCCATGTTGATTTCGCCATCGCTCGCACTCTCGACCTTGCGCACGAGCGCGAGGAGCTGTGTGAGCCTGAGAATGTTGAGCGGGAGCAGAATGCAGTGCAGCAGCATGATGGGGTAAGCGCTGCTCTGGTAGCCATAGGCGATGAAGAAGACATTGCTCAGGATGCCCACGATGCGTAGGTGCACCATGGTGGTCATCGAGAATGTGAGCAGGACGAGGATCGCAGCGATATAGCCGAGGGCTTCGGTCGGAGACATGAATTGTCCTATTGCCACCATGTCAGAAATCAATCGGCCGCCACCCTAATCCAAGGTGCGCCTCTCCGGCGATGGCTTTAGTGGGCGGCGCAGGCATTGGATGCTGCGCCCCCGCTTGCCACCCTAAGCTAGCCCTGCTTTAAGCTCTGCTCGCTCTATTCAAGCCCTCAGCGACGGAGATGCGCCGTGTCCTCGATCCCAACGACAATGACCGGCATCGCTCTCAACGGCAAAGGCGGCCCCGAGGTCCTGCAGGCGACCTCCATGCCCGTACCGCAGGTCGGCCACGGGCAGATCCTGGTCAAAGTCGCCGCTGCCGGCGTTAATCGCCCCGACGTGCAGCAGCGCATGGGTGCCTATCCGCCGCCGCCAGGCCATTCACCGCTGCCCGGTCTCGAAATCGCCGGCGAGGTTGCGGCTGTCGGCCCCGGCGTCGCGCGCTGGAAAGTCGGCGACAAGGTCTGTGCGCTCGTCAATGGCGGTGGATATGCCGAATATTGCATTGCCGAGGACGTGCAGGCCTTGCCAATCCCGAAGGGCCTTTCGATGGCCCAAGCCGGCGGCGTACCCGAGACTTACTTCACGGTCTGGAACAACGTCTTCGAGCGCGGCCGACTCGAAGCAGGCGACTGGTTCCTCGTGCACGGCGGCACGAGCGGCATCGGCACCACGGCCATACAACTCGCCAAGGCTTTCGGCGCCCGCGTCGTCGCGACGGCGGGAAGCGCCGACAAGTGCCAGGTCTGCCGTGATCTCGGTGCGGATGTCGCCGTCAACTACAACACCGAGGACTTCGTCGCCGTGGTCAAGGAAGCGACCGGTGGCCATGGCATCGACGTCACGCTCGATATGGTCGGCGGCGACTACACCGAGAAGAACATCGCCGCTGCCGCCGAGGACGGCCGCATCGTGCAGATCGCGACGCTCGCCGGGCCGATGACGACGTTCACGCTGCCGCGCCTCATGATGAAGCGTCTCACGCTCACTGGCTCGACGCTGCGGCCCCGCACGCGCGATGTCAAGGCGCGCTTCGCCCGCGCTCTCGAGAAGCAGGTCTGGCCGCTGCTCGATGCCGGCCGCATCAAGATCGTGATGGACTCGACCTTCCCGCTCGCGCAGGCATCGGAAGCGCACAAGCGCATGGAGACGAGCCAGCACGTCGGCAAGATCGTGCTGACGGTGTAAGAGCGCGCAGCTTTCAGCAGGATCGCCGGATATGACCCTGGCGCGTTCGCTCGTTTACTTCGTCGTCTTCTACATCGTCACGGCGCTGTTCGTCGTGCTCGGGAGCTGGCTGTTCGTCGCGCCGCGCTCCTGGGCCATGAAGGGCCTCGAAATCCATGGCAGCACATGCACGTGGCTGCTGCGCCTCATCTGTGGCACGCGCATGGAAGTGCGCGGCCGCGAGAAGCTCCCCGATGGCGCCTGCCTCGTCGTCTCCAAGCACCAATCGGCATGGGACACGTTCGCGCTCATTCCGCTCTTCCACGATCCTGCGATCGTGCTGAAGGAGGAGCTCAAGTACATCCCCTTCTACGGCTGGTTCTGTCTGAAGTTCGAGCACATCCTGGTCAGCCGTGACCGCGCGAGCGCCGCGCTCAAGAAGCTCGTCGCCGATGCCAAGGATCGTGCCGCCGAGGGCCGCGAGGTCTTCATCTTTCCCGAGGGAACGCGTCGTCCACCCGGTGCGGAGCCCGATTACAAACCGGGCTATGTCGCGCTCTACGAGGGCCTGGGCCTGCCCTGCTATCCGCTCGCGCTCAACTCCGGTCTCTACTGGCCCCGCCGCCAGATCCTCCGCCATCCCGGCACGATCATTGTCGAGATCCTCGATCCCATCCCTCCGGGGCTGTCGCGCAAGGAGTTCCGTCAGGTCCTGGAAGCCCGTCTCGAAGCTGCCAGCGATCGCCTCCTGCAGGAAGCCGCTGCCGCGCCGGACGCCCCACCCATGCCGCCGACGGCGGTCGCTCGCCTCGCCGAGCTAGCTGGAAAAGCCGGTTCCGTAGCCTGATCCGGTTGTGGAACACAAGAAGAACATTCCTTGACCATTTGTTCCGGATAGCCTATATATACTGCCTGTCTGCGGATGGGAGCGCCCCGGCAGCATGGCGAGCGAACGCACAGAAATCCCGCCGATTTCCCGGTTCATCTGGGATGCGAAATATCGCCTGAAATCGGCTGACGGAACGGCGCTCGAAGCGGGCGTCGAGGATACCTGGGCGCGCTTGGCTACGGCTGGCGCCAGCGTCGAGAAGGCGCGCGTCCGCAAGGCGTGGAAGAAGCGCTTTCAGGACGCGCTCACGGATTTCCAATTCCTGCCCGCGGGTCGCATCATCGCAGGCGCCGGCTCGAGCCGCGACGTCACGCTCTTCAACTGCTTTGTCATGGGGCCGATCGCGGACGATCTCAGCTCGATCTTCGAGAATGTCAAGGAAGCCGCCCTCACCATGCAGAAGGGGGGCGGCATCGGTCATGACTTCTCGACGCTGAGGCCGTCGGGCGCGCTCGTGAAGAGCGTCGGCGCCGGCGCGTCGGGCCCGGTCAGCTTCATGGATGTGTGGGATTCCATGTGCAAGACCATCATGTCGGCCGGCCAGCGGCGCGGCGCCATGATGGCCACCATGCGCTGCGACCACCCCGACATCGAGGCCTTCATTGATGCGAAGTCCGATGCGACGCGCCTCAGGAATTTCAATCTCTCGGTGCTGGTCACTGACGCGTTCATGGCGGCCGTCGAGCGCGACGATACCTGGGCACTGACCTTCGAGGGCACGGTCTATCGGACTGTGCGCGCGCGTGCGCTCTGGGAGCGCATCATGCGCGCGACGTATGACTATGCCGAGCCCGGCGTGATCTTCATCGATCGCGTCAATGCCATGAACAACCTCGCCTACTGCGAGGACATCCGCGCGACCAACCCGTGCGGCGAGCAGCCCTTGCCGCCCTACGGCGCGTGCCTCCTCGGCTCGATCAATCTCGCCGCGCTCGTCCGCGATCCTTTCACGGCCATCGCGCACATCGACGAGACGCGCCTCGCCGAGCTGGTGCCGGTCGCCGTGCGCTTTCTCGATAACATGATCGACCTCTCGCACTATCCGCTGGAGGCGCAGCGCCGCGAGGCCAAGGCCAAACGGCGCATCGGGCTCGGCATCACGGGCCTTGGTGATGCGCTCGCCATGTGCGGCCTGCGCTATGATGCGCCCGAGGCGCGCGCGCTTGCGGAGCGCGTCATGGGGCAGATCGCGGCGCTCGCGTATGGCGCCAGTGCCGAGATCGCTGCGGAAAAGGGCGCTTTTCCGCTCTATGATGCGGCCGCCTTCATCGCCGCGCCCAATGTCGCGCGTCTGCCCGAGCACGTACGCCTGGCAATCGCGAAGCACGGTATTCGCAATGGCTGCCTCACGTCGATCGCGCCGACCGGCACGATCTCGCTGCTTGCGGGCAATGTGTCGAGCGGCATCGAGCCGATCTTCGATCTCTCCTACAAGCGCCGTGTGCGCGGCGTTGGTGACAGCTTCAGCGAGGAGATGGTCGAGGACTATGCCTATCGCCGCTTCCGCCAGCATTCCGGCACCGACGCGCCGTTGCCGGCCGCGTTCGTCACCGCGCACATGCTCGCGCCAGCCGCCCATCTCGCCATGCAAGGAGCTCTGCAGAAGCACGTCGACAGTGCGATCTCGAAGACCATCAACTGCCCCGTCGACATTCCCTTCGAGGCTTTCGAGAGCATCTATACCGAAGCGTACGCACTCGGTCTCAAGGGCTGCACGACCTATCGCCCGAATGCGGTGACGGGTTCGGTGCTCGAGGCGGCGCCGTCGACCGCACCTGTATCCGCGCCAGCGCCGGTCGCAGCGCCCTCCCCTCGCACTGGCGATGTCGTCTACATGGCGCGGCCGCTCGAGCGCGATCCGGTCCTGCCGGGCTTCACCTACAAGCTGAAGTGGCAGGCGAGTGACCACGCGATCTACGTCACGATGAACGACATCGAGCGTGATGGTCGTCGACGCCCCTTCGAGATCTTCATCAACACCAAGAATCTCGAGCACTACGCCTGGACTGTCGCACTCACCCGCATGATCAGCGCCGTCTTCCGCCGCGGCGGTGACGTCACGTTCGTCGTCGAGGAGCTGAAGGCGGTGTTCGATCCGCAGGGTGGGCAGTGGATGGGCGGGCGGTACGTGCCGAGCCTGCTCGCCGCCATCGGCGAGGTCATCGAAGCTCATATGATCCGCATCGGCTTTCTCGTACCCGAGAACCGCGGGGGCCAGGATGTGCCAGCGCCGCCAAAAGCCTTAGCCGTCGAGCCGGCGCCAGCCCCTTCAGCAGCCGGTACGGCCTGGTCGCCCACAGGAACGGTGCGCTCCATGCTAGGGCGAGCGGGCCGCCGTCTCTGCCCGAAATGCCAGGGAAATCAATTCCTTCCGCAGGAGGGCTGCAACGTCTGCCTCGACTGTGGCTACTCGACCTGTGGCTAGGGAGAAAAGTTCATGTGGAGCGATCCCGGCAGATCACGAAGTGTGTCACTCCTGTCACACACTTGGGGCGTATTAACAAAACGACGTGATAAACAATTCTCGAACTTGAATAATGTGATTATAGAGCAGACTTCCAGGGAGCCGCTGAGCGGCCCTGTGTGTTCCGCGTTGGAAGTCATTGTTCGTGCGCACCGGCCGAGAGCGCCGGTTTGCGCTGTTGCGTTTTGAGAGTTGTCAGATGGCTGTGCGTCGGACAGAGAGTGTGCGTAAGCGTGCGAAGGAGCGGCGCGACGCCGCGTCAGCGCGCCACGCGTCTGGTGCAGCAAGCACGGCGCCTGCGCAGCAGGTCTGGCGCGGCGCTTCAGGAACTCTTTACACGCACACCGTGACGAGCCTCCTCCTCTGTCCCGAGATCCCGGAAGCAACATTCCTGCTCATTCAGCGCGATGCCGCCGGCACTGCGCGCGTCTTGCGCGTCGGCACACTCGACAGCAAGGCACGCTCGCTCAATCTCGCGCGGATCCGTCAGGTGGGCGCAACACTCGGCGCCAATGAAGTGCAGTTCCGCATCGAGCGGTCGTCGGCCGCAGAGCGCGCACGCATTGCCTTCGATATCGAGAATGCGCTCGCGGGTAGCACCGCGCCGCTCGAGGCCGCTGCACCCGGCGCACATCAGCCGGCCTGAGGCTTCCTGCTCGTCTCCGAGAATGTCGGTTGCGCGCGATTGAGCGCCGTGCTGGATCGCGCTTTCAGAGCGAGTGGGGCCGCAGGCCGCACGCCCCGCTCGGGGGACACCCCCCCAAACCCCGTCTTTTATGAACTTGGAGATCGTGATGAGCGTAATGAGTTCCGGCGGCGCAAAGAGATGAAGCGGGCGACGGCGGCGCGAATGACAAAGTTATGAAATCGGGTAGGTCCGGGAGGGTGTCCCTCCCGGCGGGAGCGCGAGGGTCATGCCGGAGGCATGCCAGAGGCATGCGCCCCGCCTCGCTTGCTCGACGTCCCAATCAGACCACCGCTTCCCCAACAAAAAAAGGGCCGCCGAAGCGACCCTTTTTCTGTTTCAGGAAGCTGCCCTAAGCAGCGCGGGTGATTGGGACCGGCGGCTTCTTATCCTCCGCAAGGTCTGTTGCACCCTTGACCGCAATTCCGATGTAGCGGACGCGGCCGGCGATCTTCGCCTTCTTGATGCTCTTCAGTTCACCAAAGTCACGGCTGAAAGTCGGGAGCGCAAGCGGCTCCTTGTCCTGCTCCTCACACCATTGGCAGTAGCTGTCGTAGAGTTCAACGGCAGTGATGGTTGCACCTTCTTCAGTCTCGACTTTCTCCTTGTGGAAGCGCTCGACATCGCTCTCGGGCGCGACCATCCGCTGGACGGGAAGCACCCGATCGGTGTTGTCGTTGGCCGTGATGGCCGGAGGCGTAATAACTGCGGGAGCCGGCGGTGAGGCCGCGATGGCCTGGACTGCCGGTGTGGCGGGTGCCGCGGCGATGGTCGGCGTGGTGATGGCCTGAGCTGCGACCGGGGTCACGAGCGGGGCCTGCACCTGGACATCGAGTGGCATGGCGGCTGCAGCACGACCAACCGCGGCGGCGGAAGCCACCTTGGGATTATGCAGACCGTCGTGCAGTCGCCACTGGCTGAAGGCAATGTACATGCCGAAGCCAGAACCCACTTCGAGCAGCAGCGCGATGAAGATCGTGAGCGCCATCTGGACGTCGTCGACCTTCAGACCGGCAAACACGAGACCGCCGATCTTGGCAAGCATGGCTGCCTGCGGATCGGCT
This sequence comes from Pseudomonadota bacterium, assembly GCA_023430315.1. Lineage (GTDB taxonomy): Bacteria > Pseudomonadota > Alphaproteobacteria > Rhizobiales > Hyphomicrobiaceae. Next base: position 41,473 of record JAEZAW010000256.1, on the reverse strand, counting down.
TCCGTGAGCGCGGTGTGATTGTCGCCGGCTTTGACCAGCTGCGACTTCACTTCCATGATCTTCCGGCTGAGCTCCGCGGCCTGCACGGCGTTCGCGTGCTCTGCCGAGAGCGTATGGTACTGCTGGCAGAAATCACGGTTGAACTTGCCGTTGACCACGGTGCAGCTCTGCGTGCGGCTCCAGTAGATCTGGTTCTTCAAACCATTCATCTCACTGGCGACGGTGGCGGCGGGGCGGTGCTTGGGAATCCAGCCCACCTGCTCCTCCATCCGTTTCACGTCGGCGCGCATGTCCTGATCGACGGCCGTCTGCTGGGCGCGTTGCCCAGTCGTGTCGAGCCGGTTCAGGGCGGCGTGCCCGAGTGCCGATGTCAGTGAGTAGGCGGTAACGACCACCCCCACCACCATCGCAGCGGCCGCTTGCGACCACATACGATTTCTTATGGCTGCGAATAAGAAGAACGGTACGAGCGCCTTCAGGCAGTCGGCAGCGGCGCTGGCCGCTCCGTAGATCAGCCCGTCGAATTCAGTCGTTCCTAGACTGTATCCGAAGCGCCAGTTCATGGCGGCGGAGACAGCAAGTAATACACTTGCTGCTAGCACGCCTAGGATACCTAGAACGTGTCTCATCGGTTCAAATGCCCCCAATTGTTTGGGGCCAGCCTACGCGGGCACAGGGTGCCGGCCGAGCGGACGATCACACTGAGAGGCTGAAGCCGGACCGTTCATTGCCGCTGAGAGTGACAAGTCCCTCGACATGTCGCCCTCGTTTTGCTGCGGGATCGGTGAGCTCCATACCGATTGTCTCGGTTTGGCCGGGCACGCAGCGGTTCGGCATTCGATCTGAACGGGAACGGATCGGTTCGACTTATGCACACTCGCCATCGCCGCTAGACGGCAAGCTTTTGCACAGGTGGTCGACACCGGCCGACAGGCAACGCAACAACAACATGAGACTCCTCTCACCTATCAGCGGTAGGCGATTCGTAACCAATTGTTAATTGTTTCAGACCCCTTAGGAATTGATGAGATAGCAGTGTGTGTTTGCAGTCACGTCGGCCATCCCGAGGGCCACAGCAAGGTCAACGGTTTATCCCCACTGTTGAATCCAAGGCTTTTCCACTTCGACCCGGTGATATTCAAACGAAGTGCTACAGCAACTGTTAATCGCGATCGCAGCCTGCGGTTGCCCGCTTCGGCGTATTCGCGTCTTTGGGCGCCATCGGGTCAAGCAGTTGGTCGACGGTTCCTTGCACGGTTCTTGCGACGGCAGGGTGGAGCGCGGGTTCATGCTCATATTTGGAACAGATCTCGGGAATTTGCCTGATGTTCGAACGCAGCAAGGTCGACAGCGCGGCGAGTGACACCTCTGGCGCCTCGGTTGCCCTTACATTGACGGACGGTACTGAAGTGAAGGGCCGTCTCGCCATTCCTCAGGGGCGCTCGCTTGCGGACATGCTGAATGGAACGGCGCCTTTCGTGGAGTTCGAGGAATTCGACGGGCCCCGCCAGTACCTCGCCAAGCACGTGATCAGCGCCGTGCGCCTCATCAGCCCGGCCCGCGGGCAGAGCCTGGCCCGCATGCGCGATGCGGACGGTTTCGATCCACACGCCATCCTCGGCCTGCCGCTCGGTGCGCCTTATGAGGATCTGCGCGCGGCGTATCTGCGCAAGGCCAAGGTCTACCATCCCGACCGCTATGCTAATGCCGAGCTGCCCGAGGAGGTGAAAGCCTATCTCGAAGGTATGGCGCGGCGCGTCAATGCTGCGTTCGCGGCGCTCGAGAGCCCGCACCAGGAGATCCGGCAGAAGCCCGTGCAGCGGATCACCCCGATCTATTCGACTCCTGCGCGATAACACGCACGCCGAGGTCACGTGGCTCGCGCGCCCTCACGCCTGAGCCGAAGCATCGGCCGGCGTGCGCTTCTCGGCACCGTTGACAGGCGATTTCTTCTCGACCTCCCGCCAGGGTTTGGCCGTCGTCTGCTCCTTGTCATAGAGGGCCGTCAGGAACGGCGTGATCCGCGCATCGGCCGGCACGGTGCGGTCCTGATAGCGGTGCTGGTTCGTCTGGCGCCGACGTGCCCAGCCTGGCGCGCCCGGCTTCTTCATGCGGCGGCCGTTGTGGATGAGCAGGGGGCTGTCGGGCGCTTCGAGATCCAGCTCTTCGAGGAACGTTTCGCGTAGCGCATAGAACGCCTGCAGGATCGCGTCGCGTGCGAGCTTGCGGTCTTCGGCTGTGACTTGCCGACCGGCCTCGGGCTCCAGCGCCTGCAGTGCGCGGCGCATGTCATGGAGTGGCGCATAGGGGTATAGGCCGATCTGGCCGCGCGTCTCGCCGACGTTCGCATAGACCGCGCGCATGTTGTCGAGCGATTCCGAGATCGCGCAGAACGCGGCGAAGTATTCTTCCTGGCTGGGCGTTTCGCGCTGTGTGAACGTGAACAGCGCCGATTTCGCCTTGACGATGTTTCTCCACTCCTCCTTGAGCGCGGTGAGGAAGAGGGCGCGCCTCTGGAAGACATTGGCGAGATAGGCCGCGACGACCGTCACTAGCACAAGCGCCATGTCCTTGAGATAGTCATAGATGCTCATGAGCACGCTGGCAGCCTGCGTGCCCGAAAGCCCGGGAATGTGATACGCGAGCTTGGCCACGAACGAGATCGCCAGCACGAGGCCGAGAATCCAATAGGCGCGCCGCAGCGTGCGCCTGAGTGACGAGCGTGTCATGGTTCCCCCGGGGCGAGCTCAGCGGTGATTGGCGGTGACTTGGGCGCCAACCTCAATCGACGGCGTGCGCCGTCGGATGAAGTGAGGGGCAGAAACCGGCCGAAAGTACGGCGACAATTGAAGGCGGAGTGAGCACTTCTACCGAGCCCGTGTCCGGCCGCTCGATCGGTGCGCCGTAACCCGTGAAACTCCAAGGCAGCAGCCAGCTTGCAAGAACGAGATGCGGCTCGCCCTGCCATAGGACGAACGTGCCGCCGGGCAGCGTCTCGATATTTGCAGCGTACGTGCGCTTGGTGCGCTCGGGCGTCAGGCGCTCGTTGTGCAGGACGGCATCCATGTCCTCGGCCATGGCGCGTGCGCTGAGGCCCTTGGTCTCGGCCCATAGCTTTGCGAACCAGAGAAAATCCTGACGGCGGCATTCTCCGCAAGGACGGTGGCCGGCTGCGAGGGCGGTCGCCTCATCGAGGAAGAAGAGCTCAGTATACTTTCCGGGCTGCATGAGCGCGCGATGGCGGCCATTGAACTCGAGCCGACAGCAGATCCACTGCCGGCTGGCCCAGCGGCGGGAGCTGAGCGTCTGCTGCGGGCCGTGAATGGCGCCGCCGCGATTGCCCATGACGGTGCCCCTCGCGCCAATCGCGACGATCGAGCCATCCGGGGCAACGCGGTTCTGGAGTGGCATTGCGGCTTCTGCCATATGTGCGGCTTCAGTCACGCAGGAAGCCCACAATGACCGAAGCCGCCGTACAAGTGAAGACCGAGGAACGTCGCAGCGGCCGCATCGCGACCGTGACGATCGACAATCAGCGCCGGCTCAATTGCCTCGCCAGCCCGACCATCATCAACCTCGCTCAAACGTTCAGAAAATTGTCCGAAGACGACGCTCTGCGCGCCATCATCCTCACCGGCGCCGGCGACAAGGCCTTCATCGGCGGCGCCGACCTCAGGGAGCTCGGGGCGGCTGATCCTGACACTGTCCGCCTCTTCATCACGCGGCTGCACCAGGCCTGCCTTGCGATCCGAGAATGCCCCGTGCCGGTGATCGGCCGTGTCAACGGCTTCTGCCTTGGCGCCGGGCTCAAGGTTGCGGCGAGCTGCGACATGCGCGTGTCGTCCGACAACGCCATCTACGGTATGCCCGAGGTTCACATGGGCCTGCCCTCGGTCATCGAAGCGGCGCTGCTGCCGGGCCTTATCGGCTGGGGCAAGACGCGCGAAATCCTGATCACCGGCGAGACCTTCGGCGCCGAGGCGGCATTGGCCATGGGCTTCGTGCAGAAAGTCGTGCCGGCAGCCGGTCTCGATGCGGCGGTGGACCATTGGCTCGACCTCATCGGCCGCGCGACGCCCAAGGCTATACGCAATCAGAAGGCACTCATGAACCGCTGGGAGCGTGTCTCAGTCGAGGAGGGCGTCTACGCCGGGATCGATGCGATTTCAGAGGCCTACACCACCGGCGAGCCCCAGGCCGCGATCAAGGTCTTCTTCGAGGCGAAGAAACAGAAATCGGGTCACTGACGTTCCCGGGCAAACGGTGCCACTGTTCACCCACAGTGCGGCCGCTATATAAACGGGGTGATTAACCAAGCCGTCGCGCGGAGTAGGGTGCGCCGGGCATCTTGACTGCGCTCATGGCGCGGGAGTGGCGGCGGAACGTGAGCGAGCGGCAAATTCGAGCAATCAGCAGAGGCAGCTCCGGGCTATGCGGCGGGGTGCGGCGCGCGGTGGTCGCGACATTGATCGCAGCGCTGCTCGCGCCATCTCTCCCGTCGGCACAGCTCCGTGCACAGCCCGGCCAGAACGCCGCGCAGACACCATCCGAGCCCACGACTGCGCCCACCGCCGCCTCTCAGTCCGTTCCGATGTCGCGCGCCAAGTACGAGCAGTGCCAGGCGGGCGACGAGGCAGCATTTCGTGCGGCGGTTGCCCGCGTCACGCAGGCGGCGCTGACCAAGAGCCTCGCCGATCTCGACTATGCCCCGATCGTCCGTGAAGCGTGGCGGCGCGGCAATGTCGATGACATCCTCTGGCGCCAGGTCGATGTGGCCATCGGCGAGGTGCGCGAAGAATCGAGCTGGACCGAGCTCATCGGCTCGATCGCTTTCCAGGAAACGGCGCAGAAGCTCGCGACGACGACTTCCGAGCGCGTGTTCCGTTCCGATGCCATGCAGAAGGCCGTTCTCGGTGTTGCGAGCAGCGTCGGCAACGAGGTCGGCCGGCGCATGGAGCAGGGGCTCGGTGCCGCCGCGGAGCCGGTCGCCCAATGCGTGCAGGCTTTCCTCGGTCCGCGTTACGGCGGCATGGTCGCGCGCTCCGTCAGCCGCGATACGGGCCGCGAGTTCACGATCGATCCATCCAAGGCGAGCGCACAGGTTTCAGCGGGACAGGTGCTCGTCCAGGGCAGCGAAGGCCTCACGGGCACGGTTCTGCTGATCGTGCGCCGCCAGCTCTCGCGCATGGCGATGAATGTCGGCCAGCGCGTCGTCGGCGCCATCCTGAGCCGTATCGTCGGCGTGGTCGCGGGCGGCATAGGCATCGCGCTCATCGCCAAGGATATCTGGGAGTTCCGCCATGGCGTGCTGCCGATCATCGCCAACGAGATGAAGAGCGCCGACACGCGTGACAAGGTGCAGAACGAGCTGGCCAAGGTCATCGGCGAGCAGATCAACGAGCACACGCGCGAGATCTCCGGCACGGCGGCCGATCGCGTCACCGAGATCTGGCGCGAGTTCCGCCGCGCCCATGCGAAAGTCCTGGAGCTTGCGGAGAAGGACGAGCGCTTCCGCCGATTTCTGGACACGGTGACACCGGCCAAGCTGCCGCGCCTCGACGAGGTTGTGGCCCTCATCCTCGCCGGCGAAGGCGAGCCCGCGCTGACGCGGCGCCTCAACGACGGCACGCTGCATCGTGCCATCGAGACCATGCCAGCCGAGGCCATCACGATCGCGCGCGATACGAAGTCGCTCGAAACGGGCTTCAAGTGGTGGGCCATTGCCGACGAAAAGCTCCCCGAGGTCGTGTCCTATGATCTCCATCGCCTCGGTCCGCCCGATGAGATGAGCAAGTCGGCGCTCTCTCGCCTTCTGGTGCTCGAGGACCGGATAGCGATCAACCGTCTCGCGAGCCTGACGCGGGCCGAGCGCGATCCTCTTCTCGAGCTGCCGCCGCGCGATCTCAACCGCCTCGCGCGTGCGCTACCGGAAACCGATCTCAAAGCACTCTCGCGCTACATGAACACGCTCGAGCCCGTCGCCGCGCAGCGCCTGCTCGCGGTTGTCGGCCTCGCGCCTGCCCGCATGGCGGCTTACACGGCCTCGGGCGTGCAGGCGGCGATCCTCGCGAGCCGCGATCAGGTCGAGGCCGTCGCAGTGATCGCGCGCTCAGATGCCATCTTCGACTTCTTCGTCTTCGCCGAGGACGTGCGCTCGGTGCGCGAGGGCAAGATCAGCCCGCTGCTACTCTGGGCGCGCTACCCGATCGCGCTGAGCCTGTTCGCCTTTACCGCGCTGATCCTGCTGCTCGTCCTGTGGCGCCTCATCTTCGGTCGCCGCACGCGCATCGTGATCGCTCAGAACAGCAAGCATTGAACCGGAGATCCCATGCGCATCGTCACCACGGACTATGTTGACGACGCGGAGATCATCACCGGCGAGGTGGTCTTTGCGGTTGCAGTCAGCGGCGCCAACATCGTGCGCGATATGCGCGAGGCGATCGTCAACACCATCGGCGGTCACATGACGCGCTACGAGAACCTGCTCGATCAGACGATCGTGCGAGCGCTCGAAGCGCTGAAGGTCCGTGCTGCCGCCCAGGGTTACGACGGTGTGGTAGGCGTCCGCCTCAGTCATCCGATGATCACGAACGGCGCTGTCGAGGTTGTTGCGACAGGCACGGGTTTCCGTTACGCGGCAAAGGCGTAGCGGCCTTCCTGCGCCGCCGCGCATAAGTCCATGGCGCGGCTAGAGGGATTGCGGCGCCACAACATTCTGCAAAACGCTGCTGCAGGGGGTCACAAGCCCGGCCGAATCGTGTTGATGATGCAGCAATTGGCGCAGCCGTCGTGCGCGCGTGTCGGAATGGGGGACACTATCATGGTTCTGAAGGCACCGGGCATCATCACCTTCATTCTGTCGATCATCCTGACAGTGTGCGTTCTGGTCGTGAAATTCTTCGGCGCCCAGATCCCGCTGATGCTCGGCAACGAGTTTTGGTTCCTGCTCCTGGCGCACGTGATCCTGCTGCTAGGCTGCATCATGCGCGGGCTCTAAAATACAACGGGCGCGCCAACCGACGCGCCCGCTCGTTTCCTTCAAAGAGCAGCGAAATCAAGGGAAGACCTGCACCCAACCGGTGCCGGCACGCTCCGAGGTCGTGCCGAAATGCTTGTCGTATTCGGCCTTCAGCTCGCGCAGATGGCCCGAGGCCTGGAACTGCTTGAACGTCGCCTCGTCCTTGAACTCGTACAGCGCCATGTAGTCGTACTTGTCCTCGCCCATGATGCGCTTGTAGCGCTTACCGCTGACGGCGCCGTTGTAGCGCAGCACCTGCGGCACATGCTCCTCGTCGTACCACTTGTTGAAGGCGGCCTCCTGCTCCTTGGTGATCGTTGCGCGCACCATGAAGACCGTCACTGCCATGGGTGTGTTTCCTCCAGCTTCGTTTCTAATCAATACGTCAGCGCAGCCTTGATCGCGATGAGCTCCTGACGCCCATCCGGATATGCCTCATAGGCCTTCCCCGCGCGGCGGTACCAGTAGCGGCTGTTCCCTTCGTCGGGCTCCAGCTTGTGCAGCACCGCATGAATCCAGCACGATGTCGGATCGCTCTCGTCACGCTGGACGATGCTGTGCGCCGCCTCCCATTCGCCGGCGAGGGCGTGATCGAGCGCCTGCACGAGATCCGACCGCGAAAGGTTCACGCCTCGCCCCGCTTGATGTTCCGCCATGCGCCGCTCTGCGGACGCGCGAGGCCCAGATTCTCGCGGAGCGTCGCGCCGCGATAGTCCTTATGGTAGAGCCCGCGCCGCTGCAGCTCCGGCACGATGATCCGCACGAAATCCTCATACGTCCCCGGCACGCACGTGGCGCCGACGACAAAGCCGTCGCACGCAGGCGCCGTGAAGTATTCCTCGAACATGTCGGCCACCTCCTTGGGCCCACCGACCCAGGGGTTGTTGAGCCGCCCGCGGCCGCTGATGCGGATGAAGTCGCGAATGGTCGGGTTCTTCGTGCCGGCGTTTTTGAGCACGCGATCGCGGATCGTCTGAAGGCCGGACATGGAGGCGATGTCCTCATCCGTCAGCGGCTCGTCGAGCGGCTTCGAGCCGAAGTCGAAGTTGAGGGCTTCCGAGAGCAGCATGAGGCTGTCCACCTCGAGCGGCAGCTTGTCGAGAGCCGCGCGCTTGTCCTCGGCTTCCATCTTCGTCTCGGCGACGACCGGATGTACCAGCGCGCCAATCAGCATCCCATTCGGATCGCGTCCCGTCGCGGCGCACTGCGCCTTGAGGTCCGCGTATTCCTTTTTGCCGACTTCGACGCTAGGCGTATACGTGAAGATCATCTCGCCCCATTCGGCCGCGAAGCGCTTTCCGCGCCCGCTTTGCCCGGCCTGGATGAGCAGCGGATGGCCTTGCGCGGAACGCGGCACGGTGAACGGTCCGCGCGACTTGAAATGCTCGCCCTTGTGATCGAGGCGGTGCACCTTCGAGGCATCGGCGAAGCGCCCACTCGCCTTGTCGACGATCAGCGCATCATCCCCCCACGTATCCCAATGCCCGAGCACGACCTCCATGAACTCGTCGGCGCGGTCGTAGCGCGCATCGTGCTCGGCAACCTCGTCGCGGCCCATGTTGTGCGCTTCGATGTCATTGAGCGAGGTGACGATGTTCCATGCCGCGCGCCCATTGCTCATGAGATCGAGCGTCGCGAACATGCGCGCGACATGGAAAGGCTCGTAGTACGTCGTCGAGTAGGTCACGCCGAGGCCGAGGCGCTCGGTCGCCATGCCCAAGGCCATAATGCAAGCCACCGGATCCAACTTCACGCAGCGGATGCCGTTCTCGACCGCTTCCGTGTAGCGCCCGCCGTGGAACTCCGGCATCCCGAGGCGGTCATCGAAGAACGCGAGCTGGAACTTGCCCGCCTCGAGCACCTTGCCGATGTGGCGATAGAAGTCCGCCGACATGAAATCAGTGCGTGAGTCCGGATGGCGCCAGGAGGCGGCGAAATTGGAGCAGTTCTGCGCCTGCAGGAATCCGATCAGCGCCATCTGTCGCATTGAGCATTTCCCTCGATCTCTCGTGTACGCGTGCAGAGTAAACACAGCGGCGACGCGACGCCACACTCATGTCCGGACATCAGGTTTGCTTTACCGACCTGTTACGTCGTCTGGTTGTGCGCCGCAGCAATGGCATCGTTCGTGCTTCAATGTTGCAGGCGGCTAGCGTATAGACGCCTCTTGCCGGCCGTTCCAAGGCCTGCACGCGCACGGACGTGGGGGCCGTGCAGGGAGCCGATCGGAGGGCCGCAGATGGCGCAGGACAAGGTGAAGACTGCAGGGCTGGACCGCGTGCTGGTGGTCGAGGTCGCCCGCGTCACCGAGGCAGCAGCGATCGCATCGGCGCGGTTCCGCGGCATGGGCAACGCGAAAGGCGCCGACAAAGCCGCCGTAGATGCCATGCGCAAGGAGCTCAGCAAGATTCACATCCGCGGCAAGGTCGTCATCGGCGAAGGCGAGATGGACGAGGCGCCGATGCTCTACATCGGCGAGGAGGTCGGCATCGGCGACGGGCCTGAGGTCGACATTGCCGTCGATCCGCTCGAGGGCACGACCATCTGCGCGAAGGACATGCCGAACTCGCTCGCCGTGATCGCAATTTCCGAGCGCGGCGGCCTGCTGCATGCGCCCGACATGTACATGGACAAGATCGCCATCGGCCCCGGCTATCCCGAGGGCATCATCGATCTCGACACGCCGATCGGCGCGCAGCTCGAGAAGCTCGCCAAGGCCAAGAGTGTGCCCGTCGACCAGCTCACCGCTTGCATTCTTGATCGTCCGCGCCACGCCGAGATCATCGAAGCCGTGCGCAAAGTCGGTGCTGGCATCCGTCTTATTCCGGATGGCGACATCGCGGGCGTGATCTGGTGCACGGACCCGCAGCAGACGGGCATCGACGTCTATCTCGGCTCGGGCGGCGCTCCTGAGGGCGTGCTCGCGGCCGCCGCACTCCGCTGCATCGGCGGCCAGATGCAGGGCCGCCTCAAGCCCTCGAACAACGAGGAGATCGAGCGCGCGGCGAAGATGGGTATTCCGGACATCAACCGGAAGTTCTCCATGCAGGAGATGGCTTCGGGCGACGTGATCTTCTCCGCGACCGGCGTCACCAGCGGCTCGATCCTCGAAGGCGTGCACTTCCGCGGCGACTTCGCCGAAACCGACACGCTCGTCATGCGCTCGGCAACGGGCACCGTGCGCCGCATCAAGACCACCTTCCGCAATGTGAAGATGAAGATGGCGGGGGTCTAGGCAAGACCGATTTTGCGGTCCGCCCGAAGGCTTGCATAACGAGAATTATTGAGAATGTGACGCCTCAATAGAGGGAGCACATGAAATTCTTGATTGGGCTCGCAGTTGTGATCGCGAGCATCTATGGCGCGTATAAGCTCGCCTACCCTACCTACACTCACAGATATCGCCTGACGATCGAACTCGAGGTTGATGGTGTGGCGAAGCGTGGTTCGAGTGTGATCGAGGTCAGGGCCTGGTCGCAACCCAAGCTTCTGCCGAATTTTGCCAATGTGCTCTATCGCTCCTACGGTGAAGCTATTCATTTTAAGCTTGAGCGTGGCCCCACGCTGATTGTGCTTTTGGCCTCCGCGGGACCGCCAGTGTATAGCGCCGCAGCAATAGATTTCCTCGTGTTGAATAGATTCGGGGGCGGGAGCAGTCCACTAACATTAGACAAATTCATTGCCGCCAGCAAAGCCACCGGATCACGCGAACTGACTGGCGTAGAAGTTCCCCCGATTGTTGCTCTTCCCGACATCGCGGATCCCCTGGGGGCTTATTGGCTGCCGCTTGATCGGCTGCAGAGTGCGCTGGATAATCGTGTGTCGTTCAAATCTGCTTCAATTGAAATGCTTGCCCGCGCACCATCTGGCGATGCGCCTTCGATCGCGCAGCTCGTTCGTTGGCTCGACGACGAGGGCGCGCTGCAGAATTTCTGGAAGGCAATAAATTCAAGCGGCCTTCGCATCAGTGGAGCTGAGGCTCAGCGCCTGCTAATCAGGAGATGATTGATGTCGCCTCGGCATGGGCAAGCGCGAATTCAATTCGCCGCCGTCCTCACAGTCGCTGCTGCAACGCCCGCACCGATCAGCAAGCTGCCACCGATCTTGTTGAAGAGGCTTATGGCGCTCGGATTGCGCGTCATGGCGCCGGCGCGCGCGGCGAGAAGCCCGTAGCCGAGGGCATTGGCGAACGCGAGTACGAGGAACGTGGCGCCGAAGATCAGCATCTGGCGCAGCACGTCGCCCAAGGGATCGAGAAACTGCGGCAGGAACGCGACGAAGAACGTGATGCTCTTGGGATTGAGCGCTGTCACGAGCCATGCGTGCGCGACCATGGAAACGGCCGATGCCACGCCCGTCCTCGCCTCGGCGCGAAGTGCGCCACCCGCACGCCAGAGCTTGATGCCGAGCCAGACGAGATAGGCCCCTCCGACGAGTTTCAGCACTGTGAAGAGTGTGGCGGACGCTGCGAGCAGAGCACCGACGCCGAGCATGGAGAGCGACATCGCCGTGAAGTCGCCGAGCGCGACGCCGATGGACATGGGCAGCGCTGCGCGCCATCCCTGACCCAGTGCATATGAGATGACGAGCAGGATAGTCGGGCCGGGAATGACCAGCAGGATCGTCGAGGCCGCGACGAACGCGAGCCAGGTTTCGATGCTCATATAGGTGCCCCTCAGTTTGACGCGAGTTCCACCGCACCAAGCTCTCAACAATTCTCATCGTCAAGTGGCGGCTGGTGCTGACGTCGGCGTTTGCCGCCGCCCCTCATCCTAACCTTCTCCCCGTGAAGGACGGGGAGAAGGGACAACGGTGCGCTCGCGGCGATCTCCAAATCAACAAAAAGGCGGGGGTTCGGGGGTGTTCCCCGATCGGGGTGTGGGGTCATGCCGGAGGCATGCCAGAGGCATGCGGCCCCACTCGTGGCGAAGCCACGAAAGTCCACGCGGTCTCACTCACCCCCTACCAAATTCTCCTCGCGCACCGCGAAATCCTTGCGCGCGCGCGTCTCGCTCTGAGCATTACGGCTTCGCGTATAGAAATTCCCGAGCACGAGCACATCCATCTCGGTTCTGAGATAGCAGGACACCGCTTCGCGCGCGGTCGCGACGATCGGTTCCTGGCGGTTGAAGCTCGTATTGATGAGCACCGGCACGCCCGTTTCGCGCATGAAGGCTTCGATCACGGCGTAGTAGCGCGGATTGGCGCTGCGCTCGACGGTCTGCAAGCGTGCAGTGCCGTCGACGTGCACGACAGCGGGAATGACGTCCAGCTTCTCGGGCCTGACGCGCGGTGCCATGGTCATGAAAGGATCGGCCTGATCGATCTCGAAGTACTCGCGCGCGTGCTCCGCGAGCACGACCGGCGCGAACGGTCGGAAGCTCTCGCGATACTTGATGCGTGCGTTGATGCGGTCCTTGGTGGCGAGGCGCCGCGGATCGGCGAGGATCGAGCGATTGCCGAGTGCGCGCGGCCCCATCTCGAAGCGTCCCTGGAACCAGCCGACGATATTGCCATCCGCGAGGTCGCGCGCGACACGCGCGAAGAGCGCCTGGTCGTCCAAACGTTCGGCGGCGAGCCCGGCCTCGTCGAGTGCCGCGCGGATCGTCTCCTCGCGCTCTTCGAGGCCATAGAAGGCGTGTGTCAGCGCGAATGTCCGCGGCTGCTCACGCCGCTGATGATAGTACCAGAGCGCGGCTCCGAGCGGCCCGCCAGTGTCGGAGGCGCAGGGCGGCACCCATACGTGCTCATAGTCGGTTCCTTCCAGCACGCGGGCATTGGCGACGCAATTGAGCGCGACACCGCCCGAAATCACCAGATGACGCGAGCGATTGCGCGCTTGGAGCCCGCGCGCCACGTGCAACACCACTTCTTCAATGCGCACCTGGAGCGCGCGCGCGAGCGCCTTGTGGTGGTCGCCGATCGGCTCGTCATGGTGGCGCGCCGGCCCGAACGTCTCGAAGAATTTTTGGCTGAAGGGCATCAGGAACGCGTAGCGGTCGAACATGAAGTAGCTCATGTCGACCTCGTAGCGCCCATCCTCGGTGAGGCGGATCGTGTCGCGGAAGCGGCTGACATAGCGATCGTCGCCGTGTGCGGCGAGCGCCATGACCGTCCCTTCCTCGAAATCCCTGAAGCCGAGATGACCGGTGACGAACGTGTAGATCATGCCGAGCGAGTTGAAGACATCGCTTCGCCAGAGACGCTCGAGACGATTGCCCTTGCCGACGTACGTTGACGTCGCGGCGTCGTCACCGTAGCCGTCCATGACGAGGGCGTCCGCCTCCTCGAAGGGCGAGACGAAGAAGATCGCTGCGTGCGCATGATGATGATTGATACCGTAGAGCTGCGGCAGCTTCTGCACGTCGAGAGCGCGTGAGAGCTTGTACTGCAGCCATTGGTTCAGGGCGACGATGCTGAGCCGCTGTGCCGTGTTGGCGCCCGGGCGCAAGAGATTGAGGCTCGAAGGCATCTTGCTCAGGATTGCCTTGAGGAAGGTCTGGCGTAGCACCGCCGCATTCCACGGCGTCACGATGACGTCGATCTCGCCCGGCTTGAGCCAGCCGCCGTCTATGGCCGCCGCGAGGGACGCCTGAGGAAACTTCTGCGTGTGCTTGACGCGGCAGAGCCGCTCCTCCTCGATGACGAGGATAGGCTTCCCGTCCTCGACGAGCGCGATGCCGCTGTCGTGTGTCTCGCTGGCGATGCCTAGAATGCGCATGGGCGATGGTCGTCGACGTGTGCGTCGGCGGGACACCTCGCTGGCGCTCGATCGCTGGTCATGCGTAGTCCATTGCCCCACCCGGCCGGTGGCTTAGCCGGTTCCCTCGTATGCTCGCCGCTCATGCCCGGAATTCCAGGCATGTTGCTGAAATACCAGACACAGGCGCCAAGTGGCCATAATATTTGCGTCGGACGGCCCCGAGCAGGTGCCGACAGCGAGGCAGGACGGATGGTGCCCGACACCGTGAGCGTGGTGGCGCTTCGCCCTGCAGGCGGAATCAGGGAGCGCAACTAAAATGCGACTGGGTAAACTCACACTCGCCTTCGCGACGATGGCGATACTCGCCGCTCCCGTGTCGGCGCAGGCGCCGGTCAAGGTCGGCGAGATCAACAGTTACAAGGTGATACCCGCCTTTCTCGAGCCCTACCGCAAGGGTTGGGAGCTGGCCGTGGAGGAGATCAACAAGAGCGGCGGCATCAACGGTCGGCCGCTCGAGGTGATCTCGCGCGACGACAACGGCGCGCCGGGCGATGCCGTGCGCGCTGCCGAGGAGCTCGTGAGCCGCGAGGGCGTGGTGCTGCTCACGGGCGGCTTCCTCTCGCATGTCGGGCTTGCTGTGGGCGATTTCGCCAAGCAGCGGAAAATGCCGTTCATTGCCTCCGAGCCGCTCACGGACAAGCTCGTCTGGGAGAACGGCAATGCCTACACGTTCCGGCTGCGCGCCTCGACCTACATGCAGACTTCCATGCTCGTCGAGGAGGCCGTCAAGCTGAACAAGAAGCGCTGGGCGCTCGTCTATCCGAACTACGAGTATGGGCAGTCGGCCATCGTCTCCTTCAAGAAGCTCATGACCGAGCGCCAGCCGGGCGTCGAGTTCGTCGTCGAGCAGGCGCCACCCCTCAACCGCATCGACGCCGGCAGTGTCGCGCAGGCCGTGGCCGACGCCAAGCCCGATGCGATCTTCAACGTGACGTTCGGCGCCGATCTGCAGAAGTTCGTGCGCGAGGGCACGACGCGCGGCATCTTCAAGGACGTGACCGTGCTCAGCGTGCTCGGTGGTGAGCCCGAGTACCTCGATCCGCTGCGTGACGAGGCGCCCGTCGGCTGGATCGTGACCGGCTATCCCTGGTACGCAATCGACACGCCCGAGCACAAAGCCTTCCTCGCGGCTTATCAGGCGAAGTTCAACGACTATCCGCGCCTCGGCTCGGTCGTCGGATATGCTGCGATGATCTCGGTCGGCGAGGCCCTGCGCAAGGCCAAGTCCACGGAACCCGAGGCGATTGTCGCGGCCACCAAGGGCCTTCAGCACTCCACACCATTCGGCCCCATCACCTATCGGGCGCTCGATCACCAGTCGACCATGGGCGCCTATGTCGGAAAGATCGGGCTCAAGGACGGCAAGGGCGTCATGGTGGACTGGCGCTACGAGCCGGGCGAGCGCCATCTGCCCGCTGACGATGTCGTGAAAAAGCTGCGGCCGCAGTAGCCGCCTTAACACCACACTAATTCCTCCCCCTTGTGGGGGAGGTTAGGAGGGGGGATTGCAGAACAATAGCGATAGGGATTCCCCCCACCCCTAACCCCTCCCCACAAGGGGGAGGGGGATGCGGCGAGCAAGACAGCCGGGCCGCCATGATCGCCTCGTTTCTCATCCAGACGCTGAATGGGCTCGCGAGCGCCTCGCTGCTCTTTCTGGTGGCGCTCGGGCTCACGCTGATCTTCGGCGTCACGCGCGTCGTGAATTTTGCGCACGGCTCATTCTTCATGCTCGGCGCCTACATGGCCGTGAGCTTTCACGAGCAGGTCGGCGGCGGCGTGCTCGGCTTCTGGGGCGGCGCTGTCGTAGCGGCGCTGGCCGTTGGCGTCGTCGGCGCGCTCATCGAGATCACCATCCTGCGCCGCATCTATCGCGCGCCCGAGCTGCTGCAACTCATTACGACCTTCGGCGTCGTGCTCGTGCTCAAGGACGTAGTGCTCTACACCTGGGGACCGGAGGACATCCTCGGTCCGCGCGCGCCGGGCCTCACAGGCGCGGTCTGGATCTTCAGCAAGCCCATTCCGCAGTACGATCTGTTGCTGCTCGTGCTGGGGCCGCTGATCGGGCTCGTCGTCTGGCTGCTGCTCACGCGCACGGACTGGGGTACGCGCGTGCGCGCCGCGACCGAGGACCGCGACATGGCGGCGGCGCTCGGTATCAATCAGGCACTTATGTTCACGGGCGTCTTCGCGCTCGGCGCGCTGCTGGCGGGGCTTGCGGGTGCGCTCGCCCTCCCGCGCGAGCCCGCCAATCACAACATGGATCTGACGATCATCGCGGACGTGTTCGTCGTGACAGTCGTCGGTGGGCTCGGCAGCTTGCCGGGGGCGTATGTCGCAGCGGTCATCATCAGCGTCGTGAAGGCGTGGTGCATCGGCATTGGCGATGTGCGCTTGTTCGGCACGGTGTTCTCCTTCTCGAAGCTGACGCTGGTCGCTGAGTTCATCGTCATGGCGATCGTGCTCATCATCCGCCCGTGGGGGCTTTTCGGCACGCCGCAGGCCGCGCAGCGAGTCGCAGCCGCCTCCATCCTCCCGATGCCCGTGCCGGACATGAAGCGCTGGTGGCCGCTGGGCCTGCTCATGCTCGCGCTCGTCGCTCTGCCGCTCATCGTCGACCGCTTCACAGTGGTCCTTGTGACCGACATCATCATCTTCGCGCTGTTCGCGGCGAGCCTCGGCCTCATCATGGGTGTTGGCGGTATGGCCTCGTTCGGTCATGCGGCGTACTTTGGCGCCGGTGCCTATGCTGCCGCTGTTGCGTTCAAGGCCGGCGCACCGTTCGTCGTCGCTGTTCCGGCAGGCGTCGCCTTTGCCGGCGCGCTTGCCGTTCTCTTCGGATGGTTCTGTGTGCGTCTCTCGGGCGTCTCGCTCGCCATGCTGACGCTCGCTTTTGCCCAAATCACCTGGGCCATTGCCTTCCAATGGGACAGCGTCACCGGCGGCAGCAACGGTCTCGTCGGCATTTGGCCGCCCGATCTGCTCTCGTCAAAAAGCGCCTACTACTTCGCGACGCTCCTGCTCGCTGGCGCAGCCATCCTGCTCATATGGCGGTCCGTGCACGCGCCGCTCGGATTTCTGCTCCGCGCCGGACGTGACACGCGCATTCGCGCCGAAGCTGTCGGCATTGACGTACGCATTGTCCAATGGCGCGCGATCATTCTTGGAGGCTCGGCCGCGGGGCTCGCCGGCGCACTCTACGTCTTCTCGAAGGGTTCGCTCTCGCCGGACTCGCTCTCGATCCCGCGCTCGGTGGATGCCCTCGCCATGGTGCTTATCGGCGGCGTGCAGACGCTCGTCGGCCCTGTCGTCGGCGCCGTCGTCTTCATCACGCTGCAGGACTGGATCGTGCGCGCCACGCCCTACTGGCACGCCGTGCTCGGCATCACGCTCATCCTCATCACCATCATTTTCCCGCAGGGCATTGTCGGAACGCTCAGGCAATGGCAGCAGCGCCGGGAGGATGCGCCATGACTGCGCCTGTGCTCGCCGTCGAAGACATCGGCAAATCCTTCAAGGGATTCCGCGCCGTTGAGAGTGCGAGTTTCACGGTCGATGCCGGCGAGCTCCTCGCCCTGATCGGCCCCAACGGTGCCGGCAAGACCACGACCTTCAACATGATCAACGGCCAGCTCCTGCCGGACCATGGTCGCGTGCGTCTCGGCGGCGAGGAGGTGACCGGCTGGCCGCCACGGGCGCTCTGGCGGGCAGGCGTCGCACGTACGTTCCAGATCACGCAGACCTTCGCGTCCATGAGCGTTGCCGAGAACCTGCTCGTCGCGATCCTCTCGCGCCAGAAATCGTCAGGCCTCCTTGCGGCAGCCGGCAATGGGCATACCGACGAGGTCCAGACTCGCCTCGCCGAAGTCGGCATGGCGCACGCGGCGGACACGCTCTGCTCGGTCCTCGCCTATGGCGATCTGAAGCGCGTCGAGCTGGCCATCGCGCTCGTCAATGATCCGCGCCTGCTGCTGATGGACGAGCCGACAGCCGGCATGGCGGCACGTGAGCGCGGTGCTCTCATGCACCTCGTCGCCGAGCGTGCCCGCCACCGCAGCACGGCGGTGCTCTTCACGGAGCACGATATGGATGTCGTGTTCGGTCATGCCGACCGCGTCGTTGTGATGAACCGCGGCCGCCTCATTGCCGAGGGCACACCGGAAGAAGTTCGCGCGAGCCCGATCGTGCGCGAGGTCTATCTTGGCGGCGAGACCATCACCGCGATCGGCGGAGGCCGCACATGAGCCTCCTCGAAATCCGCGATCTCGATGCCTGGTACGGTCGCGCGCAGATCCTCTTCGGTGTCTCGCTCTCGGTCGAGGCGGGCGAGGCCGCCGTTCTGATCGGTCGCAATGGCGCGGGCAAATCCACGCTCATGAAGTGCATCATGGGTCTCGAGGCCGAGCGACGCGGCGTCATCCGCTTCGATGGCGCGGATATGATCGGCACGTCGACGCACAACATCGCGCGCTGCGGCATGGGCTATGTGCCGGAGGACCGCCGCATCTTCATGGATCTCACGGTCGATGAGAATCTCAGGGTCGGGCGTCTGCCGCCGCGTGCCGGCGAAAGTGCGCCTTGGACACCCGAGGCGGCCTTCGAGCTTTTTCCGCCGCTCGCTGCCATGCGTGAGAGGAAAGGCGGTCAGATGTCCGGCGGCGAGCAGCAGATGCTGACCATCGCGCGCGCGCTCATGGGCAACCCGCGCTTCCTGCTGCTCGACGAGCCGTCAGAAGGGCTCGCCCCGGTCATTGTGGAGGTGATCGCCGGTGCTATCGCTAAGCTCAAGACACGCGGTGTCGGCCTCCTGCTCTCCGAGCAGAACCTGCACTTCGCACGCGCGGTCGCCGATCGTGCCTTCGTGCTCGATCGTGGGCACATCCGCTTCGCCGGTACGCTCGCCGAGCTCGACGCGGATGCAGCCCTCAAGGAGCAGTATCTATCGATTTGAGCGACGCTGCGAAGCTCAGCTTTCGCCGCGCAGTGGGAAGCCCGGGCCCGAAGAACCGCTGCTTTCAGGAATGTTCACGCCGGACAGCGGGTCTGCCACGCGGCGCGACTTGCCCTCGAAGTAGGCGCCCTGCTCGATGCCGAGCTGCTGGTGGTAGACGTCGCCCTCGACGCGGCTCGAGGACTGCAGCACCACGCGACGCCCGCGGATCGAGCCCGAGACACCACCACGTACGATGACCTCGTCGGCCACGACACCGCCCGTGATGCGCGCCGTCTCACCGATGATGACGTTGGCGGCGTGCAGATCCCCCTGGACCTGGCCGTCGATATGAACCTCGCCCTTCGAGACGAGATTGCCGATGACCGTTAGATCCTCGCCGATGTGCGACGGGCCTGATTGGCCGCTGCTGGGGCGAGGCGAGGGCGCTGCCTGTCGCGGCTGTCCGTGGGGCTCGCCTTGGTGCGGCTGGTGAGATGGCGCTGCGTGTGGCACGCCACGCGGTACATCGAATGCAGTCGGTTCTGCCTTCTTCGTAAACATACTGACGCAACTCCCTCTCTGGATACGCACCCGTGCCGTCACTGACGGCTAACCCACGCGCATCGACCCACCGTGCGCCCCGTACGGACTATAGGCTGCGTTTGTTCAGATAGCAAAGCCCCACACGCGCGTCAGCCCATTTGCTCCGAATGCGCACTGCCGTAAGAGTCGCCTCGCTGCTGTCACAAACAGGCGACCTTGATGCCGGCGGCGGCGATCGTGAACTGCGGGCGGCGGGGCAGCATGCAGACTTTCCGGCACATCACCATATTGACCGGGGCCGGCATCTCGGCCGAGTCGGGCATCTCGACCTTTCGCGACAAAGAGGGCATCTGGGCCAAGTACGACTACCGGGACGTGGCGACGCCGGAGGGTTTCGCCCGCAATCCGAAGCTCGTGCTCGATTTCTACAATATGCGCCGCCGTGTCAGCGCCACCGCCAAGCCGAATGCGGCACACTTCGCCCTGGCGCGCCTCGAGCGCGAGCACGCCGGACGCGTGACCGTGGTCACGCAGAATGTCGATGCCTTGCACGAGGCGGCCGGCACGCAGAACCTCATCCACATGCATGGCGAGCACCAGAAGGCGCTCTGCGCAAGTTGCGGCGAGCGCCGGCCCTGGGGGCCTGAATACCCCGATCTGACGATCGAGCTCACCTGTCCCTCGTGCAACGTCGCCGGCAGCATGCGGCCGGACGTCGTCTGGTTCGGGGAGATGCCCTATCACATGGGGCGGATTGCCGAGGAGCTCGCCCGCACCGATCTCTTCATCTCCATCGGCACGAGCGGAAATGTCTATCCGGCAGCCGGCTTCGTCGCCGAGGCCCGTGATCGCGGTGCGCATACGGTCGAACTCAATCTCGAGCCCTCGCAGGGTACGAGCCTCTTCGACGAGGCTATCCACGGGCCAGCCTCCGCAATCGTGCCGGCATTTGTCGAGCGGTTTCTCGGCGATGCCGCCTGAGCCGCGGGAACGTTTTTTTCTTTGTCTGGCGAGATTTCGCCGGCATTAGGTAGTGGTCAATACTGACTTGTGGCGTCTGGCCAATCTGCCGGATACCTGCGATAAGCCAGCCCACGGGGGCGGCGACGGATCGGCGGAATGAGTTTGGACGAGTACAAGCGTATGGCGGCGCGCGGCGCCATCGAGCAGGTCGCCTCGGGCATGCGTCTCGGGCTCGGCACAGGCTCCACGGCCGCGCACTTCGTCGATCTCCTGGGTGAGCGCGTCCGCAGCGGCCTCGACGTCATTTGCGTGCCGACATCCGAGGCGACGCGCGTCCAGGCGGCGTCGCTCGGCATCCCCCTGACCACGCTCGACGAGATGCCCCTCCTCGACATGACGGTCGACGGCGCCGACGAGTTCGACAGCGCGCTTCGGCTGATCAAAGGTGGTGGTGGCGCCCTCCTGCGCGAGAAGATCGTCGCGGCGGCCTCCGAGCGTCTCATAGTCATCGCGGACCACACGAAGCGCGTCGAGCGGCTCGGCGCCTTTCCGCTTCCCGTCGAGGTCGTGCGCTTCGGCTACACGGCGACGCAGAACATGATCGCGCTGCTTGCAGCCGACCTTGGTTGCCACGGCGAGATCCGCCTGCGCACGGGGCGCGATCGCCAGCCGTTCGTCACCGATGGCGGCAACTATATCTTCGACTGCGCCTTCAAGCGCATCGACGAGCCCGAGCGGCTGGACGAAGCGCTGAAGCACATTCCGGGCGTGGTCGAGAACGGCCTCTTTCTCGGCCTTGCCGACATGGCTTTTGTTGCTGGTCCGGAAGGCATTGTCGTCATCGAGACCGAGCCCGTCGAGGATGACGGCCGCTGAGCCTACGTTGCTTCGAGCAGGCTTGAAGCCCCTCCGTTTTCATCAGGGATTACGCAGATGAGCATGGTTCGTGGTGCGAGGTTTGCCCTGGCCCTCTTGGTGGCGCTCGCAACGCCGGCTCTGTCACAGCAGCGTGAGGCGGCTTCCGAAGAGGGCCGGGCGGCAGCGCGCGAGCTCATGGAAGCTTCGGGCGCATCTGCGCAGTTCGATCAGGTCATCCCCGTCCTTACGGGTCAGTTGACCCAGGCCTTTGTTCGGCTTGCGCCAGGTCGCGCAGGCGAAATTCGGGAAGTGATGGGCGAGCTGGTCAAGCGCTTCTCGGAACGCAAAAGTGAGCTGATCGAGCAGGTTGCCACGATCTACGCGCAGAGGCTCTCCGTTGAAGATATGCGCGACGTCACTAAATTCTATCAGTCCGGTGCCGGCCGCCGCATGGTGGAGGCACAACCCGAGATCATTCGTCAATCCATGAGCGCCGGCCAGATCTGGGGCCAGCGCATCGGCGCCGAGCTCGACGCTGAGATGCGGCGTGAGCTCAAGAAGCGCGGCATCGACCTGTAAGAGGCAGCTATGGCGGCTTACGACTACGACCTCTTCGTCATTGGCGCCGGCTCGGGCGGCGTGCGCGCCGCGCGCATTGCGGCCGGCCACGGCGCCAAGGTGGCCATTGCGGAAGAGTACCGCTTCGGCGGCACGTGCGTGATCCGTGGCTGCGTGCCGAAAAAGCTGCTCGTGTACGCAAGCCGCTTCTCCGACGAGTTTGCGGACGCCGCGGGCTTCGGTTGGACCGTCGGTGAGACGACCTTCGACTGGGCGACGCTGATCGCCAACAAGGACAAGGAGATCACCCGTCTCGAAGGTGCCTATCGCGGTGGGCTCGATCGCGCCGGCGTCACCATCCACAAAACCCGCGCCGTCCTCACGGGGCCGAACTCCGTCCGCCTCGCTGACAGCGGCAAGGAGATTTCAGCGAAGTACATCCTCGTCGCCACCGGCGGCCGCGCCAACCTCGACCCCAAGCTGCCCGGCATCGAGCACGCCATAACCTCGAACGAGGCGTTCGATCTCAAGAAGCTGCCGAAGCGCATTGTCATCGCGGGCGGCGGCTACATCGCTGTCGAGTTCGCTGGCATCTTCGCCGGACTAGGCGCCGAGACGACGCTCATCTATCGCGGCGAGAAGATCCTGCGCGGCTTCGATGAGGATCTGCGCGACGCGCTGACCGAGGAATATACCAAGCGCGGCATTCGCATCATCACGGGCAAAGTCTTCTCGCGTCTCGAGAAGACCGCGGGCGGTATCACGGCGCATTGTAGTGACGGCGGCAAGCTCGAGGTCGATCAGGTCATGTTCGCCATCGGCCGCAGTCCGAATACTCAGGGTCTCGGTCTCGAAAGCGCCGGCGTCGCGCTCGGCGAGGGCGGCGAGATCATCGTCGACAAGCACCAGCGCACGAACGTGCCAAGTATCTATGCGGTCGGCGATGTCTGCGACCGCGTGAACCTCACGCCCGTCGCGATCCGCGAGGGGCATTCCTTCGCTGACAGCCTTTTCGGCAAGAAGCTGCGCGTCGTCGACCATGATTGGATCCCGACGGCGGTCTTCTCGACGCCGGAGATCGGCACGGTCGGTCTCACCGAGCACGAGGCGGCGAAGCGTCCCGGCGGCATCGACATCTACAAGGCGCGCTTCCGTCCCATGAAGGTGACGCTCACCGGCCGCGACGAGAAGATGCTGATGAAACTCATCGTCGAGCGGGCGACCGATCGCGTGCTTGGCTGTCACGTGCTCGGGCCGGATGCCGCCGAGATCGTCCAGATGACCGCGATCGCCATGCGCATGGGCGCGACCAAGGCCGACTTCGACGCTACCATGGCGCTCCATCCCAGTGCCGCGGAAGAGCTGGTAACCATGCGTGAGAAATGGACGCCACCTAAGGCCGCTGCGGAGTAGCGTGCGGGCCGGTTCGATCGGTAAGGGCGGCACTATGAGGCTTCAGGGGCGCATCGCGCTCGTTACAGGCGCGGGCAACGGCATCGGGCGCGGGATCGCGCATGTTTTTGCGGCCGAAGGTGCGCACGTCTATGTCAGCGACGTCGATGGTGTTTCCGCTGAGAAGGTCGTCGACGAGATCAGCGCATCCGGCGGCAAAGCGACGGCGCAGACGTGTGATGTCTCGCGCGGCCAGGACGTGACGGCGCTTTTCCGAGCTATCGAAAACGCACACGGCAAGCTGGATGTCATCATCAACAATGCCGGCCTCAACGTGCGCGAGGACTTCCGCCATCTCTCCGATGCCGACTGGGTCAAGATCCGCGAGGTGAACCTCGATGGCGTTGTGCGTATCGCGCGTGACGGCTTCGATCTACTGAAGGCCTCGGGGCGCGGCTCGCTCGTCAATCTGGCTTCGATCATGGCGCATCGCGGCCTGCGCCAGCTTGCGGCCTACTCTGCAACTAAGGGTGCGGTCTCTGCCCTGACCAAGGCGCTTGCCGTCGAGTATGCGCCTTTCAACATCCGCGTGAATGCGCTGGCGCCCGGTTTCGTCGAGACGAACCTTACGAACCGCGTTCTCCGCAATCCCATGATCGCAAAGGCGCTGATCGACCAGACACCGCTGCGGCGCTTCGGCACGACGGAGGAGATCGCGCGCGCCGCGCTTTTCTTCGCGAGTGACGACAGCTCGTTCGTGACCGGTGCCGAGCTCGCGGTCGACGGCGGCATGTCGGCGGGGCTCTGAGCTACGCCCGCTTCTTCCGCACCATCATCTTCGCGAGGAATGCCGTCGATTGCTCGACGGCCTCAAGTCCCACGTCGCGGAAAACGCCGTCGAGATCGTCGATCGCGTAGTGGCGATAGTAGGGCTCGTGGAAGCGCGCCGGGAAGGCTTCGAGCAGACCATCCCAGCCCGCTCGATCGCCCATTTGCAGACTGTCAATGAACACGAGAAGTCCACTGGGCTTGAGCACGCGTGCCATCTCGGCCGCCACGCGACGGCGCACTTCGGGTGGCAATTCGTGGAACAGGAATACGGTCGTGACAATGTCCTGGCTCGCATCGGGCAGCGGAATGCTCTCCGCGTTGGCGGCGATCCATTCCACTGGCCGTAGGCCTTTGAGATGCCGCAGCGCCTCGTCGAGATAGGGCTTCGACAGATCGAGCCCCGAAAGCTTCATCGCCGGATAGGCAAGCCGCACTGCGCGTAGGAACCGCCCAGTGCCACAGGCGACATCCAGCAGGCGCACCTGCCGCTGGTCGCGCCCATGCATGAACTTGGCGATCGGTCGCAGGGCCTGCCGGCGCATAGCGCCAGCGGCTCCGTAGAACAGCGTCTCGACCTGCAGGTCGTACAGCTTGGCGGAGTCGTCGGTCAGATAGCCGCCCGTCTGAAAGTGGAAATCCTGCACGAAGTAATCGGGAAGGCCGTCGCCCGCTTGAGCCGTGGCTGTCGAGGCATCGCGCGCATTGCGTCGCGCGTGTGCCGAAGGCAGATCGGCGAGCATGTCGCGAATGCGCTTGAGCTGTACGGGCAGCGGCGGCTCGTCGCTCATCGGCGGATAGAGGCCATCGCGCACCGCCGCTGCATCCTGCATGAGCACGCTCATGAGATCGCGCAGCAGCTCGGCCTGCGAGGGGATCGGCCCGCGCGGCTTTTCGGCAGGCGCACGGCCAAGCGCGTTCGTGCGCCAGTCGACAATGCGGTTGAGGCCGAGGTAGAGGCCAAAGCGTACGGCCTGTCCCGCCGCCTGCGCCGCCATGCCGATCGTATCTGCCATGGATTGCTCCGTTCAGCGCTGCTCCCGCAAGAACGCCAGCAGATGCTGCGCGGTTTCCGCGGGGCGCTCCTGCTGCACCCAGTGACCGGCGCCCTCGATGAGGTGCACGGCCGACATGCGCGTGCACGCTTCCTTTTGCATACGCTCGATGGCACCCGGCACCTGGTAGATGCCCCAATCGCTGCGCCCGGCAATGAAGCACGAGGGTATGTCAATCGTGCGGCCGGACAATAGCTCCAACTCCGCAACGACGCGCGGCTCGACGCGTGCGCGATACCAGTTGAGGCCGCCCTGGAAGCTCGTCCGCGCATATTCCTCGCCGAAGACGCGCATCTCGGACTCGGGCATCCACTGGTTGGCGGCGATTTCGGCGGCGCTTGGCGCTTCCTTGGCAACGGTCTCGGCCATGCCGTCGGCGAGGTCCATGATGTAGTACGTCGGT
Organism: Pseudomonadota bacterium; assembly: GCA_023430315.1. Classification (GTDB taxonomy): domain Bacteria; phylum Pseudomonadota; class Alphaproteobacteria; order Rhizobiales; family Hyphomicrobiaceae. Next base: position 16,159 of record JAEZAW010000256.1, on the reverse strand, counting down.
ATTTTCGCGAGCTCGGATGCTGTCCAACCTTCGAGACGGAACGGCTTGTTCGCCTTCCAGTCGGCGCTCTTGTGATGGAAGTAGGCGCGCAGGAATGCCTGAACGCCTTGCTTGGCGCCGTGCATGTTGGCGTTTGCTTCGCGTGTCCAATAGTAGGCATGGTAGTGCTTGCGCGGCCGATCGAGCGCCGCGAGCGCTTTGTGGATCGCCGACTCGCGCGTCGCCTTAGCATCCGGATTGTCGGCGCTGCCGACGGGGATCGCCGGCGGCCCCGAGAACGGCGCGCTCATCAGGACTACGCTGCGAAACAGATCCGGACGCAGCAGCGCACCAAAAGCAGCGACGGTTGCTCCGAAGTCGTGGCCGATGATCGCGGCGACCTCGCGGATGCCGAGCGCATACACGAGCCCGACGACATCCCGCACGAGGTTGAACGGGCCGTACTGGGTGAGATCGGTGTCGTAGCTGTCGTTCGAGCCGGTCGTGCGGCCGTAGCCGCGTTGATCTGGCGCAATGACGTAGTAGCCCGCAGCGGCCAGCGTCGGCATGACCTTGCGCCAGCTATAGGCGAGCTCGGGAAAGCCGTGCAGCAGGAGCAGGCACGGCCGCCCACGCTCGCCGCATTCGAGCACATGCATCCTGAGCCCGTTCACGCCCTCGACGAAGCGCGCACGAACACCGGGCGGCAGCGTTGCAGTTTCGAGAGGGAGGAGTGCGGTCATCGGGCGTTTCCTTACTTTTGTTTGGGGCGCTATAGAGCCTACACCAAAAAATCCGAGGAGACTTCCACATGAGCGATGCCCCAGTCCTTTGGAATCTCGATGCCCGTGGCGTCGCGACTGTCACCCTCAATCGGCCGCAGGTGAACAACGCCTACAACGGCGACATGATCCAGGGCCTGCACACGGCCATGGACACGCTCGGCGGCGAGAAGGGTTTGCGCGTCGTCGTGCTCAAGGGCAACGGAAAGCATTTCCAGGCCGGCGCCGACCTCTCCTGGATCAATGCAGCGCGCGCCGGCACGCCCGCGGACAATCTCGCGGTTTCGCGAGCGACCGCATCGGCCGTCGATCGCCTCAACCGGCTGCCCGTGCCCGTCGTCGCGCTCGTGCACGGCGGCTGCTTCGGCGGTGGCACGGGTGTCATCTCGGCGTGCGATATCGTGATCGCGGCCGACAATGCGCTTTTCTCCATCACGGAAGTGCGCTGGGGGCTGCACGCGAGCATCATCTTTCCGCAGCTCAATGACGCGATCGGCGTGCGCCAGGTGCGCCGCTACGCGCTCACCGGCGAGCGCTTCGGCGCCGAGGAAGCGGGCCGCATCGGTCTCGTGCACGAGGTCGTGCCGCTCGCTGATCTAGCGGCGCGCGGCGATAAGATCGTTGCGACGCTGCTCGAGAATGCACCGAGCGCGCTGGCGAAGACCAAGCAGCACATTCTCGAGCACGCCTGGGGCGGCTTCGATGCGCCGACGCTCGACGGGCTCATTCAAAGCCACTCCGACCAGCGCCAGACGGCCGAAGCTGCTGAAGGGCTCGCGTCCTTCGCCGAGAAGCGCAGCGCGCGCTGGGCGCCGAAGTAGCGCGGCGGCTCAGCAGCTCGCCGTGAAGATGTGCGCCTGGATCTTTCCGTCCACGGGGCCATTCCCGAAGCGTTCGCCGATCCTGCGCGCCGCCGCTTCCGTCGCTTCTGCAAGGCGACTGGCGTCGCGCGCTTCGATCTCGTTGCGGAGAGGCGTTCCCTGGCAGTAGCCGATGGCCGGATCCCGGCATGAGGCTGCCACGCTGCGCCGTGTCACGGTGTCCAAAGTGATGTCGGTGAAGCCGGCGCTCCTCAGCTTATCGAGGATCAGTTCCTTGTCGTGATGGCCATGAGGTGTTCTCGCCAGGAATAGTGGCGGGTCGTCCGGAAACAAATCGACCACCGCAGCGGTGACGATGTCCGCGAATTCATTGTCCTCGATCCGATCCCAGACATTGAAGATGAAGCGGCCACCCGCCTTCAGGATGCGTCGCGCCTCGCGGTAGGCCTTTTGCTTGTCGGGGAAGAACATGACGCCGAACTGGCAGACCACGGCATCGAATGTGCGATCGGGAAATGGCAGCGACTGCGCGTCCACTTTCTGCCAGCTGACGTTGCCGAACGGAGTCCGCGGGGCAGCGTGGTCGAGCATGGGTTGGTTCAAATCGGTCGCGATGACACTGACGCTAGCCGGTAGAGAGCGTAGCAGGGCCCGCGTGACGATCCCGCTGCCGGCAGCCGTCTCCAGAATGCGACCGGCTTGGAGGCTCGACAGTCGCACAGCCAAATCCTCGGCGTACGGCTCGAAGATGAGAGGACCGAGGACCCTGTCGTACAGCGCGGGTATTGATCCGGTAAAAACGGCATCTGTCTTCGTCATGGCACGCTCCGATCCACGTGCGGATGCAACAGGGCCATGTTGCGAACTTAGCACTGGAATAGGGCATCGGCGATCTCATGCCCGGCAGCGGCGTTGCCGATGCTCGCTCGTGTCCGTACAAGCGCCATCGTTCATTGCGTATTCACGCCAAGGTCCCTAGTCTCGGCAGGATGATGACTATCGGTCTACAATCCACCACGGCGCTGGCGGCATTCGTCCTCGCTGCATTTCTGACGTTGTCTCAGGTTCCTGCAGCCGTTGGCCAGTCCGTGCGGTGCTTTGAAGACTGGTCGGACGCAGCCCCCATCGTCCTCAAGGAGAAGCTGCTACCGGTCGGCGATATCCAGGCCTGGGCGCGCAAGCGCCTGAAGGGCAATGTGATCCGCGTCACCCTCTGCCAGGACGGTGAGCGCTATACCTACCGTGTTCTGGTGCGCGAGCCCAAAGGGCGTATCCGCAACCGTATTGTCGAGGCGCGCGGGCCGCTCGATCCGTCCGACCCCCCGAAGGCCTCCAAACCGCCGAAAAAGAAGTAGAAATCTCCCGCGACGGAATTCCTCCTGTCTGCGCGTTTCAGCCCACGACTGGAATGGCCTTCCAGGCTCCGGCCGGCTAAGATGCCGTCTATCCGACGTTTTCGGCGAGGCGGATTGGGTGGCCATGCGCGGGGCATCTCAAGCGAGGGGACGAGACGCCATGCGCGTGCTGGTGGTCGAGGACGATCCGGATCTCAATCGGCAACTTGCGTCCGCTCTGGTCGATGCGGGATACGCCGTCGACAGCGCCCATGACGGCGAGGAAGGCTACTTCCTCGGCGAGACCGAGCCCTATGACATCGTGATCCTCGACATCGGCCTGCCGAAGAAAGACGGCATCAGCGTCCTCGAGCAGTGGCGGCGCGCCGAGCGCAATATGCCAGTCATCCTGCTCACCGCACGTGACCGCTGGAGCGACAAGGTCCAGGGCATGGATGCCGGTGCCGATGACTATCTCGCCAAGCCCTTCCATATGGAGGAATTGCTCGCCCGCATCCGCGCGCAGGTGCGCCGCCTCTCGGGTCATGCGCGCAGCGAGATCGAGGTTGGTCCTCTGCGCCTCGACACCAAGACTGCGCGCGTCTCCATGGGCGGCCAGCCGGTGAAGCTCACCTCGCACGAGTATCGTCTGCTCGCCTATCTCATGCATCACAACGAGCGCGTCGTCTCACGGACCGAGCTCGTCGAGCATCTTTACGACCAGGACTTCGACCGCGACTCGAACACCATCGAGGTGTTCATCGGCCGGCTCCGGCGCAAGATCCCGTCGGAGATGATCAAGACCGTGCGCGGGCTCGGCTATCGCCTGACGCGTGAGGGCGATGAAAGTTAATTCCCTTGCGTTCCGCCTCCTGGCGACAGCGGCCGTATGGACGCTGCTCGTACTACCCATTGCCGGAATTGCCATCGACTACGTGCGCCAGCGAGAGCTGGCCTCCTCCCATGATGCGCGTCTCAGCCAGCTTCTGACGCTCGTCATTGCCTTCAGTACCGACGATGGTGGCTCCGAGCCTCGCTTTCCGCGCAATGTCGGCGAGCCGCTCTTCGAGGTGACGCACTCGGGCTGGTATTGGCAGATTACGCCACTTGGAAACAGTCCGGGGCGGCGCATGGTTTCGGCTTCGCTGGCGAGCGACATTCTTGCGCTGCCATCGGCGGCCAACATCAGACCGGACATCAACGGTATTCGCTGGATGGAGGTGACGGGGCCGGCGGGCGAACCGTTGCGCGTTGGCGAAACCGTCTTCAATCTCGGGGACGACGAGTCGCCGAGCAACTACTCCTATGTCGTTGCCGGTAACCAGGACTTCATCGAGGGTCGGCTCGACGAATTCCGCCTGCCGCTGGTGATCGCTCTAGCGGTTGCCGGCATCGGCCTTGTCGGCGCGACCGTCGTTCAGGTGCGCTATGGCCTGAAGCCGCTGCGTGCGATCGAGCAGGGCCTCGCCGATATCCGATCGGGCCGCGCTCGACGTCTCGAGGGCGACCTGCCGGCGGAGATCGAGCCCCTGCGTGCCGAGCTCAATGCGCTCATTCAGGCCAACCAGGACACCATCGAGCGCGCCCGAACGCAGGTCGGCAATCTCGCCCATGCTCTGAAGACGCCGCTTGCGGTCATGATCAATGAAGCACGCGAGGAGCGCTCGCCCTTCGGTGACAAGGTCGTCGAGCAAGGCGATATCATGCGCGACCAGATCAATCACTATCTTGACCGCGCCCGCGTCGCCGCCCAGCTCGGCGTCATTGGGACCGTGACGGATGTCGAAGGCGTGCTGCGTGGCCTCGTGCGCGCGGTTTCGCGCATCTATCGCGATCGCCATATCGACATCGCAGTGGACTGCCCAACCGGTGCCCGCTTCCGCGGCGAGCGGCAGGACCTCGAGGAGGTGCTCGGCAATCTTCTCGACAACGCCTGTAAGTGGGCGGGAAGCCAGGTAATGGTTAACGTCACCGTGCGCGAACCGGACGTCCAGCGGCCCAATCGCACAGTCGAGATTACCGTCGCCGATGATGGCCCCGGCCTGAATGCCGAGCAGCGTGCACAGGCCGTCAAGCGCGGGCGCCGCCTGGACGAGAGCAAGCCGGGCTCTGGTCTCGGTCTTTCGATTGTTGCCGACCTCGTACAAGGCTATGGCGGGACGTTCCATCTCGAGGCGGCGCCGGCGGGCGGGCTCAGCGCAAGGCTGGTGCTGCCGGCGGCGTGATGCCGCAGCCTGAGGATCTGCGCAATTGACGGCCCCCAAGGACGGTCCGCGCTCCGTATGCGAACGGGTCGCCTTGCAAGGGCCATTCGGCCTCCTTATTGACGGGTTCTAAGTAGTGCTGTCCCAATTCCGGGCGCTCTAGAGGTCTGCGATGTTGTTGTGGTTTGGGCTGGCTGTGCTGACGGCGGCGGTGGTGGCAGTGCTGCTGCGGCCGCTGCTCGCCGACGGCGCGTCGGCCGGCCTGTCTACAGAGGCCCCCGGGCCGGCGGCAAGCACGGCGGTCTATCGCGATCAGCTCGCCGAGATCGCGGCGGAGCGCGCGCGGGGCCTGATAGCCGAGGGAGAGGCCGAGGCGGCACGCGTCGAGATCGCGCGGCGGTTGCTCGCTGCCGCCGAAGGCCCTCAGAACGCTACGGCGCCGACGCCGGCCTTGCGTGACGTGCGCACATTGGCCATGGGGCTCGCGGCCGGGCTGCCGGTGCTCGCGATCGTCGTCTACCTCGCGCTCGGCGCGCCCGGTCAGCCGGGCCAGCCCTTTGCCGCGCGGACGCCCGACGGACCCGGCACGAACGTCGAACAGCTGGTCGCCCGCGTCGAAGAACGCCTGCGCACGCATCCCGAGGACGGCCGCGGCTGGGATGTGATCGCGCCGGTCTATCTGCGCATGGGCCGCTATCACGAGGCGGCGAATGCCTTCGCGCAGGCCCTGCTTCTCGTCGGCGAGAGCACGGACCGGCTCGCGGGCCTCGCCGAAGCCCATATGCTCGCCAATGACGGCATGGTCTCGGAGGCGGCGCGCAAGGCCTACGAGCGCCTGCGCGTTTTGGCGCCGGACCGCATGGAGCCGCGATTCTGGCTCGCGGTCGCCGCCGAGCAGGATGGCCGCCTCGATGAGGCCGCCAAGGTCTATGCGCAGCTCTTGACCGAGGGCAGCGCCGCGGCGCCGTGGCGGCCGACGGTCGGCGAGCGCTGGCGGGCCGTGCGTAGGAAGCAGAATCTTCCGACCGAGCCGGTGCCCGATGGCGTCGCAGAGTCTAAGCCGACCAGCATCGCGCCGGCACTGAGCCGCGAGGACGTGCGCACCATCCAGCAACTGCCCGAGGACGAGCGCAAGCGCATGATCGAGGGCATGGTCGCTGGTCTCGATCAGCGGCTTTCCGAGAACGGCCGCGATCTCGAAGGCTGGCAGCGGCTCATCCGCGCCTACACCGTGCTCGGCCGCCGCGAGGATGCACTCGCGGCGCTGGCGCGGGCACGGGCTGCGCTTTCGGAGGAGACGCAGGCGCAGGATACGCTGACATCGCTTGCCCGTTCGCTGGGGCTCTCGTCATGACGCGCCGCCGCCGCCGAGGAATCATGATCGCGGGCGCCCTCGTCGTGCTCGCCGCCGCTGTAGGGCTCGTGCTCGCGGCACTGCGCGAGTCCATCGTCTTCTTTAACACGCCGAGCGATCTAGCGGCGAAGGCCATTCCGGTGGGGCAGCGCATCCGCCTCGGCGGCCTCGTCGCCGCAGGCAGTGTAAAGCGTGGCGAGGGCGTCGACGTCCAGTTCGCGATCACGGACACGGCCGAGCAGGTCACCGTGCGCTATCGCGGTGTGCTGCCGGATCTCTTCCGCGAGGGCCAGGGCGTGGTGACCGAGGGTGCGCTCGAAGCGGGCCGCGTGTTCCGCGCCGACACAGTGCTCGCCAAGCACGACGAGAATTATATGCCGCGCGAAGTTGCTGACGCGCTCAAGGAGAAGGGCCTCTGGCAGCACGGCGCCCCGCAGCCTGGAACAGCGGCGCCGCAGCCCGCGGCGGAGAAGAAGTGATGCGAGGAGCCGCCCGCCCATGATCGTCGAGCTTGGTCACTTCGCCCTCGTGCTCGCCTTCCTCGTCGCGCTCGTGCAGATGATCCTGCCGATGTGGGGCGCGCGGAATGGCGACGTCCGTCTCATGCGCGTCGGCGAGCCGGCCGCCCTTGCGCAGTTCGGCTTGCTCATCATCGCCTTTGCCGCCCTCATGCACGCCTATGTCGTGAGCGACTTCTCGGTCGCCAACGTCTATGCGAACTCGCACTCGACGAAGCCGCTCATCTACCGCATCTCGGGCGTGTGGGGGAACCACGAGGGCTCCATGCTGCTCTGGGTGCTGATCCTGGCGCTCTTCGGTGCCGCGGTCGCCGCCTTTGGCACGAACCTGCCCGAGACTTTGCGCGCCAACGTGCTCGCTGTGCAGGCGTCGATCGCGCTCGCCTTCCTGCTCTTCATCCTGCTGACCTCGAACCCCTTCGAGCGCCTCGATCCCGTGCCCGTCGACGGTCGCGGCCTCAACCCGATACTGCAGGACCCGGCCCTCGCCTTCCATCCGCCGTTCCTCTATGCGGGTTACGTCGGCTTCTCCATGGCCTACTCGTTCGCCATTGCCGGCCTCATTGAGGGCCGCACGGATGCGGCCTGGGCGCGCTGGGTGCGGCCGTGGACGCTGGCGGCATGGATGTTTCTCACGGTCGGCATCGCCATGGGCTCGTGGTGGGCCTACTACGAGCTCGGCTGGGGTGGCTGGTGGTTCTGGGATCCGGTCGAGAACGCCTCCTTCATGCCCTGGCTCGCCGGCACGGCGCTGCTGCACTCCGCCGTCGTGATGGAGAAGCGCGAGGCGCTGAAGGTCTGGACCATCCTGCTCGCGATCCTCACGTTCTCGCTCTCGCTCATGGGCGCCTTCCTCGTGCGCTCGGGCGTGCTCTCCTCGGTGCACGCCTTTGCCGTCGATCCCAAGCGCGGCGTGTTCATTCTCGCCATCATGCTGCTGTTCATCGGTGGCGGGCTCATGCTCTACGCGGCGCGGGCGCCGAGCCTCCGCCAGGGCGGTCTCTTCGCCCCGATCAGCCGCGAGGGCGGGCTCGTGCTCAACAACGTGCTGCTGACGACCGCGACCGGCACCGTCCTCGTCGGCACACTCTATCCGCTCGCACTCGAATCGATCAACGGCGCCAAGATCTCGGTCGGCGCCCCGTACTTCAACGCGACCTTCGTGCCGCTCATGGTGCCGCTGCTGCTGGCGCTGCCCTTCGGGCCGCTGCTCGGCTGGAAGCGCGGCGACGTCCATGCCGCCCTGCAGCGCCTGATGACTGCGGGCATCCTTGCCATCGTCGCCGCTGTCGTAGCGCTCGCGATCGTGCAGCGGGGCCCGTGGCTTGCACCCTTCGCCATCGCGCTCGGCGTGTGGGTGACGGCCGGCGCGATTAGCGAGCTCGCCTTCCGCGTCAAGGCCGGCAATGCCGATGCTGCGGAAGTCTTCCGCCGCCTGCGGCACCTGCCGCGCTCGGTGTACGGCACCGCCATCGCGCACGCCGGCGTCGGCATCATGGTGATTGGCATTGCCGCGACGAGCGCCTGGCAGAGTGAAACCATCCTCACGATGCGTCCCGGCCAGACGGTGAGTATTGCCGGCTACGATGTCGCCTTCACGGGTGTGGTGCCGGGCAATGGCGCCAACTACCGCGAGGTCATCGGCCTCATGCAGGTCTCGCGCGGCGGCAGCCTGATCACCGAGCTCACACCGTCGAAGCGCCAGTACGATGCGCCGCCGCAGGCGACGAGCGAAGCCGGCATCCTCAATGCGCTGGCGGGGGATCTCTACGTCGTGCTCGGCGATGAGGCCGGTGAAGGCGCCTGGTCGGTGCGGCTGTACTTCAACCCGCTCGTGCGCCTGATCTGGATCGGCGCCGTCATCATGTTCCTCGGCGGCGCCTGCTCGCTGAGCGATCGGCGGCTCAGGGTCGGTGCCCCACGCCGCGCGCGCCGGCGGCTCGCGCCTGCGCCTGCGGAGTAGTCATTATGCACGCGCTCATACGCACTGCGCTGCTTCTCCTCGCGCTTACTCTGCCAGGCGCGGCGTTCGCCGTTCAGCCCGACGAGGTTCTCAAGGACCCCGGGCTCGAGGCGCGCGCGCGCGCGCTCTCGGCGCACCTGCGCTGCCTTGTGTGCCAGAACCAGTCGATCGACGATTCCGATGCGCCGCTCGCCAAGGATCTGCGCCTGCTCGTGCGCGAGCGTCTTGTCGCCGGCGACAGCGATGCCGAGGTGACGACGTTCCTCGTCAACCGCTACGGTGAGTTTGTGCTGCTGCGCCCGCCCTTCGGCACGCACACCCTGCTGCTCTGGCTGACGCCGCTCCTGCTGCTCACGCTCGCCGCCGCCGGCATCGGCTGGCGCCTCTTCGCCGCCCGTCGCCGCGCCCCCACACCCGCCCCCCTCAGTCCCGACGAACAGCGCAGACTCGAAGGTCTGCTGAAGGCGACATCGCCCAAGGACTGAGCGCCGGACGGCGAGTGGCCGCTGGTAACGACATCTGCGCCATTCAATTGACAAAGCGACAGCGCTTCGAAAGATATTGAGCGAGGCTGTATTAGGCGCGAATGCCGAGTGTATTCCGGCGATATACCGGCGCCCACTTCGTTTCCGTCGCGGCATTGTGGAATCGAGGAAAATGAAAAGCTGCTCCCTTTTAGTAGGCGTGCTTCTTGCCGCCTGGTGCGCTTTCGTTGGCACCACCGACGTGCGCGCACAGCAAGCGAGTGTCCGCAACACCTCGGGTGGCCTGCCGCCTCGACCGCCGATTGCTGGAAATTGGCGTCTGACGCTCGATGAGAACTTCGAGGGGCCGCTCAACCCAAGGATCTGGATGGATCGCGAGCTTTGGGACGATGCCTCACTCGGAGTTTCGCTCTTCGAGTCGAGCAACATCTCGGTCCGCGATGGCAAGCTCATCATCACCACCATACGCAAACCCGGTAAGAACAAGCGCGGCGACGAGTTTGCGTTCAGCTCGGGGCTGATCCAGTCGTTTGGAAAATTTGCTCAGGCTTACGGCTATTTCGAAGCCCGCATGGCCATGCCCGAGGCAAAGGGCTTATGGCCGGCCTTCTGGCTGATGCCGGATAGGGGAAAGGGCGACATCGCGCGTTGGTGGCTCAACGGACGACGATCGACGTACATCCAAACTGGGGTGAACAACGGCTTCACCGGGAAAGGCATGGAAATCGACATCATGGAGCACCTGACGATCTGGGGGCCCAACAAATTCCATGCGGCCATACATTGGGATGGCTACGGAAAAGATCACAAGAAAGTAGAGAAGACCTTTGATGTTCCACCCAGTCCGGATGGCTGGCGAATTTTCGGGCTCCATTGGCGGCCGAACCTGCTCGTCTGGTTTGTCGACAACAAGGAGGTTTACAGAATTGAGAATGATCGCGTTGCCGATGTCCCGATGTACATCTTGCTGAACACCTCCGTCGGGGGATGGCATGGCAATCACCCGGACCCAGATACGAAGCTGCCGGCTACGACCGCCGTCGATTGGGTCCGCGTGTGGGCAGAGGACTAGCCACTGCCTCTCTGAGCCTGGATTGCAAATATTGCGACCTGCGAATATTAGTTCTGCAGGCTGGCGGAAACTGGCCGCTGCGAAAAGGCGATTGAGATCATGTCGATTGATGCGCTCGCCAAAGAGGCCGAGGACAGCGAAGAGCTGCCGGCTGGCGAGGTTCTGAACTCCATGCGCTCGGCTGCCGAAGAGGCCGCCGGCGTGCTGCGTTCGATCGGCAGCCCCTATCGTCTGATGATCCTCTGCCTGCTGGTCGAGCGCGAGAAGACGGTAACCGAGATCTGCGACGCCATCGGTGCGCGCCAGAGCCTCACCTCTCAGCATCTGACGCGGTTGCGCCTCGATGGTCTCGTCAAGGCCGAGCGTCGTGGCCACTTCGCCTACTACTCGCTGACCGACACGGTGGCGAAAGAGATCGTCGCCACGCTCTATCGCCACTACTGCGCAAAAGGCATGTTGCCGGAGAAGGAATGAGGCGCACGGAATTCGGTAAGCCCGCGAGCTTAGGTCTCGCGGCAGGTGCATTCGGATTGTTGCTTGCAGCCTCTGCAGCAGCGAGCGACCCGAAGAAGATCGCCTACGGTCGTCATCTTTCGAGCGAATGCGCTACGTGCCATCGCCCCGATGGCCCGGTGGCTGGCATTCCATCGATCACGGGCCGTGAGCCGGAAGAGTTTGTTCGCACGCTCAATCTCTACCGCAATGGCGAGCGCAACAATCCGGCCATGGTCTCCGTCGCACAATCGCTGGAGGACGATCAGATCAAGGCGCTGGCAGCCTATTTCGCATCGCTGCCGAAGGGTGGCGCGCGTAGCCATTGAGCCGCACGGCTCTCTCCTTGTAAGTGGCCTCAGCCCTTCACGCCTGCATCAGAGAGCTTGCCGCCGGAGGCCGCGAGCTTCTCGATGAGCGGTGCGATCGCCCAGCGTTTGCCGTGTCGTGCCTCGTAGGCCTTGATCTTCTCGGCGACTTTCGCGAGGCCCATCTCCTCGATCTGCCACATCGGCCCGCCGCGCCAGCCGGGAAAGCCGTAGCCATTGAGGTAGATCGTATCGATGTCCGAGGCCCGCATCGCGATACCTTCTTCGAGGATCTTGGCGCCTTCGTTGGCGAGCCGCAGCAGGCAGCGATCGACGATCTCGTCCGGCCCCGGTTTACGATTGGACAGTCCCTGCGCGGCAGCCTCCTTCGCGAACATCTCCTCGATCTTGGGATCGCTCTCGCGCTTGCGGTCGGCGCCGTAGGCGTAATAGCCGGCACCCGTCTTCTGACCATGCCGGCCCATTTCCACGATCGCATCCGTCACGCGGTAGAGCTTCGCGCGCTCGGGGGTGAGCTTGTGCTCCTGACGGATCCGGTAGCCGACATCGAGTCCCGCCATGTCCATCATTGCGAGTGGCCCCATGGCAAGACCCCAGGCTTCGAGCGCGCCGTCGATATCGGCAGGCGTCGCGCCCTCGAGCAGCATGGCCTGAGCTTCTTCGAGATAGGCCTCGATCATGCGATTGCCGATAAAGCCGAAGCACACGCCCGAGACGACACCGACTTTGCCGATGCGGCGCGCGACCGCCATCGCCGTCGCGAGCGTATCCTTTGCCGTTGCCTTGCCGCGCACGACTTCGAGAAGGCGCATGATGTTGGCGGGCGAGAAGAAGTGCATACCGAGCACGTCCTGCGGACGTTTCGTGGCTGACGCGATCTCGTCCACGTCGAGCGTCGAGGTATTGCTCGCGAGGACCGCACCGGGTTTCGCGACGGCGTCCAGCTTCGCGAAGATCTCTTTCTTCAGTGCCATATTCTCGAACACGGCCTCGATGAAGAGGTCCGCGTTGACGAGGGCCTTCAGATCGAGAGACGTCGTGAGATTGGCTAAGCGCTTCTGACCTTCCTCTGCCGAGATGCGGCCGCGCTGCACATTACTCTCGATGGTCTCGCGGACACGCTTTGCGCCCTGGTCGAGCGCGTTCTGGTTGGCCTCGACGATCGTCACCGGCAAGCCTGCATTGAGAAAAGCGAGGCCGATGCCCGTGCCCATGGTGCCGGCGCCGAGAATGCCGACCGTCTTGACCTCGCGCGGCGTCACGTCCTTGCCGATGTCGGGAATGTTCGCCGCCTGGCGCTCCGCGAAGAAGGCGTACTGCAGCGCGCGCGCATAGGGTTTACCGGCAAGCTCAAGGAATAGCTCGCGCTCGCGCGCGACGCCGGCCTTGTAGTCCGAGCCGACAGCCGCCTCGACGGCTGCAATGCAGTTCTTCGCCGCCATGGGGCCGGATGGATGGCGTGCGATCGAGGCGCGCTTCTTCGCGAAGAGATCGGCGGGAACGCTTGCCGGATCGATGCGCGTCGCACTACCCGGTCGCGGGCCTTTGCCAGCCGCGATCAGCTCACGCGCGAACGCGATCGCGCCCTCGACGACATCGCCCTCAACGAGGCGATCGACGAGGCCGACCTTCGCCGCCTTCTCGGCATTGATGGGATTGCCCGAGACGATCATGTCGAGCGCCGCCTCGACGCCGATGATGCGGGGAAGACGTTGCGTGCCGCCCGCGCCCGGCAGAATGCCGATCTTAACTTCCGGCAGCCCAAGCTGGTTCGCCGCCTTGTTTGCAACGCGGTAGTGACAGCCGAGCGCGACTTCCAAGCCGCCGCCGAGCGCGAGGCCGTTGAGTGCGGCGACGACCGGCTTAGCCGAGGCTTCCATGGTGTCGATGACCTCGCCGAGCCCCGGCGGCTTCGGCCCCGAGCGGAACTCGGTGATGTCGGCGCCGGCCGAGAAGGCGCGCCCCTCGCCCGTAACCACGATGGCCTTGATGGCCGGATCGGCGTTCGCTGCTGCAATGCCGTCCTGGATGCCCTGCCGCACACCCTGGGCGAGCGCGTTCACCGGCGCATGTGCAAGGCGGATGACGGCGATATCGCCCGACTTGGTCAAGGTGGCGGTGGCCATTGGCTACTCTCCTGCAAAATGCCGGCCCTGGCCGGACTTAGTCGCTTTGTCTAGGCTCTGCCCGCTTGGATTTGCGCGCGCCCGCGTCTAACTTTGGCGCATAACAAATCCGGGAGGCGTGCGCTATGCTCAAGGGGCAGATGATGGACCAGCCGCTGCTGGTCTCGAGGCTGATCGACTTCGCCGCGGAGGTGCATGGGCCGGCAACGATCGTCACCTCGACCGTCGAGGGCGGTCTTCATCGCTACACGTTCGCGCAGGCCCGTCCACGCATCGCCAAGCTCGCCAACGCGCTCCTCAAGCTCGGCGTCAAGCCAGGAGACCGGGTCGCGACGCTCGCCTGGAACACGTACCGGCATTTCGAACTCTACTACGCGATTTCGGGCATTGGCGCAGTCTGCCACACGATCAATCCGCGTCTCGCGCCCGACCAAATGAGCTACATCGTCAATCACGCGCAGGACAAGCTCCTTTTCTTCGATCTGACGTTCGCCCCGCTCATCGCCAAGCTGTCGCCGGCCTTCCGGCCCGTCGGCGCCTACTTTGCCATGACCGACCGCGCACACATGCCAGCCGAGCTGCCGGTCGCAAACCTGCAGTGCTACGAGGAGCTGCTCGAAAGCGGTGAGCCCGACATCGTCTGGCCGGAAATGGATGAGCACGCGGCCTGCGCGCTCTGCTACACGTCCGGCACGACAGGCGACCCCAAGGGTTCGCTCTATTCGAACCGCTCGACGGTCCTGCACACGCTCTTCACATTGGCATGCGTCAGCTCGCCCTTCGGCGTGCGCAATCCCGTGCTGCCGGTGGTGCCGCTCTTTCACGCCAACGCCTGGGGGTTGCCCTATGCTGCGGCGATCTCTGGCACGCCCATTGTCTTCCCCGGAGCGCGGCTCGACGGCGCGAGCCTCTTCGATCTCATGGAGAGCGAGGGTGTGTACTCTTCCTGGGGTGTGCCGACCGTATGGCTCGGCCTCATCTCGGAAATGAAGCAGCGCGGGCGCAAACCGCGCAACCTGACAGAGGTGATCGTGGGGGGCTCGGCGCCCCCGCCGGCCATGATCGAGACGTTCGAGCGCGATTTCGACATACGCGTTCTGCACGGCTGGGGCATGACGGAGATGAGCCCGATTGGAACGTTCACGCCGCAGCGCGCGAACGATCCTTCGCTTTCGATCGACGAACGGGTGAGGGTGAAGTCCGTTCAGGGCCAGCGCATGTTCGGCGTCGACCTCAAGGTCGTCGATGAGGACGGCAAGCGCCTGCCGCACGACGGTAAGGCGAGTGGCGAGCTTTTCGTGCGCGGCAATGCAATCGTCAACGGCTACTTCAACAATGAAGTTGCCACCGCTGCCGCGCTCGACAGCGAAGGCTGGTTCGGCACCGGCGATGTCGCGCGCATCAGCCCGAATGGCTTTCTGACGATCGTCGATCGCACGAAGGACATGGTGAAGTCGGGTGGCGAGTGGATCAGCTCCATCGACGTCGAGAATACCGTGATGAGCTGTCCCGGCGTCGCCAATGCCGCTGTGATCGGCATCCCGCATCCGAAGTGGACGGAGCGGCCGCTGCTGGTCGTTGTGAAGCAGCCGGGCGCGGACGTGAGCAAGGAGGCCATTCTTGCGCATGCGGCCAAGAAGCTCGCGATCTGGCAGGTGCCGGATGACGTGATTTTCGCGGATGCGCTTCCCATGACGGCCACGGGCAAGGTCTCGAAGCGCGAACTGCGCGCCACGTACGGTTCGCACGTGCTGCCGGAGTGAGCTGTTCGCGATTGGTCGCTTCGTGAGCGGGGCTTGTCCCGCACCCCACCGGGAGGGACACCCTCCCGGACCCTCCCGCCTTTATGACTGGGCGGGTAGACTAGGCGACAAATCCATAAAAGACGGGGGTTCGGGGGTGTCCCCCCGAGCGGGTTACAGGGCGGCAGCCCTGTTCGCGCCGGCGGCGCGACGGATACCCACAACCAAGCGCACGTATGCCCCAAGAAAAGCCATGTTCCTGCCGGCATGCGCGCGCAGGCTGAGAGCGTGATTCGGCTCACTGAATGATGGCGGGCGCGGAATTGGCGAAAAATTCACGGGGCTGGTGCGTTTGGTGGGTTGCGGCCTGCCTCGTCCTGCTGTCGTCGCCGGCCCCTGCCGAGACGCCGAAGAATTCCCCACCGGCAGCGATCATGCAGCTCAGCATGGAGCCGGTGCACGAGCGCGTCGTGGAGGCTGTGCGGCGTGCGAGTGCGCGGGTAGCCGAAGCCTATGAGCAATCGCCTGTCATGGTCATGGGGCTCGGACTTGCCGGTGCATTGCCGTGGCTCGCAACATTCATCGCGATCATGCGCGCTTTGCGGCGTCGCGCAGAGCGCCGAGCGATCCGTGCCGCGCCGGTGATCGAGCCGGAGCGATTGGCCGACAAGGCGTGGATTGATATCGGTGACGGCGCCGACCGCGTACAGCTCGCCTTCAAGGGCGAGATACTGCGCATCGGCCGCCACAGCGACAACGATATCGCGCTCGAGCACAACGCAGTCCATCGCCATCACGCACTCATTCAGCGCACCCCCGACGACGAGTTCATGCTCATGGACCTCACGGCCGGGACCGGGAATGCGCCATTGCTGAACGGCCGGCCTGTCGCTCACGCGGCCCTGAGAGACGGGGATCGCATTGTACTCGGCGAAGCTATCCTGACTTTCCATCTCGG
>JAEZAW010000247.1 GCA_023430315.1 Pseudomonadota bacterium | reverse complement strand
ACCGAAAACGATGCGGGCGCGCACGCCGCGACCCGCTCGGCTCTTGATGTCGAGACGCGCGCCGTTCGCCGCAGCAAGGGAGCGCGTCAGGGGCAGCCCGAGGCCGGTCTTGCGTGGTGCGGCGCCTGGTGCGCTGCCCTTTTCGGCAGGCGGCATCGGCATGCCGGGGCCGTTGTCCTCGACCTCGACCCACACGTCGCCATTCAGCTCGTAGCCCGTCGTCACCTTGATGCGCACCGACGGGCCGCCGTGCTTGATGCTGTTGGAGACGAGGTTGATCAGCATCTGGCGGACATTCAAACGATCCGCTGTCACGCGCGGCAGGCCGCCGCCGAGCGCCGCCTCGAGCCGGGCGCCGGATTTCTCGGCGAGCGGCTGCAGCGACGTGCTCATGGCCTCGACCTCGGCATTGAGATCGATCTCGGCGAGGGTGCGTGCGGTGCCCGGTTGGCTCGGCGTATCACGCAGGATGCCATCGACGACCTCCAGGCCATGCCGCGCGCTCGCGAGAATGTCGCGGACGTAGCCGCGATAGCGGTCGTTTGGCCACGGCCCGAGGCGCTCCTCGGTAATCACCTCAGCAAGCGAGATGATGGCCGCAAGCGGCGTGCGAATCTCATGCGCGAGTTGGGCATGGTGCTCGTCCGCGTCACGCTTGGGAGCGACGTCGGTCTTGGGCGCAGGCGGCGGCGCTGCGGCGGGTGGCATTGCTTTGGCTGTGGGAGGAGCCGGATCTTCATTGGCCGGCGCCTCGACGCCGGCCGTTATGCGTGCAGAACCCTGCCGAATGCGCCGCGCAATCTCGCGCAGCGTCTCCATGTCGTTGAGCGGCGGACTGGGCGCGACGCTTGGCGGTGGCTTGGGGCGCTCGGGCGGATCGTCCCTCAGTACGGGCGCAACTTTCGCCCGGAGTGCACTGGCAGGCACAGGCACTTCTCGGCGCCGCACCACTTCCTTGCGCTCGACTACGGGCTTCCGGACTGCCCCGGCGATGACCAGCAGCAGACCGGGGCCGACGCTCTCGTCCAGCGTGCGGACCTCGCAGGCGAGCGTGCGGATGCCGCCCGTCGTCCAGAACTTCAACGGCTCGACCGTGCTGCTCGTCGTCTCGAGGAATGAGCCCTGGGCGAAACGCGCGCGAAGCGCTCTGAGGCCCGGCACCACGCTGTCGAGCACCGGCGACATCGTGGGGATGCCCCAGACCGCGCCGCCTCGCCCGTTGGCCGCAGCAACGGCCCCGCGATCCACATCGATAATCCAGGCGGGCTCGCTGATGCCGGACAATGTCTCGGCAAGAGCGCTCTCGATCGGATTTTTAGGAACGAAGTTCAATGGACGATCCACTGCTCCGGCCGGCGCGTTCTCCGTTTGTTTACAGCGCCGACTCGCCGCCTGTCCAGCACCGCAGGGTGGCAGGGCCCGAGTGAGCGGCAATCATCCACAGTCGTACGGCCGCAGTGCGCGCTACCGAGGCGGCTACTTCTTTTCGGCGGCTTTGGGATTGCTCGCCTTGGTGCTGGGTGTCGCCTTCGCGGTGGTGGCTTTGGGGGCTGCCTTGATCTTCTTCATATCCTTGCCCCAACAGACATTCGCGTGGGCGGTGCACGTGTGCTCGTCGAAGACGATAAAGTCGAGGAATAGCTCGCACTTCACGTTCTTTTCGCCGACCCGATAGTCCTTGACGTTCCGCTTGGCCATCGTGGCTGCGATATGTTTGTCGAGCAGCGCCAGGGCGTCGCGCGTCGGGCCTTCCTTGCCGTAATCATTGACCTCGAAAGCAAGCACATCGCACTCGGCCATGGCCGGAGATGCGGCGAGCGCGAGGGCGAGGCCCACCGCTGCCGAAAAGAGAGAAAGTGCCCGCATCGCCGTTCCTTTCGCGGATCGCCAGTGTGCAGAGAAGGGCGCAAACTCTTGCGCCGAGGCTGCCATTAACCTTGGCTGGCTATAGCGGTCGTGCCAAGCCTTTGCCAACCCCCGCTGGTGATCCAGTAGTGGACGCGGCATAAGCGCCACAAGGTTCTCTGTGTGCACGTTGTTCGCGGAGCGACCGTGCCCGCATGATTTTGCCGTATTGGCTCGGCTATCAATGCCGCTCATTCCAGCCCTTTTTCCGAGGACATGCATGCGCCGGACTGCCCGCCTCACTGCCTGCGCCGTTTCCGTGCTCGCCGCCCTTACGGCAACGCTTTCACTAGGCCCCGGCGTGCGCGCGGCCGCGCCCCCCGCCAATCCGAGCACGGCGAACTGCCAGAACACGGGCAGCTTCGAGACCTGGCTCAGGAATTTCCGCCGCGAGGCCGCAGCAGCAGGCGTCACGCAGGCAACGCTCTCGGCCGTCCTCGATGACATGACGCTCGACCAGGGCATCATTCAGCGCGATCGCCGCCAGACGTTCTTCGGACAGAGCTTCGTTGATTTCCGCGGCAAGCTCGTCTCGCGCAACCGCATCCAGAACGGCCTGCGCCAGATGGAGCGCTACCGTGCCGTCTTCGCGCGGGCCGAGAAGGAATATGGCGTGCCGGCGCCCGTGATCACCGGCTTCTGGGCGCTGGAAAGCGACTTCGGCGCCGGCATGGGCAAGCTCTCGGTCCTGCGCTCGCTGGCGACGCTCGCCTATGACTGCCGGCGCGGCGAGATGTTCACGCGCGAATTCATCGCCGCCCTCAAGATCATCGACCGCGGCGACCTCAAGCCCGCCGACATGATCGGCTCCTGGGCCGGCGAACTCGGCCAGACGCAGTTCCTGCCGACCCACTATCTCGCACACGCCGTCGACTACGACGGCGACGGCCGCCGCGATCTCTTCTCGAGCCCCGCCGACGTGATCGGCTCGACGGCCGCTTACCTCAAGCACCTCGGCTGGCGTGCAGGTGAGCCCTGGCTCGAGGAAGTGCGCGCACCACGCAATCTGAACTGGGCCGAAGCAGATCTCACCATTCAGCATCCGCGCAGCCAATGGGCCAAGTGGGGCGTGACGGGC
This sequence comes from Pseudomonadota bacterium, assembly GCA_023430315.1. GTDB lineage: Bacteria > Pseudomonadota > Alphaproteobacteria > Rhizobiales > Hyphomicrobiaceae. The sequence continues at coordinate 8,340 of JAEZAW010000247.1, read as the reverse complement.
GCCGATGGAAAGCCGATCCCCGCCGATGCACAGCCGGCATCGCTGCTTGCGCTCATGGGGCGCGACGGGCCGCTGTTCCTCGTCTACGACAACTTCAAGATCTATCTCGAATGGAACCAGTCGCTGAACTACGCGACCACCGTTGGCTATCTCGCCATGCGCTATGCGGGTGCGCCTGAGATGCGCGATGTCGGCAAGGACATTCCCTCGCTGAGCCTCGATCAAGCCAAGGAACTGCAGACGCTCCTCACGCAGCGGGGCCATGATGTCGGCCGTATCGATGGCATCATCGGCGCCGGCACACGCGCGGCCGTGAAGAAGGAGCAGCTTCGGCTCGGCATGGTCGCGGATGCCTATCCGACGGCGGAGCTGGTGGAAAGGCTGAGGAGCCGACGCTAACCGGTTCGCGTCTCCACCGGGGTCTTTACTAAAAGCCGAGCCGCGCGCCACGGCCGCCCGTCGATCGCTGCGAGCCCGAGGCCGATCATCGCCATGCCGGCGACGTGCCTGGGCTGAAGCACTTCGCCGAGGAACATGGTGCCGAGCAGGATGGCGCTGACCGGAATCAGGAAGGTCACAAGCAGGAGGTTGGTCGCCCCGGCTGTCGCAAGCAGCCGGAAGTACAGAACATAGGCAAATGCCGTGGACAGCGTCGCGACACCGATCAGAGCGGCGATTGTCTGCGGTCCCGGCAGAGGCATGGACCAGGGACGCTCGAGCAGCAGCATCACCGGAATGAGCAGGACACTCGAAGCGACGAGTTGCCCTGTCGCCGTGGCCATGGGCGCGATCCCCATGGCGCGAAACCGCCGCCCGAATATGCCTGCGAAGGCGTAGCTCACTGCAGCCGCGACGCAGGCAAGCTGCGCCATGACGCTGGCCCCGAGAGAATGCACAGCGTCGTTGCCTATCATGATGGCCACGCCGACGAAGCCTGCGACAACGCCGAGGAGACGTCCACCAGACATCTTCTCATCCGCGGTCACGAAATGCGCCAGCACCACGGTGAAGAGCGGTGTCGAGGCATTCAAGATCGACGCGACACCCGAGGCAATGTGCTGCTGCCCCCAGACGATCAGAGAGAAGGGGATGGCGTTGTTGAGCAGGCCCATGCCGAAGAAGGCGATCCACACGTGCCGGCCCTTGGGCAGTCCGATGCCGGCAAGCTTTAGGACGGCGAGCAGGACCAGCGCGGCCAGGGCCACGCGCGCGACGACGATCGTGAAGACCGGCATGTCCTTGACGACAATCGCATTGAAAAAGAACGTGCCTCCCCAAACGGCCGCCAGCGTGATCAGCGTTGTCCATTCGAGCGCGGTCATCGGCCGGTTGACTGCTGGGCTCTGCGACATGGGTTTCTCCGCAGGCCGGACTTGGCCCGCGGCTGAGACAGTCGCTTGAGCCCACAGGCGGCGCGATCCGTTTCTTGCCGTCGAATTGGCGTGCCCGACCGCTTATGGGCGCGGCACCGCGATGAACGCCATCCGCGCGGGGTTGTGGCCGAGGTTCGCCTGCCGGCGGCGGGCGTCGAAGCCTGCAGCGGAAAGGATCGCGAGAATGTCCGCTTCGCTGTAGTGCGCAAGCCCCAGCGCGGCCCGCGTCTTGCGGTAGTCGGAGAAGAACGTGCGCGCGAGGCCGACGAAGCTCGCAACGAAGAAGCCGTTCGCAGCTGCGAGCTTCAACAGCGCCATGACATCGGTGAGCGGTCCCACGTCCGGCGGGATGACGTCGGCGATCAGCAATTGCCCACCGGGCTTGAGCAGCCGGCGCCACGTCGCCAGCAGACTGTCCAGGTCCGCGCGGCTCAGATACTGCAGGACAGAGTTCACGACGATCAGGTCGAGGCTCCCGTCCGGGATCTCGCCGAGTTGCTCAGGCGACATCACCACGACGTTGCCGAGCAGACCGAACTTCTGCTTGAGGCGCGTGCGCACAAGCTCCGCACCATCACAGAGGTGCAAGACTTGGCATTGCTTTGCAACGATGTCCGCCGATAGCGCCTCGCCACAGCCGAAATCGAGCACGGCCGGGCGTCCTTGCGGCAGTGCATCAACGAGTTGGCGTGCAATCAACTCATAGTGCACGGCTTTGTGACGCGCATTGACGTAGATCGGCGTATCCTGGTTCCAGTACTCGCGCCAGCTCATGTGAGGCCCTGTCTGCTTGCCGTTCCGGCGACATCCCCCAAGTTCCACCGAGGGACGTGCCGCGCACTGTCATACTCGAAGCTCGAAACCTGGGCATTATGCACTATCTGATAGCTGCGCACGTTGCGCGACGACGCAGAGCGCCTCTACTGGAAGTCGCAATGCCGCATTCGCATCTGAAAGGACCAGCCCATGGCGAGCCGCGCACAGGCTGAGGCCCCCTCCACGAACACCCGCCCCATCAATGCCGTTCTCGAGGTGGTGAGATCGAGCGCGCCCGACACGCAAGGCCGCCTCGTCCTGGCGCAAGCGCTTCTCGGCTCGTCCGACGAGGCCGCACTCTCGGACCATCCGCCCAAGGAGCTCGCAACGCTTGTCGATCATGCCATGGCTTTTCTTCAAGAAAAGCCGGCCGGCGCGGCGAAGGTCGCGATCAGTCCGCTCGGAGACGGCCGCGCCCTGATCCAAATTCTCAATCAGGACATGCCCTTCCTGATGGACAGTATCGCGGCCGAGTTGCACGCACGCGGCCTGACCATCGATCTCGTGTTGCATCCGCTGATCAAGAGCGAGCGCACGCCCGATGGGCGCTTGGTCCGCATTCTCGCGAGCGGTGACAAGAGCTGGAACGACGGCCGCCAGGAAAGCTACATCGCGGTCCAGGTCGCAGGTCTTGCGGCGGGCGAGGGCGACGCGATCGTCGCGACGCTCAAGGACATCCTCAAGGAAGTCCGCACGGCCGTCGGCGACTGGCAGGCCATGCTGGCGCGCCTGAGGAAGGCCATTGCCGATCTGGAGAGGGCGCCTGCGAGCGTGCCCGCGCCGATGCGCCGGGAAGCGGTCGAGTTCCTGAAATGGCTCGAAGCCGGCAACATCACGCTGCTCGGCATGCGCGACTACCGTCTCGATGGCGACATGCAGACTGGCACGCTCTCAGCGGATGACGGGGTCGGCCTCGGACTGTTGCAAGACCCCAAAGTGCTCGTGCTGCGTCGCGGCACCGAGTTCGTGGCACTGACGCCCGAGATCCGCGAGTTCTATCTCCAGCCGGATCCCCTGATCATCACCAAGGCCAATGTGCGCAGCCGCGTCCACCGGCGCGCCTATATGGACTACATCGGCGTGAAGACTTACCGCGCCGACGGCACACTCGCCGGTGAGCTGCGCATCATCGGGCTCTTAACGTCGCAGGCCTATGTGAAGCTGCCGCGCGAGATCCCCATCCTGCGCCAGAAGATCGAGGGCGTGCTCGAACGATCGAGCTTCCCGCCGGAGAGTCACGCGGGAAAATCGCTGCTCAACGTGCTCGAAACTTTCCCCCGCGACGAGCTTTTCCAGATCAGCACGGACGAGCTGGCGACGTGGTCGGCGGGCATCCTCGATCTGGAGCTGCGGCCGCGCGTGCGCGTGTTCGCGCGCGTCGATCGCTTCGACCGCTTTGTCTCGGTGCTCGTGTTCGTGCCGAGGGACCGCTTCTCGACGCGCGTGCGCGAGGAGATCGGAAATTATCTCGCGCAGACCTACCGCGGGCACGTATCGGCCTTCACGCCCTACTTTGCCGAGGGCCAGCTCACGCGCGTGCATTTCATCATCGGCCGCCATGAAGGCGCAACGCCGAAGGTGCCGACGGAGACGCTCGAACAGGGCGTCGCGACGATCGTAAAGACCTGGCAGGACCGCCTTGCCGAAGCGCTCCAAAAGGCGGGGCCGAAGACGGCGGCGTTGGCCAGCAAGTATCGCGAGGCTTTCTCGGCCGGGTACGCGGAGTTCTTCCCGACAGCGCGGGCGCTCGAAGACATCCGCCGCATCGAACGGCTCGGGCCTGAGCGCCCGCTCGCCATTGACTTCTATGTCGAGAAAACCAGCGGTACCGAGCGGCTGCGCGCGGCTGTCTATCGCTTCGACGATCCGATCCGGCTCTCGGAGCGCGTACCCGTACTCGAGAATCTCGGCTTCTCGGTGGTGGACGAGCGCACGTACGAGATCGCGCCTCGCTTCGGCGACATGATCCGCAAGGTCGTGCTGCACGACATGGTGCTGGAGCCGATCGACGGAGCTGCGATCGATATCAAGAAGCATGACGTGCGGCTCGAAGATGCTTTCCGCGCGGTGCTTGCAGGCAACGCGAGCAGCGACACGTTCAACCGGCTGATCATCGCGGCCGGCGCGGACTGGCGCGAAGCGGCGCTCATGCGCTCCTATGCGGCCTACATGCGCCAGCTCGGCCTACCGTTCGGCCCTGCTTACATCGCTGCGACGCTGATCGGGCACGCCGGCATCGCCCGCGATCTGATGGAGCTTTTCCACCATCGCTTCAATCCGGATCAGGGCGGCTCTGCCGATGAGCGCCTCGCGAACGAGGCGCCGATCCGCGAGCGTATTGCCGGCGCGCTCTCGACTGTCCAGAGCCTCGACGAAGATCGCATCATCAATCATCTGCTGAGCCTCGTCGGTGCGACCGTGCGCACGAACTTCCACCAGAAGGACAAGAAGGGCCTGCCGCCGGAGACCATCGCCGTCAAGCTCGTGGGCCGTGAAATCGAGTTCATGCCGCGCCCGCGCACGTACCGAGAGATCTGGGTCGCGAGCCCGCGCGTCGAGGGTGTGCATCTGAGGTTCGCACCGATCGCGCGCGGCGGCATCCGCTGGTCGGATCGCGCACAGGATTTCCGCACGGAAGTGCTGGGTCTCGTCAAGGCGCAGCAGGTGAAGAACGCGGTGATCGTACCTGCTGGCTCAAAGGGCGGCTTCCTGCCGAAGCTGATGCCGCGCGGCGGTTCGCGCGAGGCTGTGCAGGCCGAGGGCGTTGCGGCTTACCGCATTTTCATCTCGGCCATGCTCGATCTCACCGACAATCTCGTCGACGGCAAGATCGTGCCGCCGGATCGCGTCGTGCGCTATGACGGCGATGACCCTTATCTCGTGGTCGCGGCCGACAAGGGCACGGCGACCTTCTCGGATCTCGCCAACGAGCTTTCGACAGGCCGCGATTTCTGGCTCGGAGATGCTTTCGCTTCGGGTGGATCGGCCGGCTACGACCACAAGAAGATGGGCATTACGGCTCGCGGCGCCTGGGAGTGCGTCAAGCGACACTTCCGCGAGATGGACGTCGATATCCAGACACAGCCCTTCACCGTCATCGGCGTCGGCGACATGTCGGGCGACGTGTTCGGCAATGGAATGCTGCTCTCGCCTGCCACCTGCCTGCTCGCAGCGTTCGACCATCGCGACATCTTCATCGATCCAAGTCCGGATGCGGCAGCGAGTCTTGCCGAGCGTGCCCGCCTCTTTGCGCTGCCCCGCTCGAGCTGGCAGGACTACAACAAGGCGCTCATCTCCAAGGGCGGCGGCATCTTCTCGCGGACGTCGAAATCGATACCGCTGTCGCCCGAGATCCAGGCTATGCTCGGCGTCAAGGCCCAGCACATGACGCCCGCCGAGCTGATGAACGCGATCCTGAAGACCAAGGCCGATCTGCTCTGGTTCGGCGGCATCGGCACCTACATCCGCGCCTCGACCGAAACGGACGCCGATGCGGGTGATCGCGCAAACGATGCCATCCGCATCACGCCGCAGGAGCTGAAGGCGAAGGTCATCGGCGAAGGCGCCAACCTCGGCGTGACCCAGCGCGCACGCATGGAGCTATCGGCGCGTGGCGTGCGCCTCAACACGGACTTCATCGACAATTCGGCGGGCGTGAACTCCTCCGATCAGGAGGTGAACATCAAGATCGCGGTCGTGCCGGTCGTGAAATCCGGCCGCCTCGACATCCCGGCGCGCAACACGCTGCTGGCCAGCATGACCGACGAGGTCGCCGATGCTGTCCTGCGCAACAACTATCAGCAGTCACTGGCCCTGAGCCTTTCCGAGCGCAATGCGCCCGCGGACCTCAGCGCGCATGCGCGCCTCATCGAAGCACTCGAGCAGCGCGGCATTCTCGAGCGTGAGATCGAGTTCCTGCCCTCGCTGCCAGAAGTTGCCGTGCGTCAGTCGTCGGGTCGCGGACTTACGCGCCCGGAGCTCGCGGTGCTGTTGAGCTATGCGAAGATCGCGCTGCGCGGCGACCTGCTCGCGAGCGCGGTGCCGGATGCGCCGGCACTCGAGCCGCGTCTCATCGAGTACTTCCCGCCGGAGCTGGCGCGCGCCTATCCCGATGATCTGAGGCGCCATCAGCTCCGCCGCGAGATCATTGCAACGACCGTAACCAATGCCGTCGTCAACCGGCTCGGCGCGGCAGCACCCCAGCGCATGGCGGACGAGACGGCGCGGCCGGTCCACGAGATCGCCTATGCCTTCACGGTGGCGCGTTCCGTTCTCGGGCTCAATGAGATCTGGCCGCGCATCGACGCCCTCGACAATCGCATCGACGGTGTCTCGCAGCTCGATCTCTACGCCCGCACGCAGGAAGCCCTCGCACATACGACGCGCTGGTTCCTGCGCGATGGCCAGGCGGCGACCGACCTCGATGCGGCCATCGCAACCCACACCAAGGGCTCAGCCGAGCTGACGGCTCTGATCGCACGCGGCCTCGGGGAAGAAGTCAAAGCCCAGCTTCACGAGAACGCGCAGACCCTGGTCGACAACCAGGTGCCTGTCGATCTCGCCAACGACCTCGCGCGTCTGGCTCTGCTCGTCGATGCGCCGGCTATTACGGAGGCTGCGGCGCAGGCGAAGGCCTCGTATGCGACAGCAGCGCGCGTGGTGCTTGGCCTCAACAAGCGCTTCCATCTGCGCAATCTCATCGACGCCGGCCGGCGCATTCGCGCCACGGATGCCTATGACATGATGGCCGTAGCGGGTGCCGAGCAGGCCCTGCTCGAAGCGCGCCGCCGGATTGCCCTCGGCATTCTCGCAACGCCCGGTGAGGATGCGCTGTCGCGGTGGAACGAGCAGCACGCGAGCGAGATCGCCCGCGTCGCGGCGGCACTGAACGATCTCGGTACGAGCGGGCCGCTGACACCGGCGCGCCTCATGGTCGCTGCTACGCGTCTCGGGGATCTGTCGCGCACTTCTGCCTGAATTCTCCAGGCAGTATCGGGGGCAGGAGCTTAGTTCTTGAGCTTAGTTCTTGAGCTTCCGGCCCCCTGCGGGCATCCTGTCATGATAGGTGGCATGCCGCGGGGGCGGGCCTCTGTAGGGGACTGAGGCATGTCCACAAATGTTGCGGCGACCGGGACCACGGCGCCGCCTGCGGCCCTTGCGGGCTGGGCGATGTTCGACTGGGCCGGCCAGCCCTTCTACACGCTCGTGCAGACCTTCCTGTTCGCGCCCTACTTCGCCAATGCCGTCGTTGCCGATCCGAGCCAGGGGCAGGCCGCATGGGGCTATGCCGCCGCTTTCGCCGGCGTCATCGTCGCGATCGGCAGTCCGATCCTCGGCGCCGTCGCCGACAGCGGCGGCCGGCGCAAGCCCTGGATCGCGCTTTTCAGCCTCATGCTGGTCGTCGGGCTTTACCTGCTGTGGTTCGCAACGCCCAAGCTCCAGGGACCGATGTTCTTTCTCGTGCTCGCAGGCTATGCGCTCGCCTTCGCCGGCGCCGAGTTCGCCGCCGTCTTCAACAATTCGATCATGCCGACGCTCGTACGCAAGGACCAGCTCGGTCGGCTCTCGGGCATTGCCTGGGGCCTCGGCTATGCCGGCGGCCTCGTGAGCCTCGCACTCGTCGCGGGCTTCATCGTCACTGACCCCTCGAGCGGCAAGACCATGCTCGGCATGGAGCCGATCCTCAATCTCTATCAGGCGAGCCGCGAAGGCGACCGTCTCGTCGGACCGCTCTGCGCCGCGTGGTTCATCCTGTTCGTGATCCCCTTCTTCTTGTTCGTGCCGGACAATAGGCAAGCAGGCCGTGCGCATTCGGAAAGCCCGATCCGCGATGCGCTGAAATCGCTCTGGGCCACGGTTCGCAATCTGCCGCACGACCGCAACATTCTCTGGATGCTCATCGCGCGGATGCTCTACGCGGATGGGCTCGCGGCGATCTTCGTGTTCGGCGGCATCTATGGCGCATCGGTCTTCGGCTGGCGCACGTTCGATCTCGGCCTGTTCGGCATCATCCTCGCGGCAACAGGCGCGGTCGGTGCGGTCATCGGCGGTTTGCTCGATGATCGCGTGGGCGCGAAGACTGTCATCGTCGGCTCGATCGTGATCCTGCTGATCGGCTTCCTCGGTATTCTCTCCGTGGACAAGGGAAGCG
>JAEZAW010000196.1 GCA_023430315.1 Pseudomonadota bacterium | reverse complement strand
CGGCACGGCCTTCGTGCCGATCCGCAAGAAGGGCAAGCTGCCCTGGAAGACGATCGGCCAGGAGTACACGCTCGAATACGGCGTCGATTCGATGGAGATCCACGAGGATGCGATCGCTCCCGGCGCGCGCATTCTCATCGTCGACGATCTCATCGCGACGGGTGGCACGGCAGAGGCTGCAGCCAAGCTCGTGCGGCGCTCGGGCGGCGAGATCGTCGGTGCCACCTTCGTCATCGACCTGCCCGAGATCGGCGGGCGCCGGCGCCTCGAGGACATGGGTATCCGCTGCGAGACGCTCATGGCTTTCGAAGGACACTGAGGCCGAAGACCGGGGCCGCATGAGCGGTCCGTGGCCTTTTTCACCGGGGTGACACAGTCCATCCTTGCGCGATGGCGCCCCGTTGGGTAAGAGAGCCACCTCGCCCGCGCCGATGGACCAGCGGCGGGCGCCTTACGGGATGGGCAGTTAGCTCAGCGGTAGAGCACTACCTTGACATGGTAGGGGTCACAGGTTCGATCCCTGTACTGCCCACCATCCCAATTGACGACCTAATATATTGATTTACTGGGATGTTCTGTTCAATCGCTCGGTTTTCCGGTCGATTGTCTCACAGCAATGAAGTTCGAAAGAGAGAAGAACTCTTCCGTTTCCCGGTATTGCGGAATGAACTCGTACCCCAGCGGTGTGATGCGATAGAGATCGAACGATCTCTCGCTGAAGAAGCGCCAGAAGTCCCTGAAATACGTGCGCGTGTCGATATTGCAGCCGCCGAACTCGAACTGCAGGACCTGCACGTGCTCGATCGCAGGACCGAAGCCTTCGAGGACGGCCAACTCGTGCCCTTCCACATCCAGCTTCACGATATCCAGCGGACGCTTCCCCAACTGATCGCGCCAATAGTCCTCGAAGCGCAGCGTCGAAACCCTTTCCTTGACCTCGAACCCGATGCCAAGATGATCGAGCTTTCTTTGCGTGAGACTGCCGAGCGGCGATCCCGGCGCATTCGAGAACAACGTGGCTTCGCCGGAAAGGTTCGAGAGCGCTGAAGGTACGATCGTAATGCCCTTGTCGGCTGAGAACCGCGCTTCGAGGCGCGCAATGTTCACCGCCGAAGGCTCGAAGACGTGGATCTCGACATCGTTGGTTCGGCGCCGCAGCTCTGCGGTGTAGTGGCCGACATTGCCACCGATATCGATGGCGAGCCTGGGCGGAGAACCAAGCAGATCGTGTGCCCAACCCGCTTCCTGCGCAATGTCACCGCTGCCGAACCCCTTCCCCCTCAGATAGGCGGCCTTGCGCTCAATGCGCTCGAGAACGCCGTATAATCCACCAAGTATCCCGGCACGCGCCATTCGACCCAGCCTGTCCTAGGTGCTGAAATTCTGGCTGCAGCATAGCGCGGTAGAAATCTGCCAGGATCGTTCGCCCTCACCGACCCGCCGCGTAACCCTGCATGCCCCGCGGATTAGCGGCGGCGCGGCGGCGCGGGCCAACCTGTGAAGCCGCCGTCAGTCGCCCCTCCGACCAGTCCGGCCCGACCTCGACCTTGTGGCCGCGGCGCTCCAGTTCCTTGATCGTTGCTGCCGGCAGGCGGTTCTCGACGACGACGACACCTGGACGAGCCGCGCGCGGCCAGAACGAGGCGGGGAAATGCTCGATATGCCAAGCGGGCGCGTCGATGGCCTCCTGCATGTTCATGCCGGCGTGGACGTGGCGCAGGAAGAACTGCGCGCTCCACTGATCCTGCTGATCGCCGCCGGGCGTACCCCAGACCATGTAGGGCTTGCCTTCCTTGAGAGCCATGCCGACCGACAGCGTCGAGCGCGGACGCTTGCCCGGCATGAGGCTGCCCGGCAGCCCCTCCTCGAGCCAGAACATCTGCGCGCGGCTGCCGAGCGGCCAGCCGAGTTCAGGGATGACCGGCGAGGATGGCAGCCAGCCGCCGGATGGTGTCGCCGAGAACATGTTGCCGGCCTGATCGATGATGTCGATGTGGACGGTATCGCCCTTTGCGTTGCCCATGGCGCCGACCGTCGGCTCGCCGGCACCCGATGCGCTGATGCTCCCGCGCTCGGTCGCCGTCGACTTGACGATCACCTTGCCGTTGTAGCCCTCGATGACGCCGGGACGCTGCTCCATGGAGGCGTACTGGCCGATCTGGCGGCGCCGGTCGGAGTTGTAGCGCTCGGAAAGCAGCGTATCCATGGGCACATCGGCGAACTTCGGGTCGCCGTAGAACGCTTCGCGGTCCGCATAAGCAAGCTTTGCCGCCTCGATCCAGAGGTGCACGAAATCCGCGCTTGTCGGGTCCAGCTTGTCGAGGTCGTAACCGCGCAGGATCGCGAGCTGCTGCAGCATGACCGGGCCCTGCGTCCATGGACCCGGCTTAAGCAGCGTATAGCCGTGATAGTCGAGCGAGACCGGTGCCTCGATCGTCGGCAGCCAGCCCGCCATGTCGGCTCCGGTGAGCACGCCTTTGTGCCGGCGGCCGCTCACATCCATCACTTCGTTAGTGCGGCAGAACTTGTCGATGGCCTCGGCGACGAAGCCATGACTCCACGCCTTGCGTGCCCGCTCGATCTCCGCTTCGCGCCCGCCACCACCGGCCTCGGCCTCGCGCAGAATGCGCTGGTAGGTCTCGGCGTGAGCGGGATTGCGGAACAGCGTGCCCGGCGTCGGCACGTCGCCGCCCGGAAGATAGACCGCAGCCGAGGTCGGCCAGTGCTCGACGAAGAGATTCTTCACGGTCGCAATTGTTGCGCAGCAGCGCTCGACGATCGGATGTCCGCCCCTAGCGTAGCCGATCGACGGCTCGAGCACGTCGCGGAGGCGCATGGTGCCGTAGTCGCGCAGGATGAGCATGAAGGTTTCGAACGTACCGGGAATGCACGTCGCCAGAAGACCAGTACCCGGCACGATGTCGAGACCGAGGTGGCCGCGATAATGCGCGATCGTCGCGCCAGCAGGCGCGGGCCCCTGCCCGCAGATGACCTCGGGCGTTCCCTTCTTCGTGTCGTAGACGATGACGGGCACGTCACCGCCAGGCCCGCAGAGGTGCGGCTCGACGACCTGCAGCGTGAAGGCCGCAGCGATGCCCGCGTCGAAGGCGTTGCCGCCGCGCTCGAGGATCGACATGCCGACCGCGGTCGCGATCCAATGCGTCGTGGCGCAGACCCCGAATGTGCCCTCGATCTGCGGGCGCGTCGTGAAAGGGCCTGCATTGATATTCGCCATAGGGCTCGCTCCCGAGAAAGTCAGCAGAAACACTTAGGGACAATTTACCCGTGTTTAGGGTCAGATGTCGTCTGCTGATCTGCGCGTTTGCGCCATGCAGCCAAGCCGTGGGTCAAGTTCGTGTGAGGCTCGCGCATTTGGGGTTCGACTGGGCTCGAATGCGTGGTAGACGGTTTGTATGCGCTCAAACGAGCAAGCTGTTGGTTAGTAGGGAGTAAATGTAAAATGTTCCGTGCCGCGTTGGCGCTGGTCATGACCAGCGTCCTGGCTTCGCCCGCCCTCGCTCAGGATTGGTATCCCTGGAACCAGCCTGGATATCGGGCGCCGACCTATTCAGCCCCCCGCTACAGCGAGGACAACTTCGGCCCCCGCCCCCGTCCCATGGGGCAGGAGCTCATGAGCGGCGGCCCGCGCCCGGACGTCTCGCCTTCAAGGCCCGAACGCATTTCCTTCGTCAGCAGCTACGCGCCGGGCACCATCGTCATCGATACGTCGGCCCGCAAGCTCTATCTCGTGCAGTCGTCGCGCGATGCTCTCATCTATCCGATCTCCGTCGGCCGCGAAGGCTTCACATGGACGGGGACCGAGCGCATCAGCCGCATCGCCAACTGGCCGGACTGGCATCCGCCGGCTGAAATGCGCCAGCGCCAGCCACATCTCCCCGTCAAGATGACGGGCGGCGTCTACAATCCGCTGGGCGCCAAGGCGATGTATCTCGGCAATTCGCTCTACCGCATCCATGGCACCGACGATGCCCGTACCATCGGCCGCGCGACGTCATCGGGCTGCTTCCGCATGACGAATGGTCACGTCACCGATCTCTCGCGGCGCGTCGGCGTCGGCACGACGGTTGTCGTCGTCAATCGCCTGTCTGCGCGGACGGCAGGCTACTGACCGCGGCCATACGGCCATTGTGAATGTTTGCTGCGCCTCGCACGTCCCACGTGCGGGGCGCAGTGCCTTTTCGGCCTCACATTCACAAAGCCGACTGACTCGGCTATCGCTGAGACCCGAGCCACGCGACCGAGGAGGCGTCTATGGGGGTCCGCGAGTTTTTGGCGGAGGCGGCTGGCGCGTTTGCGCTCGTGCTCACGCTCTGCGGGACGCTTCTGCTTGCACCATCCGGTGTTGCCGGTCTTGCCGCTGCACTTGCAGCGGGCGGCGTGATCATGGCGATGATGGCGGCGTTCAGCCCCGTATCGGGCGCGCACCTCAATCCGGCCGTCACGCTTGGCCTCATCGCTGCCGGCCGTTTCGACTCGAGCCGCGCGCCGCTGATGATCCTTGCCCAGTGCCTCGGAGGCGTCGTGGCCATCGGCCTTCTCGCGCTTGTGCTGGCGGGCGCTGCCTCGCCTCCGCGCGGTGGTCTTTCGACCATCGCGAACAGTTATGGCCACGCCTACAGCCTCATGTCGGTGTTCGCCATCGAAATGGCAGGAACGGCCATTCTCGTGCTCGTCGTCGTCGGCATGGGCGGCCGGCGCGCACCGGCAACGCTGGCACCGCTCGCCGTCGGCCTCGCGACCATCAGCCTCTACCTGCTCACGATCCCCGTATCCGGCGGCGGACTGAACCCAGCACGCAGTTTGGCTGCCGCCGTCTTCGGCGGGACGGAGGCACTGCTACAGCTTTGGGTCTTCTGGGTCGCGCCAATCCTCGGCGCCGTGCTCGGCGGCGTCATCGGCCGCCTGCTCACCGCCGACTGAACGCGACCTTGAACGCCACGCCAGCCACAATCATCTGCTAGCTTACTGCGAGTAGTGATTGCAGGAGCGCCCCCATGACGACCCGTTTCCGCCTTCTGGCGCCAGCAGCTCTGGCAGTTCTTGCCTCCCTCCCCGCTTCGGCGCAGACACGCGATGTGCCCGGCCGTTACACCATGCAGCCGATCGAGGGTGGCTTCCTCCGTCTCGACACGCAGACCGGCGCCGTCTCCACCTGCCGTGCCGGCACGGGCAACCTCGTTCTTTGCCAGCCGGCACAAGAGGAGAGCCAGGGGCTCGCGAAGGAGATCGCGCAACTGCGCGCCGAGAACATCGAGCTCAAGGCCGAGGTGAAGCGCCTCCAGGAGATCGCCGGCATCCAGCCTATGCCGCCGGCCGGCCCGCCTGCGGAGAAATTCCAGCTCCCGACCGAGGAGGAGGTCGACAGCGCGCTCGATTACGTGGAGCGCATGTTCAAGAAATTCCGCGACCGCCTGCGCAACCTCGAGAAGGACGAGAAGAAGCCGGGCACGCCGCTGTAGCGGAGATCAAATCACCTCATCCGTCTTGTCGTCGGTCTCGCCGAAGCGGCGGAGCGTGGCGGGCTTGGTGCCTTTGTAGAGCTTCTCCAAGCCGGGCGAGATCTTCGCGTTCTCACGCTCGAAAAGCGAATTGCCCTTGAGGTCGCTCTCGACGAGGAACGGTCCGAAGCGCTCGACATCGAGCACCCAGATGGCCTGCGCGAGCCCGAGCTCTTCGAGCCAATGCGCATCGACGACCTTCTTGATGCCGCGCCCGAGCAGCGCGCCCGTGCCGTAGCCGACGGTCGTCAGATAGATCGCGTTATGCGGCACGAAGCTCTTCTTGTAGATCTCGCTCGACATGCCGCCTTTGCCGATGATCACGTTGCAGCCCGACATGTCGAACCAACCATCGATCCACTTCGCAAAGCGGAACGACGCCGTCGCTGTCACCGCGCCGACAGTCAGCTCGCGATTGGGACCGACGCTCGCCGCGGGCGAGCAGTGGAAGCTCGCCGTGCCGATGCCCGAAGGCACGTTGCTGCGCTCCTCGACGGCGCGCTTGTAGACGCCCTCACGGGCCGTGTGCACGCGCCCTGTGAGATACACGACAGTGCCGATCTCGAGCTTCGCCAGCTCCTCCGTGGAAGCCGGCAGCACGAGATCGACAGTCTTGAGCTTTGTCATTCGCTGTTGTCTCAGTTGAACTCGATGACGCCGCGGGCGACTTGCCCCTTGGCCATGAGCTGGAAGCCCTCGTTGATCTCGTCGAACTTGTACGTGCGGCTGATCAACGCGTTGAGGTCGAGCTTGCCCTCCATAGAAAGATCGGCGAGCACGCTGAAGTCGATGGTCGGACGGATCGAGCCGTAGTAGGTCCCGGAGACCTTCTTCTCAGAATACACCATCTGCATGGGCGAGATCTTGGCGCGCGCCTCGACGGCCGGGATACCGACGATCGTCGCATGACCGGCCGGCGCCAGTACGTCGATGATCTGCTCGGTCGTCGCCGCGGTGCCGATCGCGTCGAAGGAATAATCGGCGCCGAGCCCGCCCGTGATCTCGCGCACGCGCTCCACCACATCCTCGCGACTGCCGTTGATGATGTGCGTGGCGCCGAACTGTGTTGCCATCTGCAGCTTGTTGTCGAGCAGATCGACGGCGATGATCGTCTTGGCGCCGGCGAGCCTCGCGCCCTGCACGCAATTGAGGCCGACGCCGCCGACACCGACGATCACGACGCTCGATCCCGCCTCTACCTTCGCGTGCCGGACCACCGCGCCGACTCCAGTCGCAACCGAGCAGCCGATGATTGCCGCGTGCGTCCAGGGCAGATCCTTGCGCACAGCGACGAGCTGCTCGGCGGGGCACACGACCATCTCGGAGAAAGTACCGATGCGCGCCATCTGGTTGACCGGCTCGCCATTGAGCTTGATGCGCGCGCTGCCGTCGTGCATCCGCCAGCGCGGCGTATCGTTGTGACCGATGCAGAGGACGGTGCTGCCGCTAGCGCAGTACCTGCAGTAGCCGCAGTTCGGCCGGAACGAGAAGATGACGTGGTCGCCCTTCTTCACGTGTCTGACGCCGGGGCCGACCTCGACGACTTCGCCCGCCGCCTCGTGACCGAGCACCATGGGCAGCGGCAGCGGCCAGTCGCCAATCATGATGTGCCAATCGGACATGCAGACGCCCGCGGCCTTCACCTTCACGCGCGCCTCGCCCTCCTTGGGGCCCTCCTGTTCGAGATCGAGCAGCTGGAGGGGTTTGTTGACCTCGGTGAGCACGGCAGCGCGCATGAGATGTTTCCTCGTGGTTGTTTCTTCCCCTTCTCCCCGCGAGCGGGGAGAAGGTCGGGATGAGGGGCGGCGGCAAACGCTGAAGTTAGCGGGCTTGGCCGCCCCTCACCCTAACCCTCTCCCCGTAAGAACGGGGAGAGGGAAAATGAAGTCAACCGCCCTTCACGCCTTGGGCGTTGACGTAGACTGCATAGAGCGACTGGCTCGAGGCCATGAACAGGCGGTTGCGCTTCACGCCGCCGAAGCAGACGTTGGCACAGCGCTCGGGCAGCGCGATATGGCCGATCGGCCGGCCGTCCGGCGCGAAAATGCGGACGCCGTCGAGTTCTTCTGTGCCCATGCCCCAGCCGCACCAGAGATTGCCGTCCGTGTCGCAACGGAAACCGTCGGGCGTGCCACCTGGTCCGGCGTCGATGACGATGCGGCGGCTGCCGAGCTTGATGCCGTCAGCCGTGACGTCATAGGCGATGATCTCGCGATGGGGCTGCGCGCGCGAGGCGACGACGTAAAGGACCTTCTCGTCCGGTGAGAACGCAAGACCATTGGGGCCGAGAATGTCATCGGCCAGCATGTCGAGCCGACCGCTCGTGCCGTCGATGCGATAGAGACCGTGCGGCAATTCCTGCTCGGCTCTGTGGCCTTCGTAGTCGCTCAACAAGCCAAACGGCGGATCGGTGAACCAGATGCTGCCGTCGGATTTCACGACAACATCGTTCGGCGAGTTGAGCCGCTTGCCGTCGAAGCGATCGGCGAGGACCGTGATCGTGCCGTCGTACTCCGTGCGCGTGACGCGGCGGCTACCATGCTCGCACGTGACAAGCCGGCCCTGGCGATCACGCGTGTTGCCATTGGCGTAGTCCGAGGGCTTGCGGAAGACCGACGTGACGCCTGTCTCTTCATCCCAGCGCATGATGCGGTTGTTGGGAATGTCACTCCAGAGCAGGTAGCGTCCGTCACCGAACCACACTGGTCCCTCGGCCCAGCGGAAACCCACCGCCAGCCGCTCCACCGCACCGAGCGCAACGACATAACGCTGGAAGCTCGGATGCAGAATGCGGATTGCGGGATCGGGATAGTAAGTAGCCTGCGACCATGGACGGCGTTGTTCGGTCATGTCTCGTATTTCCTCCGTGCTTCGTTTCTTGTTTGAAGTGTCGATAATCTATGCGCAGGCGATCGCTTCGATCTCCAGCAGCCAGGCCGTATCAAAGATGCCCGTGATGATGCAGGTCAATGCGGGTCGGCGCTCGCCCAGGAATTCGCCGCGCACCTGACGATATTCGGGAATGTAGCGGCGGTCGGAAAGAAAGATCGTCACCTTTACCAGATTGTCGAGCGTCATGCCGGCCGCATGGAGTTGCGCGACGACGTTGGTCCACGCGAGGCGCGCCTGGCTCGCGAAATCCGCGGGCACCGAGCCGTCGACCGCCACCGGGATCTGGCCACTGACATAGAGCGTGCGTGCGGCATTCCGCACCTCGATGGCCTGCGAATATGTACCTGCGGACGCTGGTGCGTCAGCCGCGTTGATGATGCGCTTTTCCATGGTTCTCCCCTCGCAAATGGCGCGGCCATCCGCATACGTTGTTCAAAGGTACGTTCTAGTTCATCGTTGTGGCAAAATCACTTGAGCTTGACAGTGCGCTGATCGCGACACTTGCGTGGGCCTCCATGATCGTGTCACATCCGGCACTAGGGGGAGCCGATTCGTTCGGCCACGTATCATCCCGGGGCTATGCGCATCCGGGACGGGGGTTATAGTGATGGGATCAGCTGCCCAGCGCCCACGATCCATGTCTGCAAAATCTCAGCCTGCCGATGCGAGCACGACGACGCTCGCCATTACGAGCGCCTTGCGTACGCTCGAAGCGGAGAGCTCAGGGCTCGCGGCTCTGTCCGCCGCCCTCCAGAATGGCCTCGGTGAGGTCTTCGAGGAAGCTGTCCGCGTGCTTTCCCGCGTCGAGGGCCGCGTCATCGTCAGCGGCATCGGCAAATCGGGACATATCGGCCGCAAGATCGCAGCGACGCTCGCTTCGACCGGCACGCCCGCGTTCTTCATCCATCCCTCCGAGGCCGCGCACGGCGACCTCGGCATGGTCACGCCGAAGGACGTGCTGCTCGCCATCTCCTGGTCGGGAGAGACTATCGAGCTCAGGAATCTCGTCACCTATTCGCGTCGCTTCGGCGTGCCGCTGATCTCCATCACATCACGCGCCGCTTCCGCACTCGGCAAGGCGTCCGACATCGTTCTCGAGCTGCCGCGTGCCAGCGAGGCCTGCCCGAATGGGCTTGCCCCCACGACCTCGACGACCATGCAGCTCGTGATCGGTGATTGTCTCGCGGTCGCGCTGCTCGAGGCGCGCGGTTTCACGGCGACGGACTTCAAGGTCTTCCATCCCGGCGGATCGCTCGGCGCGCAGCTCAAGTTCGTCACCGACCTCATGCACAAGGACGATCGCCTGCCGCTCGCACGTGTCGACGAGCCGATGACCGGCGCGCTCGTCACCATGACGCAGAAGGCACTCGGCTGCCTCGGCATCATCGACGGCGACGGCAAGCTCGTCGGCATCATCACCGACGGCGACTTGCGCCGGCACATGGGGCCGAACCTCTTGTCGGTGACCGCCGGCCAGATCATGACCCCGAACCCGAAGACGATTAAACCAACGGCTCTCGCCTCCTCTGCCCTCGACATCCTCAACAAGTCGCGGATCACGGCGCTGTTCGTCGTCGAGGCGGGCCGCCCGATCGGCCTCGTCCACGTCCACGACCTCCTGCGCGCGAGCGTCGCCTGAGGTTCTTCAAATACCGCTGACACCTGGGACCAGACTGGCAGCGTTCGCGCGGCCAGATTTGTGCACGGCGGAATTATTCCCGACATATCAGAGATATGCCAATCGACGGGCGGTAGTGTCCGTTTGGTCCGCTGCGGCACCAATGCCCTTTCAATTCGTAAGCGGACCCCATAAACAGCCGTCCGACGAACAATCATCACGATTTACTGGGAGGCATCCACACATGTCCGAGACCAAGCCCATGAAGCGCCGCCAGTTCCTCAAGGGCGCCGCTCTTGCCGGTGCCGCTGCCGGCACATCCGCGCTCGTGACGCCGGCCATTGCCCAGGGCAAGACCGAATGGAAGATGGTCACGACCTGGCCGAAGAACTTCCCCGGTCTCGGGACCGGCGCCAACCGCTTTGCCGAGAGCGTGACCGCCGCCACTGATGGTCGCCTGACCATCAAGGTTTTCTCCGCCGGCGAAATCGTACCGCCGTTCGAGAGCTTCGACGCCGTCACGCGCGGCGCCGCCGACCTCATGCATGCGGCACCTTACTACTGGCCGAACAAGAACAAGGGCCTGCAGTTCTTCTCTGCCGTGCCCTTCGGCCTCACGGGCACCGAGACGACCGCGTGGATGAACTATGGCGGCGGCCAGGAGCTTTGGGACAAGATCCTCGATCCATTCGGGCTGAAGGGCTTCCATGCCGGTTCCACGGGCGTCCAGATGGGCGGCTGGTTCAACAAGGAAATCACCGGCGTCGATAGTGCCAAGGGTATCAAGATGCGTATTCCGGGCCTCGGCGGTGAAGCCCTGAAGAAGCTCGGCATGACCGTCGTCAACCTTCCGGGTGGCGAGATCTTTGCAGCGCTCCAGTCCGGCGCCATCGACGCGACCGAATGGGTCGGTCCGTATAACGATCTCGCCTTCGGCTTCCACAAAGTGTCGAAATTCTACTATTGGCCGGGCATGCACGAGCCCGGCACGACCCTCGAAGTTACCGTTGACAAGAAGAAGCTCACTGCGCTGCCGAAGGACGTGCAGCGGATCTTCGAGGAATGCTGCAAGGCAGAGTCCGACAAACTGCTCGCCGAGTTCAACGGTCGCAACGGTCAGGCGCTGCAGACGCTCGTCCAGCAGCACAATGTGCAGCTCAAGCGTTTCCCGAACGATTTCCTGGTGGCCTACGGCAACGCAGCAGGTGAAGTGATCCAGGAAATGCTCGACGACAAGGACCAGCTCACGCGCGAGGTCGCGGCCTCCTATCTCAAATCGCGCAAGGAGCTGATGGCGTGGAACCGCATTGCCGAGCAGGGCTACATGAACGCCCGTCTGCTCGACATCAAGTTCCCGGGCTGAAGCCACGCACAACAAAATAAAAGCCGCGAGCATCATGCGATGCTCGCGGCTTTTCTATTTCAAGCTCTATTCGAGAATAGCGCCAGTACCGCTTACTCGTGGCCATCCTTGACGAGGCGCACGACCACATCGACGTGGCTGATGCGCATGCCCTTGGGCGGCACCGGCAGACCGTCGACGCGGATGGAGCCGTCCGGAATATCCATCAGACGGCCGTCCTGCTCGACATAGAAGTGACTGTGGTTCGACGTGTTCGTGTCGAAGTATGTGCGTGTGCCGTCGATCGCGAGCTCGCGCACGAGGCCGGCCCGTTTGAACTGATGCAGCGTGTTGTAAACCGTCGCGAGAGAGACGCGCTCGCCACCTGCAACGGCTTCCGCGTGCAAGATCTCGGCGGTCACGTGGCGACCGTGATCGGTGAACAGCAGCCCGCCGAGCGCGAGACGCTGGCGCGTCGGACGCAGCTTGGCGCGGCGCAACAGCTCGATCACTTCGCTTTCGCTCAGTGGCTTGCCGCTATCGTGGTCATGTGCCTTGTGCATATTTCCGCTCATCAAGCGTTCAAGAACTGCCTAAGTATGGCGTCCCCGTCTCCCGCGTGGCATTTCATTGCCCATGGGAATACCCGACTTCCGGGGTCAACATCCAGTGTTTTTCACAACTGAGTTATCGCCTTATAGCGCGACACCCATTCCGTCGGCAACTGAACGGGCTGCTGCAGTCCGCCGCACCGCTCTCTTTAGACCTCTTCAAAAACAAATGGATAGCCGTCTCAGCGGTTGGTCAGCTTGAGCTCGATGCGCCGGTTTCGCCTCAGCACTTCCTCGCTCGAACCATCCTCGAGCGGTGCGAATTCGCCGTAGCCTGCCGCCACGAGCCGATTTGGCGGCACGCCGCGGGCGATCAGATATTTCACGACACTGGTCGCGCGGGCGCTCGACAGCTCCCAGTTGGACGGGAACGCGCTGCTCGCGATCGGACGCGCGTCCGTATGGCCGTCGACCTGCAGGGCCCAGCTGATCTCCTTGGGGATCTGCCGCTCCAACTCCACGATCGCCGAGGCGAGCTAGTCGATCGCCGCCAGCCCCTCGGGCGTCATCGTCGCCTGACCGGACGGAAAGAGCACCTCGGACTGGAAGACGAAACGGTCACCGACAATGCGGATGTCCTTGCGATCCCTCAGCAGCTCGCGCAGACGCCCGAAGAAATCCGAGCGATAGCGCTGCAGCTCCTGCACCTGCCGCGCCAGCACGACATTGAGGCGGGCGCCGAGGTCCGAAATGCGCGCCTGCGAGTCCTTGTCCTTCGCCTCGGCGGCAGCGAGCGCCTCGTTCAGGGCCGCGAGCTGGCGCCGCAGCGCGAGCAGTTGCTGATTGAGCAGATCGACCCGGGCGAGCGCCTCGTTCGAAACCTGCTTCTGCCCCTCGAGCTCCTTCGTCAGCGCGCCAACACGTGCCTCCGCGGCACCGGCACGCTCGGCATCGAGTCCTGCAAGGCCGGAGAGGCGGGAGCTTTCCGCGCGTGCCGCCGCGAGTGTCGCCTGGATCGATGCGAGTTCGTCTTCCAGCGAACGGCTCTTGCCTTTCTCGAGCGAAAGCAGGCTCGTGAGCTCCGCAATTTGCAGGTTCAGCTTGCCGAGCGCGGTATCCTTGCGCCCGGACTCCTGGCTGACAAAGTACTGAGCCAGCATGAAGAGCGAGAGCAGGAAGATGAAGGTCATGAGCAACGTCGACAGCACGTCTACGTAGCCCGGCCAGAATTCCCCGTACTCGTTGGAACGTCGCGCCCTCGACCCGGCCATAGGTTAGCTGCCTCGCCGCGACGGCGCGCGACCTGCGATATCCCTGAGTGCCGACGCCATTTCCGCCTGGCGCGATGCCTGCTCATCGACCCATTCGCGCACGATCTTCTGCTCGGCCCGCATCTGACCGACGACTTCCTGCAAATTGCGCCCGACATCGCGCATGCTCTCTGAACCCGCGCCATTCGCTCCGATCATCTGAATGCGATCCGACAGATCGGCGATCGTGCGCTGCACCTCGAAGAGGACGCCAAACAGCTGCTGACCGACCTCGCCCGACTGCTCGCCGCCGGGCGTCAGCTCGGTGATACCGGAGAGCCATTCCTCCAGCTCGTTGTAGAAGCGGTTGTGCGCGTGGCTCGCCTGCAGATCGAGAAAGCCGAGAATGAGCGATCCGCCGAGACCCATGAGCGATGCCGAGAAGGCCGTCCCCATGCCGCGCAATGGCCCGGAGAGGCCTGTCTTCAGCTCCTCGAACATCAGAACGCTGTCGGTGCCTTTGGTATCCAGCGAATTGATCGTGTTGCCGACGGAGTGGATCGTATCGAGCAAGCCCCAGAACGTGCCGAGCAGCCCGAGGAAGACCAGAAGACCAACCAAATAGCGGCCCGTATCGCGCGCTTCGTCGAGGCGGCCGCCGATCGAGTCCATGATCGAGCGCATCGACGACGTTGAAAGCGAGAGCTGCCCCGTGCGATCACGCAGCATGGTCGCCATGGGCGCCAGCAGCACGGGCTTGTGCTCGATCGCGAGACCGGGATCGGCAATGCGGAAGGCATTGACCCAGCGGATCTCGGGATAGAGGCGGATAACCTGGCCGAACGCGCGCAGAATACCGACCGCGAGCACCGCGAGGATGAGGCCGTTCAGGAAGGGATTCTCCCAGAACGCCTGCTGGACTTTCTGGTAGAGAACGGCGCCACACAGACCCACGATCAGCAGGAAAACGAGCATCCCGCGCAGGAAGGGTCCCGGCGTATTGAGCGTACGGTGCAACCGTCTGGACGCCAGCTCAGTCGGCCGCCCTCTCGCCATTTCTCAACTCCACCCCACACTCAAAGCCACACTACACAGCCGCTTACAGCGCCGCAGTCAGCACGCCGTGCGGGAGACACTACTCGATGATCGTGGCAAAACAACCTGGGACTGTGGCGAAAATAACAACTGTCCAGTCACGGCCTGGAAAAGTAGCAGCCATCCGTGTGCTCACGCTGCTTTCTGCAGCGAGGCCAGAAGAAGCTTATGAATCGTCGGGTTGGCCGCGACAATGCTGCCCTTGTCGAACATCTCTTCACCCCCCGCGGCATCCGTGGCAATGCCACCGGCCTCTCTGAGGATCACAATGCCCGCACCGATGTCCCAGGGTTGCAGATCATGCTCCCAGTAGCCATCGAAGCGCCCCGCCGCCGTCCAGGCGAGGTCGATCGACGCCGCGCCCGTGCGCCTGATACCAGCAACTTCGCGCATCAGCGGACCTGTCTCGCGCATATGCCGATCGTACCCACCACGACCGCGAAACGGTATGCCGGTCCCGAGCACGCTGTCCTGCAACGACTTGCGCGCCGCCACCCGGAGCCGCTTGTCATTAAGGAAGGCACCCTTGCCCTTCTCGGCCGTATAAAGCTCGTCGCTCACCGGGTTGTAGATGAGGCCTGCGACCAGCTCACCCTCGCGCTCGAGCGCGATCGAGATGGCGAAGAGCGGGATCGAATGGAGGAAGTTGGTCGTGCCGTCGAGAGGATCGACAATCCAGCGATGCGTCTTGTCGTCTCCCTCGATCTCGCCGCCCTCCTCCATGAGGAAGCCATAGCCCTGACGCGCGCGTGCGAGCTCGCGATAGACGATCTCCTCGGCGCGCTGATCGGCGGCCGTGACGAAGTTCGCCGGGCCCTTGACCGAGACCTGGAGCTGCGCCACCTCGCCGAAGTCGCGCGCGAGGCTGCGCCCGGCCTTGCGGGCGGCCCCGATCATGACATTCATAAGCGCGGATACGGGCATGGCGCCTCGGTTTCTGGCCTGTGCTGTTGGAAGGCTGAACCCCTAGCGCCTGCGGGGCGTCGGCACAAGGGGCGCTCGGTCGCGCCTGCTTCGTGGCTTCGCCACGAGAGGGGCTGCCGCCCCTTCAACCCCGCTCGGGGGACACCCCCGAACCCCCGTCTTTTATGGATTTGGAGCGCGCCGCTGGCTCCGTCATATCCCTTCTCC
>JAEZAW010000120.1 GCA_023430315.1 Pseudomonadota bacterium | reverse complement strand
GATCGACGAGTTCGAGCCAGCGGCCACCCGTCTCCTGCGCGCGTCCTTCGAGTGAGCTTTCGAGCGCGCGCAGACGCTCGTCGAGCAGCATGACCGGCTGCGTGTCGTTGCGCGTGCCGACGACGCGTTCGACGACGCCGACGCGGTCGGCGAGCAGCGCGTTCGAGCGCACGGTATCGCCGAGACCGCTGCGGACGGTGCGCTCGATCACTTCTAGGCGCTCGGTGAGCGCACCGCCATCGATCGATCCGGCCGGATTCTGGCCGAGCGACTTCAGGATCTCGGCATTGCCCTGCGAGATGGCGTTCCACTGCCGGACGGCCTCGGTCGAGCCGGCCTGATAGAGCTTTTCGAGCGACTGCACGCGGTCGGCGAGCGCGACCCAGCTCCGTACGGAGTCGCTCGCACGATCCTGGAAAACCTGCTCGACGGCGGCGAGGTGCTTCGCCAGCGGCTCGAGCGGATCAGCGGCGCGCACAGCCTGCTCCAGGCTCTCGAGGCGCTGATGGATCGCATTCCACGTGCGCGCGCCCTCGCCCATGCCGCCGCGCACGGCCTGCTCGATGGCGTTGAGCTTGTCGGTGACCTCGGGCGTCGCACGCAGGTGGCGTTCGAGATCGGCGATGCGATCGCGAACTGCGGTCGAAAGGTTGGCGCTGTCGCCGCGCTGGCCCGCAACCTCCCGCTGGAGATCGCGCACGAGATCGGAAAGCAGCCGCCGGTCGCCGGCAAGCTCGGCGTGGATGCCGCGGAGCGTGTCTTCGATGAGATCGAGGCGCGCCGCCGGATCGACGGGTAGCGGGCTCTCAGTCAGAAGCTCGGGCGCAATGCGGCGAAGTAGGTCCACCGCGGGATTGGCGCGGCTGCCCGAGAGAAGGGCGCAGAGCACCGCTTCGACGCCGGCGGCCGCGCCGCGGCGACGGGCCGCATCGACGGCGCGGCGCAGCGTGTCCTCGAGCTCGGTAGAGCGCCGCGGCGGATTGCGCTCGCCGGTGAGCGGGACGGGGCTCTCGTTCACGATGAGCGTGGCGCTCTCCTGGCGCAGCCGGGGTGCGCTGATGCCGCGCTGCTCGAGAATGCGCACGGCGGCATCGACGCGGGTGAGCGCGTGCAGGAGATGTGCGAGGCGGACTTCGCCGGCGCCGTAGGCGAGCGCCAGGTCGAAGGCGTTGTTGCAGCAGGCGAGCACCGTCTCGTCGACCCAGAGGGTCGCGTCCGATGAGCCCCAGAGGGTCGCGTTGCCCCCGGGCGCTACTTCGCCCGCGCCGCCGAGGGCGCCACGCAGGCGGCTGGGTGGCACCTTGAGATCGAGATCGTCTCCTCTGTAGGACATCGTCCCAAACTCCTGCTCGAAATCGCACCGCCCCTGCCTGTGTGCCCAGTGTGTGCACGGACGTATCGGGGACGTAAA
Source organism: Pseudomonadota bacterium (assembly GCA_023430315.1). GTDB lineage: Bacteria > Pseudomonadota > Alphaproteobacteria > Rhizobiales > Hyphomicrobiaceae. The sequence goes on along the minus strand of JAEZAW010000120.1, from coordinate 1,615 downwards.
GGTGGGTTGCCGCGGCACTCGCGGATGAGCCTGACGGCGTGTTGCACAATAGCGCCATCCGCCAAGGGCTTCGAGGCGCAGCTGCAGACGCTGTGGGAAAACTGAGTTGCCGAACCGGCGAACTATTTCGGCTGCTTTCCGCGCATGAGCAGGACGAGCGGAATGGTCAGGGCGCAGGCCGTGGTGAAGAGCCCGAAGGCATTGAGGTAGGCGATCAGCGTCGCCTGGCGCGTCATCTCCTTGGAGAGCGAGGCCAGCCCCTTAAGGCTTTCCGTATCCCAGCGGCCGAGGACCGAGGGCATTTCGAGCACCTTGTTGTACGGCGTCAGCAGCTCGGTGAGATGAGCGTAGTTCATGCCGGTCGAGCGGACGATCTCCGCGACGCAGACCGAGATGAAGAACGACGAGCCGAGATTGCGCAGCAGGTGGTAGACGGCGGTCGCTTCGCCCATGTGCTGGGTCGGCAGGGTGGCAAACGTGGCCGTGGTGAGCGGCACCCAGATGAGGCCGATCGCAAGACCCTGGAGGCCGGCGTTCATCGCGAGGTTCAGGTACGTGACGTTGAGATCGATGTGCATGAGCCAGAGGCCCGCGATGAGGAGCATCGCGAAACCGATCATCATGCTGATGCGGCCGTCGAGGCGGCCGGCAAACCCCGCAATGAGGAAGCCGATGCAGCCGCCGGCGCCGCGCGCGCCCACGACAAGGCCGACGAGGCTGTCGGTATAGCCGGCAGGCCCGGTGAGCAGCGGCGGCAGGAGGACCATCGGCGTGAAATTGAGCATCCCGTAGATGGTCACGAGAATGAGGCCGAGGGCGTAGTTTCGATCGAGCAGCAGACGCGGATCGAGGAACGGACGCGGGCTCGTCAGGCAGTGGACGACGAATATCCAGTAGCCGATGACGGCGACGATAGTCGCGATGATGATCTCGTAGGAGTCGAACCAGTCGAGGCGCTGGCCGCGCGCGAGGACGAGCTGTGTCGCGCCGAGCGCGATCGAGAGCGCAATGAAGCCGATCCAGTCGAGCGGCCGGTCGGTCACGTTCTCGTCGTCCGGCAACACGGCTTGCAGGCCGACCGTGGCGGCAACGCCGACGGGCACAAGCGCGTAGAAGGCCCAACGCCAGTTGTAGCTCTCGGCCATGATGCCGCCGAGCGCGGGGCCAAAGATCGGGCCGAGGACGACGCCGAAGCCGAAGATGCCCATGACGCGCGTCTGCTGGCTGCGCGGGAAGACCGTGAGCAGGATCGACTGTGTGAGCGGTGTCGATGGTGCGCCGAAGCCGCCCTGCATAATGCGCCAGAAGACCAGGCTTTCGAGGGAGTCGGCGGCGCCGCACATGAAGGTCGCGGCCGTAAAGCCGGCAAGCGACCACACCATAACGCGCCGCGTGCCGAAGCGGCCGGCAAGCCAGCCCGACATCGGCGTCACGATGGCGGTGGCGAGGATGTTGAACGTCATGGCCCAGGCGATCTCGTCGGCGGTGGCCGCGAACGAGCCCTGCATCTGCGGCAGGATGGTCGACACGACGAGCAGCGTCGTGCCGTAGAGCGTGGTCGCGAGCACGACCATGACGAGAATGAGATTGCGCCGCACCGGCGTCAGTTCAGGGT
>JAEZAW010000083.1 GCA_023430315.1 Pseudomonadota bacterium | reverse complement strand
GCGGTGACCATCACCGATCCGACGGAACTTGCCGGCGCGATGACGGACAAGCTCGTCGAGTTGTTCGAAGAGACGACCGGGCCGGCTCACGGTGGTGGGCGCGGTCGCACTGCCACGGCGGGTGCGCGGCGATAGACGTCCTCTGTGCGGCGGCGTGTTTCATGCGTCGGCATTCCGAATGCCGGCGCATTTTGACTCCAAGCCATGGCGGCTTCTATTGGCGGGATCGATTCATGAGGGCAGAAATGTTCCGTTGGCATGCTTCCAGCGCCGTGCGTCTCGCATTTGCGGCTCTCGCAGCCAGCGCACTGATCGGTTCGGCGACGCCCATCGCGGCCCAGCAGAAGAGCCCCGCGGCGAGCGAGAAGACATCGGCCGTTGAAATCTCTGCACACCGGCTCGAGAGCTATCAGCGCGGACTTTCGGGCTCGAACCAGTACGGTCGCCTGCAGTTTCGCGGTGGCCTCGTCATGACCTCGACGGATGAGCGCTTCGGCGGTTTCTCCGGCCTCATCATCGCGCCAGACGGACGGCGCTTTCTGGCCGTCACGGATATGGGGCATTGGCTTTCGGCCGAGATCGCCTATTCGGGCAAGGCGCCGAGCAGCATCGAGAAGGCGCGCATGGGGCCGATCCTCGGCCTCAATGGCCGCCCGCTCACGCGCAAGCGTGATGCCGATGCGGAAGAGATAGCGCTACTCTCCGGCACACTCGCGAACGGTATCGCCCTCGTCGCCTTCGAGCGCAATCATCGGCTCGTGCGTCACCCGATCATCGACGGCGCGCTCGGCCGTCCGACGGCGCTTGTGTCGCTGCCTCAAGAGGCCCGGCGCATGAAAAGCAATAGTGGCCTCGAAGCCGTGACGGTCCTGCGTGGCGGACCGAGCCGCGGCGCTATCCTCGCTCTCGCGGAGGAATTGCACGACGCCAACGACAATCACACGGGCTGGCTGCTCGGCAAGGGTGCGCCACAGCGGCTGACCTTCAAGGATTTCGGCGGCTTTGCTCTGACCGGCGCGGCGTCGCTGGAGGACGGTTCAGTGGTGATCCTGGAGCGGCGCTTTCGCATGTCCGAGGGCGTCAAGATGCGCCTCCGTCATGTTCCGGCGGACGAGCTCAAGCCCGGCCACATCATCGAGGGCGAGACGCTCATCAGCTCGGATATGAGCCACGAGATCGATAACATGGAGGCCATTGCCGTCCACAAATCGCCCGCTGGCGAGACCGTCATCACGATCATGTCGGACGACAACTTCAACAAGTTCCTCCAGCGCAATCTGCTGCTGCAGTTCACGCTACTGCCGCCCGGCGCCAAGTCTACTTCGCGGTAGTCGCGCCGCTCAGGCGACATCGATGCCGTATTCAGCGGCCGACGCTTCGAGCCACGACCAGAAGCTCGCGGCCGTACTGCGCGCCGAGATGATCTCGAAAGTCGGCGCGTCGTCGATGCGTGCGATCTGCAGGCCGATGTGGGCCGCACTGGTCTGCGCGGCATCGCCGACCTTGAACGCACTGGCATCGAGATCGATCGCAATGCCCTTCGCGAGCGCATCGCGCGTACGAGAGCCGGTTACCTCGATGATGAGACGGCCATCACCCTGATCGCTGACGGCAGCAAGTCCCGCGAGTTCGGCGCGCAGCTGATCGAGCGACACTCTGGCGTCGCGGCTGACGGCAAGCCACTGCCCGGGCGCAGTGCCTGTGACGGTGAGGGCACCAACTCCCGCGCGCTTGGCCGCGTCGACAACCGGACTTCCCACATGGCGCGAGAGAATGGTGGCCACTTCGGCCGACCGGCCACGCCGCGCAATGATGCCTATGGCCGCGAAGTTCGTGATTTCGCGAATGCGTACGCCTGGAACGCCCTTCAACGCGCCTAGCGCTCCGGATTTCGCCAGCCCGGCGAGGGCCGATCGGCTCGCAATCTTTCGATCAGCCATGGAGACGCTCTCCCTTCGGATCATAGAACACGGGATCGCAGACCTCGGCCTCGATGTCGCTGCCGCGCAGCAGATCCACGAGGCGCACGCGTGTGCCATGCTTCGCAGCGCCGCCGGCAATCAGACCGAGTCCGATCCAGCGCTCGAGCGAAGGCGAGAACGCGACGGACGTCACGTAGCCGAGATCGCTGGCGGTGGTTGCTGCCGCACCGATTGGGAGCAAATGCGCACCGGCGCGGATCCGCGTGGTCCAATCGACCGGCTTCAATCCCACGAGCCCCCAGCGGCCAGGCACGACGAGCGCCGGGCGCTCCGCGAGCACACGGCCGATGTAGTCCTTCTTTTTCGACATCATCTTGCCGAGGCCAAGATCGCGCGCCGTTGTCTGGCCGTTGATCTCGCTGCCGGCGACATGACCCTTCTCGATGCGCATGATGCCCATGGCTTCGAGGCCGTAAGGCTGAATGCCGAGATCCGTGCCGGCTTCCATGATCGCCGCAGCGACAGCGTTGCCGACACACGCCGGCACCGCCAGCTCATAGGCGAGCTCTCCCGAATAGGAGATGCGAAACAGGCGCGCCCGCGTGCCGCCGAGGATGGTGATCTCGCGCGCTGTCAGATACGGAAAGGCCGCATCGGAGATGTCGTGCTGACGATCGACGATCCGCGCGAGCGTCTCGCGCGATTTGGGGCCGGCAATGGCCATCTGCGCCCACTGCTCGGAAATGCTCGTCATCTGCACGTCGAGATCCGGCCACAGGCCCTGATGGCAGAACTCCAGATGCCGCATGATGCCGACGGCATTGGTCGTCGTCGTGGTCATGACGAAATGATCAGGCGCGAGCCGCGAGGTCGTGCCGTCGTCCATGACGAAGCCGTCTTCGCGCAGCATCACGCCGTAGCGGGCCTTGCCGACGGCGAGCGTCGAGAACGTGTTGCAGTAAACGCGATCGAGAAGCGTCCCCGCATCTGGACCTTGGATGTCGATCTTGCCGAGCGTCGAGACATCCGTCAGGCCGACGGCCGAACGCACGGCACGCACCTCGCGCGACGCGCTTTCGAGCCAGTCCTTTTCGCCGGGCCGCGGGAACCAGGAGGCGCGCAACCACGCGCCGGATTCGATGAAGACGGCGCCGTGCGTCTTGGCCCACTCGTGCAGTGGAGACAGCCGCGTCGCGCGGAAATCCTTGCCGCGGTGATGGCCTGCCAGCGCACCGATGGAGACGGGCGTAAAGGGCGGACGATTCAGCGTCGTGCCGACGCTCGCGATCGGTTGCGCGCGTTCAGATGCGAGGATCGCGAGACCATTGACGTTCGACGTCTTGCCCTGGTCGGTCGCCATGCCGAGCGTCGTATAGCGCTTCAGCAGCTCGACGGAGCGATAGCCCTCGCGGCTTGCGAGCCCGACATCCTTCGCCGTCACGTCATTCTGGAAATCGACGAAAGCGGGACCGCGTCCACCGGCGACGTGCCAGAGCGCGCGCACGGTCGCGGGCTCGTCATCGGCCTTGGGCAGCGGGAGGTCCGTTGAAGAGTGGCCGAGATCGCGCGCAGCGGTTGCGCCGGCCTCGCGACCACCTGCCAGAGATTTGGCGAGCGTCATCGCGCCACTTGCGGTGCCCGCCACGCTCATGCCCGGTGGCAGTGTGCCGGGCACGAAGGCGGCGAGCGTTTCATTCCACACCGGTCTGCCGCCGAGGTGGCTTGTCAGGTGCGTTATCGGCGACCACCCACCGGACATGGCGAGCGCGTCGCACAAGATGCTGCTGATGCGTCCGGAGGCGTCGCGAACCTCGATGGCTTGTAGCGCGCGCGAACCAATGGCGCGGACGACCTGCGCGCCGTGGAATGTGCGGACATCGTGCTTTGCCAACTCGACGCCGAGCGTCGGCGCTGCGTCCGCGCGGCTGTCGATCACAGCCTCGATGCTGATACCGGCCGCCGCCGCATCGATGGCCGTCCGCCAGCCGTCGTCGCATGACGTGAACACCGCGAGACGATGGCCTGGAGTTACGGCAAAGCGGTTGATGTAGCTGCGCACGGCGCCCGCGAGCATGACGCCCGGGCGATCGTTGTTGGCGAAGACGAGCGGCCGTTCGAGGGCACCTGCTGCAAGGATCGCGCGACGCGCATAGATGCGCCACATGCGCTGGCGCGGCTGAAATGGCGGCGGCACCGCGACGTGATCGTTCACGCGCTCGAGCGCGGCGTAGGTGCCGCCATCATAGACGCCGAAAACTGTCGTGCGCCGCATGACGCGCACATTCGGCATCGACTCCAGCTCTGCTGCCGCTGTCGCAGCCCAGGCACTGCCCGCGGCGCCGTCGATCTCCTGGCGCTCGGCATTGAGCCGTCCGCCGGGCAGGAAATCCTCATCCGCCAGGATCACGCGCGCGCCGCTCCGTGCGGCCGTGAGCGCCGCCATGAGGCCCGCCGGCCCGCCACCGATCACCAGCACATCGCAATGCGCGTGCGATTTCTCGTAGTGGTCGGGATCCTCGGCGCCGGCACTGCGCCCGAGACCAGCAGCGCGCCGAATGAGCGGCTCGTAGACCTTCTCCCAGAAGGCCGCCGGCCACATGAATGTCTTGTAGTAGAAGCCCGCTGAGAGAAAACCGCCGACGAGACCATTCAACGCCAGGATGTCGAAGCCGAGGCTTGGCCAGCGGTTCTGGCTCTGCGCTTCGAGGCCGTCGAACAGCTCGATGGTTGTCGCGCGTGTGTTGGGCTCACGCCGCGCACCAGTTCTCAGCTCGACGAGGGCATTGGGCTCTTCGCTGCTGGCCGCGAGAATGCCGCGCGGACGGTGATACTTGAACGAGCGGCCGACGAGGCCGATACCGTTGGCGATCAGCGCCGAGGCCAGCGTGTCGCCGGCGAAACCGGACATGCTGCGACCATCGAAGCTGAATTTTATCGGCCGCGCGCGATAGATCTGACCGCCGGACGGGAGACGCCCTGCACTGCTCATGCGGCTTCTCCGTCGCCGCGCTTGCTCGCATAGGTCACGTCCGAAATCTCGTGTGTGCGCGTGTCGCGCGTCACGACGAGCCAGCGTCGGCAGCCGTTGCTGTGATACCAGAGCTCACGATGCAAGCCTGCGAGATTAGTCCGCTGATAGACGTACTCGTGAAACGCCTCGGCATTCTCACCGCTCGGCCGAGCCGTCAGTGCATCGGCATCTCCGAGCACATAGAACTCGTCATTGGATCGCTCGCCGCAGTACGGGCATCGGATGCGCATGGGATATGCCTTAGTGCAGATTGGGCTGGGCGCCGGCGCCCTTCTCGTCGATGAGGCGGCCGCTCGCGAAGCGGTCGAGGCGGAAGCCGGCGTTCAACGCGTGCGGCGCGTCGCGCGCGATCGTGTGAGCAAAGCACCAGCCGGAAGCCGGCGTCGCCTTGAAGCCGCCGTAGCACCAGCCGCAGTTAAGGTAGAGCCCGTCAATCGGCGATTTGTCGATGATCGGTGAGCCGTCCATGGACATATCCATGATGCCGCCCCAGTGGCGCAGCGTCCTGATGCGGCCGATTGCCGGCCAGAGCGCCATGCCGGCCTCGTGCACATCCTCGATGATGTAGAGATTGCCGCGCTGCGCATAGGAATTGTAGCCGTCGATGTCGCCACCAAAGACAAGGCCGCCCTTGTCCGACTGGCTGATATAGAAGTGTCCGGCGCCGAAGGTGATGACGGTATCGATGGCCGGCTTGATGCCTTCGCTGACGAACGCCTGCAGCACGTGGCTCTCGATCGGCAGTCTGAGGCCGGCCATGGCAGCGACGCGCGAGGAATTGCCTGCGCACGCGAGCCCGATCTTGCCGGCGCGAATGAAACCGCGCGTCGTCTCGACGCCGATCGCGCGACCGGCCTCGATGCGGATGCCGGTCACCTCGGTGTTCTGCAGAATGTCGACACCGCGACTGTCGGCGCCGCGGGCATAGCCCCACGCCACGGCATCGTGACGCGCCGTGCCGCCGCGCCGCTGCAGCAGGCCGCCGTGTATGGGAAAGCGCGCGTTCTCGAAGTCGAGGAACGGCGCCATCGCGCGCACGCCGTCAGCATCGATCAACTCAGCATCGACGCCGGCGAGGCGCATGGCATTGCCGCGCCGGACATAGGCATCTCGCTGCGCGTCGGAGTGATAGAGATTGAGGACGCCGCGCTGGCTCACCATGGCATTGTAGTTGAAGTCCTGCTCGAGGCCCTCCCAGAGCTTCATCGACCACTCGTAGAAGTGGGTATTGTCGGGGAGCAGGTAGTTGGAGCGGATGATCGTCGTGTTGCGACCGACATTGCCGGAGCCGATGTAGCCCTTCTCGACCACGGCAACGTTCGTCAGGCCGTGCTCCTTGGCGAGGTAATAGGCCGTCGCCAGCCCATGCCCACCACCGCCGACGATCACGATGTCGTACTCGGCCTTGGGCTCCGGCTCGCGCCAGGCCGGCGTCCAGCCCTTGCCGCCGCGCAGGCCTTCCCTCAGAACCGAGAAGATCGAATATTTCATGGAGTGTCCCCAGGGACCGGGGCGTGCCCGGCTGCACCGCGGTATTAGAGCGAGATCGCGCGCGAGGGAAGCGGCCCATCCTGCATATCAGGGCTTGATCATCGGGCAGCGGCGCTGGATGTTCGCGCTTTCATGGAAGCCGGGGAGTACCACATGCCTGTCCTGACCTTCGAGAAGCGCTCCGGCGGCCGCCGCACCAGCGCAAGCTTCACACCCAGCAATCTTGTCGTCGCCGGCTGGACGGGGACGGACGAAAAGGGCCTTCAGCATCATATCGAGGAGCTGGCAGCACTCGGCGTGCCGCCGCCTTCGTCCGTTCCGGTGTTCTATCGAAATGTGGTGTCGAACGTGATGCAGGTGGATCGCCTGCAGGTGCTCGGCCCCGACACCTCGGGCGAGGTCGAGCCGGTCGTGCTTGCCATGGACGATGGGCTCTGGCTCACAGTCGGTTCCGACCACACCGACCGCAAGGCGGAGGCCATGGGCATCGCACTCTCGAAGCAGCTCTGCGCGAAGGTCTTGGGCTCGGCTGCCTGGCGTCTCGACGATGTGGCCGGGCGCTGGGACAGCCTGATCGTGCGCGCCTACGCGACGATCGACGGCAAACGCGTCCTCTACCAGGAGGGGACGCTCAAGAGCCTGCGCCACCCGGACGATCTGATCGCGCGCTATAGCGGCGGCAAGGGTCTCGCGGCCGGGACCGTGATGATGGGCGGGACGATGTCGGCGATCGGCGGCATCAGACCGGCCACGCGCTTCGAGATGGAGCTCGAAGACCCGGCGACGGGCGATCGCATCGCGCACGCCTACGACATCGAGGTGCTGCCGGTTGTTACGTGACCTGCTGCCCCGTCAGCACTCGCGACGGCACTCGCGCTCGACCTGCTGGATCGGCGAGAAATCGCAGGAATCATAGCGGAAGCGGCGACGCTCTGTTCGGGACCCTTCCCGTGTCGTCGTGGTGATCGCGTCCGTGCCTTGCCGCGCCTGACGTAGCGCCGGGCGCCGCTGCATGTCGCAGAGAATGCGTTTGGCGCCTTCCACGCCGGCCACCACCCGTGGCGCACACGCGCAGGACTCGTGCGAGCTGCGGCGCTGGTTCTGGGCACAGCAGAGCACCGTGCGACCCATGGCGAAGGCCATGCCGCCGATTGCGTGCTGGCGGAGCGCCAAGTCCATTTCGTCCAAGTTCTCGCGCCGGCGCGTACGGATCCATTCGGCGCCGTAGATCTGATGGTTGCGGTTCCAGCCGAGAAGGGTCGCAGGCGCGCAAAGCGTCTGTGAAAGGATGTCGCGATCCTCGCGGATGTCGACGACCTGGTTGTCCTTATAGGGCTCGGTGAAGCGGATCTGGTTGGTGACGCAGGACGTGTTGAAGACCACGGCCGCTGTGCAGGGGAAGCCGCGCGCGATGTGGACGGCAAGGCCGCCGCCGAGCGAGTGCCCGGTCACGTGAAAGCGGACCACGCGCCCCTCGGCGCGCGCGAAAGCCTGCTTGCGGATCTCTTTGAAGGCGTCGCGCGCCAGGCGATACTGGTCCCAGGGATTGAACCATTGCGTGACCCAGGAGGCATTGGCGAGCGCGTCGGTCGGCGTCGGCAGCAATTCCGCCCAGCCGTCGCCGCCGATCTGGTCAGTGCCGCGAAAAGCGACGAGCACGTGGTCCTCGTTGTCGACCGTCCGCGTGAAGACCATGTAGCCGAGGCCGCTCGGGTCGGTCACCGGCTCGCCGACGACTTTCCAGGTTGGCTCGAATTTTACGAGGTCGCCGGCTTCGCGACCGGTCCCGCCATAAGCATTGAGGCTGGCGATGGCGTACGGGAGGAAGGTCGCGGAGACGTATTCCTTGTTCTCGCAGCCATCAGGGTCATCGCATCCGGCCTCGGGGCCGCTCGAAGCAGCCTGCCGCAGATCGGGGATCACTGGCGCCTTGCAGACGGCAGGGGCGGCGTTCTCGACCGTGATACCGAGGGAGGCTCTGCTGACGGGTCCGCCATGCCATGCCGCGAGACCCACCAGCGGCATGATCAGCACCATGAAAAAGCGACTCATCGCATGTCCCCCGCAAAATCGGCTCAGAGTATCCGACCAAGCGACTATCTGAAGAATGCGACATTCGGCGGACCGCTGAGACAGCGCACGGGGTGTGGAAATTGCGCGACAGGTCTGGCGTAAAGGATATTGAATGGCGCAGAGCGCTTGCCCGCTGCCTCGCTCTTGCCCTCCGGGGCGATTAGAACTACTCCAAAAGGAGCGGTACGGACTGAGCGCCCATGGCGTCCCACAACGACATTACGATCGAGATCACGCCCCAGGTCCTGCTCAAGGCCTATTCATGCGGCATTTTCCCGAAGGCCGAGAGCGCGGACGATCCCGCGCTGTACTGGATCGAGCCGCAGGCGCGGGGCATCCTGCCCCTCGACGCCGTGCATGTGCCGCGCCGACTCGCGAAGACCGTACGACAGGGGACTTTCGAGGTTCGCATCAATAGCGACTTCGAGGCCGTGATCGATGGCTGCGCCGCGTCGAAGGCGGGTCGCCGCTCGACGTGGATCAATGCACGCATCCGCAGCCTCTACGGCGCCCTCTTCGCACAGGGGCACTGCCACACCGTCGAGACCTGGCGCGACGGCCGGATCGTCGGCGGCCTCTATGGCGTCGCCCTCGGCGGCGCCTTTTTCGGCGAGAGCATGTTCTCGACGGAGCGCGACGCGAGCAAGGTCGCGCTGGTCTATCTCTGCGCCCGGCTGGCCTTTGGCGGCTTCACGCTGCTCGACACGCAGTTCGTCACCGACCATCTGCGCCAGTTCGGGACCATCGAGGTCGAGCGGCAGGAATTCCATCGGCTGCTGGAGCCGGCACTGACGCGCGAAGCTGATTTCCACGCCCTGCCGGCGGATGCTTCGCCCGGCGAGATCCTGACGGCTCTGCGCGTGGATGTATTCCACGACGAAGGCTGAAAGGCCGCGCGGCCTCACATGGGCAGGCGCGCGACCTGATGGCTGAAGTAATTGTCGATCGCCGAGCGGATCGAGCGGGCGACATTGCGCCGCCATTCTTCCGAGCGGAGCTGCGCGGCATCGGCGCTGTTCGTCACATAGGCGAGCTCGATCAGCACCGCCGGCACCTTGGCCGTCAGGAGAACCTGGAACGCGGCGTTGCGATCCGGATTCTCGTTCATATTGGTGCTGCGGCCCATGTTCTCGATCACGGCGCGCGCGAAGAGACCTGTGCGATCACGGGTCGACTCGACCTCACGGCCGGCAAGATCGGCGAGAATGCTCTTTACGGCCGGACCCTGCCGCCCGATAGACTTCAGCGACGAGAGCTCGCTTTCGGACAGGGCGTCGTTCGCGCTCTCACGGCGGGCGGACGCTGCGAGGTTGTTGGCGACTGCATCGCGCAGCGAATAGATCGTCGCACCGCGTGCCCGCGCCGTCGCGTAATCGGCGTGAATAGCGATGAACAGGGCCGCTTTGCGCTCTTCCGCGAATTCGCGGCGCTCCTCGAGGGGCACGAACGTGTCGTCCTCACGGGTCATGGCGACGCGGTAACTACCGCTGGCGCGAAGCTGGTCGCGGAGCGTCTTCGCGAAGGCGAGGACCACGTCCTTTTCTACCGTCCCATTGCGCATGGCGCCGGAATCGTGTCCGCCGTGGCCGGGGTCCAGAACGATCAGCGGCTTGTAGGAATTGGCGGCGCGCTTGTCGGGCCGCTCGGCCGGACGAGGCACCGGCGGCTGAATTCCACCGGAGATGCTGGCGCGCTGCACCGCTGCCGATGGGATGGCCACCGCGGCTTGCAGCAGCGAGTTCATGTCCGTTGCGGCAGGCGCGATCTCGAGCGACAGCAGTATCGGTCCGTTGCCCCCGGCTCCGAGGAACTCGGATTTCTCGACCACGACCGGCTCGGTCACGTCGATCACCACCCGCATCTTGCCCGGCGCGCCGAGTCCGGCGCGAAAGCCGCTCACGATGCCGACGGGATGGCCGGCGAGTGATGGCGGAAGCTGCAGCTTGACGGTCGGCAGATCGACGATCACCCGGTTGGGGTTCGGCAGCGACTGGACCTGATAGTCAACCCGGCGCTCGAGTGCTATCACGAAGCGGGTTTTCTTGGGGGCTTCGGCTGGTGATGGCGGGATCGGGACAGCGGCGGCGATTTCGGTCTGGGCGGCTGCCAGCGCCGACTGCGCGACGGCTTCCCCCATGCCCATGCCCGCAGCAAAGGCGAGCACGACGGCCTGCAAACGCATGAACGCACGCAGCCGGAAAGCCTCCCGGCTACCTGCACCTGCCTGAAACATGACGACTAACCCCCGTCAACGCGACACCGGTTTCAGTGGTGAGCTCGATGAACCTAGACCCGGAACGTGGCCTTTTCCGGGAAAACCCTGGCTCTTGTTATGAAACGGTAAAGGTTAAAATCCCGCAAAGGCGCGTCTCGGCCTGAAGGATGGTCGGCCAGTTTTGCGACCTATGGCGTGTGACACGGGTCGCTCAGCCGGGTCGCAATCCCGACAGGAGTGGCGCTGTTTCAGGCTGCGGCGCATTTGACTTTGTGTGTCGAGCCGTCGTCATATCGATGCGTCTAGGGCCGTAACGCCCATCCTAATCGGTTTCGACAGCCGGCTTGTGGTGTAGCCGGCTGGTGGAAGAAGTATCAACGAAAGGGGAGGCTCATAATGAGCACAATGCGTCGCGCGCTTGCCGTACTGACGGCGGCCGCCACTATTCCTTTGCTTGCGACTGTTGCGAATGCCCAGAAGACGCTCCGCTTCGTCCCTCACTCCGATCTCAAGATCCTCGATCCGATCTGGACCACGGCCTACGTGGTCCGCAATCACGGCTACATGGTCTACGACACCCTTTTCGGCATGGACGACAAGGGCGAGATCAAGCCGCAGATGGTCGACACTTATACGCTGTCGGACGACAAGCTCACCTGGACCATGACGCTGCGCGACGGTCTCACCTGGCACGATGGCCAGCCGGTCACCAGCGCCGACATCGTTCCCTCGATCAAGCGCTGGGCGGCGAAAGATTCGATGGGTCAGAAGATGATGTCCTTCGTCGACTCGATCGACGCCAAGGACGCCAAGACCTTCGTGATCAAGCTGAAGTCGCCGACCGGTCTGGTGCTGCTGGCGCTCGGTAAGCCCTCCTCGAACGTGCCGTTCATGATGCCGAAGCGCGTCGCCGAGACGGACCCGAACAAGCAGATCGAGGAGTTCGTCGGCTCGGGTCCCTACGTCTTCAAGCGCGACGAGTGGCAGCCAGGCAGCAAGATCGTCTACACGAAGTTTGCGGGCTACAAGCCACGCTCGGAGCCGCCGTCAGGCACGACGGGTGGCAAGGTCGTAAAGGTGGACCGTGTCGAGTGGCTGCCGATCCGTGATCATCAGCAGGCCGTCAATGCGCTGCTCGCCGGTGAGGTGGACTACATCGAGGCGCCGCCGCACGACCTCCACCCGCTGATCAAGAAGAGCAAAGACCACTACATGTTCAACTGGAACCCGCTCGGGAACCAGTACACGTTCCGCTTCAACGTCCTGCACAAGCCCTTCGACAATCCGAAGGTGCGCGCCGCACTGTTCTATGCCTTCAACCAGGAGGACTTTCTGAAGGCCGTCGTCGGCTCTGAAGAGTACTACAAGCTCTGCAAGGCGATGTTCATCTGCGGCACACCGTTCGAGACCAGCGCCGGCATGGAGGACAAGCTCGAGTCGAACTTCAAGAAGGCGCGCGAGCTTCTCGCCGAGGCCAAGTACGACGGCACGCCCATCGTGCTCATGCACTCGACCGATCTCCAGGTTCTGACCAATCTAGCCCCGGTCGCCAAGTCGCTGATGGAGCGGGTGGGCTTCAAGGTCGATATGCAGTCCATGGACTGGCAGACGGTCGTTGCCCGTCGCGCGAAAAAGGACCCGCCGGAGGCTGGCGGCTGGCACGCGTTCCTCACATCGTGGGTGGCGGGTGACTTGCTCAATCCGGTTATGGCGGGCTTCCTGAATGCGGGCTGTGATAAGGCCATGTTCGGCTGGCCCTGCGACAAGGAGATCGAGAAGCTGCGGGACGACTTCGCCAAGGAGGTCGACCCGACCAAGCAGAAGGCCATCGTCGAAGCCATCCAGAAGCGTGTCGCCGAGTATCCCACGCACGTTCATCTGGGCCAGTGGTACAACTACGGTGCGCTGCGCAAGAACGTGAAAGGCGTCGTCGCGTCGCCGGCGCCGGTTCTCTGGAACATCTCGATCGAGTAACTGTCTCGGTGCGTGACTGCGCCGAACCATCACCAGCGGCCGAGCAAGACCCCAAGCGGTTTTGCTCGGCCGTTTTCATTTCGCATCGCACACCTAACCTTTCGCGCACTAAGTGCCGCTTCTACCAGCATTAATGACCACAATTTGTGCGGTGCAGCGTTTGACTTCCCGACGGGGGCAGCGGGCATAATGCGCGCCACCAGCTTTAGATTCCGCCCTTGAAACTTGGCGAGTATCGACCCCGAAGGGAGTTCCTGAATGAGCACTATGCGTCGTGCGCTGACCGCAGTTGCGGTGGCGGCCGCAGTTCCATTTTCCATGTCGGAGGCGTCTGCGCAGAAGAGCCTGCGGTTCGTCCCCCACTCCGATCTCAAGATTCTCGACCCGATCTGGACGACCGCGTACGTCGTCCGCAACCACGGCTATATGGTCTACGACACTCTTTTCGGCATGGACGACAAGGGCGAGATCAAGCCGCAGATGATCGACAGCTACAAGCTGTCCGACGACAAGCTCACCTGGACCATGACGCTGCGGGACGGCCTCTCCTGGCACGATGGTCAGCCGGTCACGACCGCCGACGTCATTCCCTCGATCAAGCGCTGGGCAGCGAAGGATTCGATGGGCCAGAAGATGATGTCCTTCGTCGCCTCGATCGAGGCGAAGGACGCCAAGACCTTCGAGATCAAGCTCAAGGAGCCGACCGGTCTGGTGCTGCTGGCACTCGGCAAGCCCTCCTCGAACGTGCCCTTCATGATGCCGAAGCGCGTCGCCGAAGGCGATCCGAACAAACAAATTGAGGAGTTCATCGGCTCAGGTCCGTTCGTCTTCAAGCGCGACGAGTGGGTCCCCGGCAGCAAGATCGTCTACGTGAAGTTCGACGCTTATAAGCCGCGCTCGGAGCCGCCGTCAGGCACGACGGGTGGCAAGGTCGTGAAGGTCGACCGCGTCGAGTGGCTGCCGATCCGCGATCATCAGCAGGCCGTCAACGCGCTCCTCGCCGGCGAGGTGGACTATATCGAGGCACCGCCGCACGACCTCCACCCGCTGATCAAGAAGAGCAAAGACATTTATATGTTCAACTGGAACCCGCTCGGGAGCCAGTACACGTTCCGCTTCAACGTCCTGCACAAGCCCTTCGACAACCCGAAGGTACGTCAGGCGGTCCTGCATGCCTTCAATCAGGAAGATTTCCTGAAGGCGACCGTCGGTGCCGAAGAGTACTACAAGGTCTGCAAGGGCCTGTTTGTCTGCGGTACGCCGTTCGGCACCGAGGTCGGCTTCGAGGACATGCTCGAGTCGAACTTCAAGAAGGCGCGCGAGCTGCTCGCCGAGGCCAAGTACGACGGCACGCCGATCGTGCTCATGCAGTCGACCGACAACCAGTCGCTGACCAACCTCGCGCCCGTCGCTAAGTCGCTCATGGAGCGGGCGGGTTTCAAGGTGGATATGCAGTCCATGGACTGGCAGACGGTCGTCGCCCGGCGCGTCAAGAAGGATCCGCCAGCGGCGGGCGGCTGGCACGCCTTTCTAACGTCATGGGTCGCCGGCGATCTGCTCAATCCGGTTATGGCGGGCTTCGTGAACGCTGCTTGCGACAAGGCGATGTTCGGGTGGCCCTGCGATGAAAAGATCGAGAAGCTGCGGGATGACTTCGCGAAAGAGGTCGACCCCGCCAAGCAAAAGGCCATTGTCGAGGCCATCCAGAAGCGTGTCGCCGAGTATCCGACGCACGCTCATCTGGGCCAGTTCTATAACCACGGCGCACTGCGGAACAATGTGAAGGGTGTCGTTCCGGCTCCCGCCCCGGTGCTTTGGAATATCACAATTGAATAATGGGGCAGGTCACGTATTGTATTCCCGGCGGGCTCGCCGGGAATACAGCGTGGCGGTCGGTTAACGCCCGTCTCGGCAGTTTGCAGAGCACAGATCAGGAATTCCATGGGCGGCTATATTCTCCGGCGGGTCCTTTCCACATTGCCGGTGCTGGCGATCGTGGCGGTGCTTGTCTTCCTCATGCTGCGGCTCACGCCGTCCGATCCTGCCGCGATCATCGCCGGCGACTATGCAAATCCTCAGCAGATCGAGTTGATCCGCGAGCGGCTTGGCCTGAATGAGCCGATCCTCAAGCAGTTCATCATCTGGATCACCGGCGTCCTGCAGGGCGATTTCGGCGAAAGCTTCTTTTACAAGAAGCAGGTTGCCGAGCTGATCGGTGAACGCCTCGAGCCGACGCTCTCGCTATCGATCGTAACGATCCTCCTCGTGGTGCTGATCGCGGTGCCGCTTGGCGTGATCGCTGCCCACAATCACGGGACTTGGATCGATCGCTTCGTGATGGGGTTCTCGGTGCTGGGCTTCTCCATTCCCGTGTTCGTCGTCGGGTACATTCTCATCTATATCTTTGCAGTCACGCTCGATTGGCTCCCCGTACAGGGCTATCAGCGCATAAGAGACGGCGTCGGCGGATGGCTTCTGAGGCTGGTGCTGCCCGCGATGACGCTGTCGGTGGTCTTCATCGCCTTCATCGCGCGCATGACGCGGACCAGCGTCCTCGAGGTTCTGAACGAGGACTACATCCGTACGGCCCGCGCCAAAGGCCAGACCGAGATCAAGGTTCTCGTCCGCCATGCACTGGCAAATGCGGCGGTGCCGATCCTCACCATCATCGGCCTTACCATCGCCATCCTGATCGGTGGCGTCGTCGTGACGGAGTCGGTGTACACGCTGCCGGGGCTCGGCCTGCTCACGGTCGATGCCGTGCTTGCGCGCGACTATCCGACCATCCAGGCCGTGATCCTTCTCTTCTCGTTAGCCTATGTGCTCATCAACCTGCTGGTTGATGTCGCTTACACGTTCCTCGATCCCAGGATCCGCTATTGATGGCCACCATCGACGCAGCTCCGCCGGTTCGCAGACGCCGTTCCGTCTGGTCGACCGTGCTGCGCAACCCGAGCGTCATCTTCGGCGGCTCCATTGCGTTGTTCATGCTCATCATCGCCATCCTCGCGCCGTTCCTTGGGACGCGTGATCCGGCCGAAATCAATCCTTCCGCGCGCAACCAGAAGCCCGGCTACGTCACCACGATGCGTGACGATGAAGGAAAGCGCGTGCAGGTCACTTACCGCCTCGGTTCGGACAGCCTTGGACGGGACATCTACAGCCGCGTGGTCTACGGCGCGCGCGTGTCGCTCATCGTCGGCATAACGGTCGCCATTATTGCCGTCTTCATCGGTCTCATCATCGGGATGATCGCCGGCTACGTTCGTTGGGCTGACGGTATCATCATGCGCTTCATGGATGGCTTGATGGCCATCCCGGAGATCCTGCTCGCGATCGCGCTCGTGTCGCTCTCGCGCGCGGGCCTCCCAGCCGTGATCATCGCGATCGTCATTCCGCAGGTGCCGCGCGTCGTGCGGCTCGTCCGTTCGGTCGTTCTCTCGATCCGCGAAGAGCCCTACGTCGAAAGCGCCATCACGGTCGGCACGCCGACGCCGACCTTGCTGTTCCGCCACGTGCTTCCGAATACGACGGCGCCCTTGATCGTGCAGGGCACGTTCATCTGCGCCAGCGCCATTCTCGTCGAGGCGATCCTCTCGTTCCTCGGTATCGGCATCCCGCCGGAGGTGCCAACCTGGGGCAACATCATGGCCGAGGGGCGGACGTACTTCCGTATCCTGCCGCACAACATTCTCTATCCCGGTATCGCGCTCGCGCTCGCGGTGCTTGCGATCAACATGCTCGGCGACGGTCTGCGAGATACGCTCGATCCGCGCTTCGCCAAGAGGTTCTGACCGGCCATGCAAGAGATTCTCACTGGCATGACTGAGCCCGTACTCTCAGTGCGCAATCTCAGGGTGCGTCTGCCGCGCGGCGCCGATCGCGAGAATGCGATCGAGGGCATCAGCTTCGACATCGGCCCCCGCGAGATCGTCTGCATTGTCGGCGAGTCGGGCTCCGGCAAGTCCGTTACCGCGCAGGCCGTCATGGGCCTGCTGCCGAAGCGCGATCTCGTCGTGACGGGCGGCGAGACGCTGCTGCAGGGCGAGGACACGACCAAGGCGACGATCCATCGCCTACGCGCGCTTCGCGGCACACGCATGGGCATGATTTTCCAGGAGCCGATGACGGCGCTCAATCCCGTGCAGCGCGTAGGGCAGCAGATCGCCGAGGTGCTCGAGATCCACACCAAGCTCTCGGCGACCGAGCAGCGCCAGCGCGTTCTGGAGATCATGCATGCGGTCAAGCTGCCTGATCCGGAGCTGATGATCGACGCGTATCCGCATCAGCTCTCCGGCGGTCAGCGTCAGCGCATCATGATTGCCGCGGCGCTGATCCTCGATCCGGCCCTTCTCATTGCCGACGAGCCGACGACGGCGCTCGACGTGACCACGCAGGCGCAGATCCTGAAGCTCATCAAGGAAATGCAGTCGCGCCGCAATACAGGTGTGATGTTCATCACTCACGACTTCGGTGTCGTGTCCGAGATCGCTGACCGCGTGGTCGTCATGCAGCACGGCCGCGTCGTCGAGCAGGGCACGCGCGACGAGGTGCTGCGGCGCCCGCGCGAGGCCTACACAAAAATGCTGGTTGCTGCCGTGCCGAGCCTCGTGCCGCCGAAGCGTGCGCCAGTCGAAGGTAAGCTGGCGCTGGAAGCGAAGCAGCTCTCGAAAGTCTACGGCAAGCGTTCGTTCCTCAACCGCAAGGCGCGCATCGTCAAGGCCGCGCAGGATGTGAACTTCCACATCCGCAAGGGCGAGACGCTCGGCATCGTCGGCGAGTCCGGCTCGGGCAAAACGACCGTCGCGCGCTGCATCGCGCGACTGATCGAACCCTCCGAGGGTGAGATCGTTGTCGACGGGGTGAATGTCGCGCATCTCGCCGAGCGAGATCTCAGGCCCTACCGCCGCGATATCCAGATCGTCTTCCAGGACCCATATCGCTCGCTCAATCCGCGCCGGACGGTTGGCCAGTCGATCGTCGAGGGGCCGATCAACTTCGGCATGACGCACGAGAAGGCGCAGGAGAAGGCGCGTGAGCTGATGGGGCTCGTGGGCCTCTCCCCCGACGCGCTCGATCGCTATCCGCACCAGTTCTCCGGCGGTCAGCGCCAGCGCATCTGCATCGCGCGCGCGCTCGCCATGGGGCCGACGCTGCTCATCGCGGACGAGGCCGTCTCAGCGCTCGACGTGTCGGTGCAGGCGCAAGTGCTCGAGCTGCTCGACAGCATCCGCAAGCAGTTCGACCTCGCCGTGCTGTTCATCACGCACGATCTGCGCGTCGCCGCCCAGATCTGCGACCGCATCGCGGTGATGAAGAACGGCGTGGTGGTCGAGCACGGGACGACGACAGACGTCTTCCGCAATCCGCAGCACGAGTACACGAAGGCGCTCTTCGACGCGGCGCCAGGCCGTGACTTCGGCGCCCAGCAGTCGGTCGCTTAGCCGCCCGCGATCTGCGGCAGGATGTGGACCTCGGCGTCGTCGCCGATCGGCTCGAGCAGCGCATCCTGATAGATCTGGCCGTCGATCGCGACGGCAAGCCCCTCTTCCAGATGCGGCGCCAACTCGGGGAATTTCTCGCCGAGCTTGCGGAAGAGCTGGCGTATCGTGCCGGCCTCGACATGGAGCTCCGTCACGTCGCCTGTGTACTGGCGCAGATTCCCGATCAGCGTGACGTGGGCCATGGCTTCACTCCCATCTATGCAATCAGGCCCGCACGGTCGTGTGCGGGCCTGATGTCATTTCACATGCGTAACGGCCTTGCGCCCATCACGCCTTGCCGGCAGCCTTCATGGCCTTCAGCACCTTCGGCGGCGACATCGGCAGCTCGAAGAAGCGCACACCCGAAGAGCGGCGGACCGAGGCGCCAATCGCGGCCATGGGTGGCACGATCGGGGTCTCGCCGATGCCGCGCACGCCGTACGGGTGGCGCGGATTCGGAACCTCGACGATGACCGTGTCGATCATCGGCAGGTCGGACGCGACTGGGATGCGATAGTCGAGGAAGCCGGCGTTCTGCAGTTTGCCGTCAGCGCCGTAGATGTACTCCTCGTTGAGCGCCCAGCCGATGCCCTGCACGGCGCCGCCCTGGTACTGCCCTTCGACATAGGCCGGATGAATGGCCTTGCCGGCATCCTGGATGGCCGTGTAGCGCGTGACCGTTACCTTGCCCGTGCCGGGATCGACCTCGGTATCGGCAATGTGCACGCCGAAGCTCGGGGCCGCACCCTGAGCGCTGATCGCGGCATAGCCGACGATGGCGCCACCGGTCTTGCCCGCGACCTTCGCGATATCACTGAGGTGCATGGGCTTGTGCTTGCCGGCATTCTCGCCGGCAGGGCGGATCATGCCGTCCTCGAACGTCACGGCTTCCTCTGGGATGTCCCAGAGCTTCGCCGCGCGACCGCACGCCTGCTTCACGATCGAGCGTGCCGCCTCGACGGTCGCCATGCCGCTCGAGAAAGTCGAGCGGCTGCCGCCGGTGAGGAAGTTGTACCCGAGCGAGCTCGTGTCCGCGATGATCGGGCGGATTTTGTTGACGTCGACCTTCAGCTCTTCAGCCGCCATCATGCAGAGCGAGGCGCGCAGACCTCCGATGTCGGGCGTGCCCGCCATCAGGGTGAGCGTGCCGTCCTCGTTGAGCTGCAGCGATACGGTCGTCTCGCCGCCGATGTTGAACCAGAAGCCGGCCGCGACGCCGCGACCCTGGTTGGGACCGAGCGGTGCCTTCCAGTGATCGCTCTCTTTAGCCGCTTCGAGGCACTCGATGAGACCGACGGGGCCGAACTTCGGGCCGTAGGCTGCGCGTGTGCCTTCCTTGGCGGCGTTCTTCAGGCGAAGCTCGATCGGGCACATGCCGAGCTTCTCGGCGATCT
This sequence comes from Pseudomonadota bacterium, assembly GCA_023430315.1. GTDB lineage: Bacteria > Pseudomonadota > Alphaproteobacteria > Rhizobiales > Hyphomicrobiaceae. Next base: position 1,284 of record JAEZAW010000083.1, on the reverse strand, counting down.
CGTCGACAACGCTTTCGACGCCGTAGGTCGAGATCGGGCCGCCCGGCGCGCGATAGGCCGCGACCTTCGGTCGGTTCGACACGACGTCGTAGCCCGTGACCTTCACGTTCTCGAGGTCGTAGTTCGCGAAGGCGCACATGCAGGCGGGCTGCACGGGGCTGCCCTGGAACGCACCTGCCTGCAGCGTGATCTCGCCCTCGGCTGCGGTGATGCGGCCGTCCTTCTTGACGCCCATCTTCACTTTGACCGTGCCGCCGGAGGTCGGGCCGCTGGCCTTGAAGACCTCCTCACGGCTCATGACCATCTTCACCGGTCGACGCGACTTTTTCGAGAGCGCCAGCGCCAGCGGCTCGAGGTACACGACGGTCTTGCCGCCGAAACCGCCACCGATTTCCGACGAGGTCACGCGGATCTTGCCGATGTCCCAGCCGAGCAGCTTCGCGCAGTAGGCGCGCACGACCCAGTGGCCCTGCGTCGTCACCCAGAGCTCGGCGGAGCCGTCCTCAGAGGCCGACGCGAGGCAGGCGTGCGGCTCGATGTAGCCCTGGTGGACAGCCTTGGTCTTGAACTCCCGCTCGACGATGAGATCCGCCTCGGCGAAGCCCTTTGCCGTGTCGCCGAGGTTGAACTCGACGCGCTTGGCGATGTTCGAAGCCTTGGTCGGCGGCGGGTTGGCGCCGATGGTGATCATGTCGTCGTGCAGGATCGGTGCGCCGGGCTTGATCGCTTCGATCTCGTCGATGACGTGCGGCAGAATTTCGTACTCGACCTTGATCGCGTCGAGAGCGGCAATTGCTGCTTTCTCATTAAGTGCAGCAACGGCAGCCACTGCATGGCCTTCATAGAGGACCTTTTCGCGAGCCATCACGTTGTTCGAGATGTCGCGATAGTTGACGACGCCCTCGCCGGCCGGAACGAATTCCGAAGCCTGCTTGGGAAAGTCCTCGGCTGTGACGATCGCCTTCACGCCAGGCATCGCGGCCGCCTTCGACGTGTCGATCGACTTGATGCGCGCGTGGGCGTGCGGCGAGCGCAGCACCTTGCCGACGAGCTGGCCGGCCATCTTGAGGTCGGCGCCGTACTTGGCGCGGCCGGTCACCTTGTCGACGCCGTCCGGACGGATCGGGCGGGTGCCGACAACATCGAACTGGGGCTTCTTGACACGCTCTTGCATGATCAGGCTCCTCTCATCTCGGCGGCGGCGTCCATGACGGCGCGTACGATCTTGTCATAACCCGTGCACCGGCAGAGATTGCCGGCGAGCCAGTAGCGGACCTGGGTTTC
>JAEZAW010000054.1 GCA_023430315.1 Pseudomonadota bacterium | reverse complement strand
GCCTACCTTGGTTGGATCGCCGATCTCCCCAAGACCATGACACTCGCCGATGATCAGGTCTATGCCTGCCACGGCAGCCGAGCAGGCGGTGACCTGGAGTACCTGCTCGAAGATGTGAGCTCGGGCCGCCCGATGCTGGACACGGAGGAAGCCATTCGTCCCCGCCTCGCAGGCATCGGAGACGCTCGTGTCGTCTTGTGCGGCCACACGCACACACCCCGTATAGCGAGCGTCGCCGGTATTCTCATCGTAAACCCCGGCAGCGTCGGAATGCCGGGCTATCGCGACAGCACGCCGGTCCCGCATGTCATGGAAGCCGGCACGCCACACGCGCGCTACGCGATCGTCGAGTTGCGTTCCGACGGGTGGGCCGCCGCGTTGCACGCTGTGCCATACGACTATGAGTCGGCCGCGCGCCAAGCCGAGCAGAATGACAGGCACGCAGTCGCGTATTCCATCCGCACCGGCAGAATGCCTCCTGCCTGACAACGGCCGCCCGTCTCTTATGGACTTGTCGCCGTATTCGGCGACGCGTTGGGAGCGGCACGACGCGGACTCCCCTGCCCCGAGCGGCCCGATGCAATCGCCTGGTGCAGCGCCAGCACGGGCAGCAAGCCGACCAGCACGATCATCAGCGAGCCGGCACCTGCGCTCTCGAACAGCTCGAGCGAGGCAAGACTGTAGACGTGCGTCGCCAGCGTCTCGAAATTGAAGGGCCGCAAGAGAAGCGCCGCCGGCAACTCCTTCATGGCATCGACGAACACGAGGAGACCGGCACTCCCCAGCGCCGGCAGCAGCAGCGGCAGGTGCACGCGCACCATGGTCGAAAGCGGCGTGGCACCGAGCGTGCGGGCCGCCGCATCGAGGTTCGGCGAGACGCGCTCCATGCCGGCCTCGATGGCACCGAGCGATACGGCAAGAAATCGGATCGCGAAGGCCAGCACCAGCGCCGATAGCGTTCCCGTGAGAAGCAGGCCGAGCGGCAGCCCGAACAGCGCCCGTGACAGCGCATCGAGCCGGTTGTCGAAGGCAGCGAGCGGGATGAGCAGGCCCAGCGCCAGGACCGTTCCGGGCAGCGCATAGCCGACACTCGCAAGGCGCACCGCAAGCCGGATGAAGGCCCCGCCCACAATGCGGCGCGCATAAGCAAGGATGACCGCAAGCACAACCGTCACGATGGCCGCGAGCACGGCCAGCAGCACGCTGTTCCACGCGGCCTTCGAGAGCGCGGCCCAGCCGGCATCATCGGTGAAATGGAGGGCGTTGTAGGCCAGCACGAGGCACGGCAGCACAAAGCCCGCAATGAACGGAATGAGGCAGACGACGATCGCGCCCGCTGCCCACCAGCCCGAAAGCGCGGAGAACGGAATCGAGCGGTAACGCCCTGTCGTGTGATGGAACTGTTTTCGCCCGCGCGCGTGACGCTCGATCGCAAACAGGATCAGCACGAGGGCGACCGCTGCGAGCGCGATCTGCGCCGCCCCGCCGAGGCTCGAGCGCTGCAGCCAGGTTGCATAGAGCGCTGCCGAAAGAGTCTCGACGCCGAGGTGCTGCACGGCGCCCAGATCATTGAGGCACTCCATCAGCACGAGCGCGACACCGGCCGCGAGCGCCGGCCGTGCCAGCGGCAACGCGACACCGATGAACGCGCCCCAGGGCGTGCGCCCGAGCGTGCGCGCGACTTCGAGCACGCAGATGGATTGCTGTACGAAGCTCGCCCGTGCGGCGAGATAGACATAGGGGTAGAGCACGCTCGAGAGCAGGAAAATGGCGCCACTCGTCGAGCGGACGTCGGGGAACCAGTAGTCGCGCGGCGTTCGCCAATGGAAGTACGCGCGCAGCGCGCCCTGCACAGGCCCCGCATAGCCGAGCAGATCGACATAGCAGTAGGCGACGATGTACGTCGGCACCGCGAGCGGGATCACCAGAAGCCGATCGAGGAGCCCACGCCCGGGAAAGCGGTACATGGTGATGATCCAGGCCGTCCCAGCCCCGACGACGAGCGTGGTGACGGCAGCGCCGGCCATGACGGTCAGCGTCGTCGCGAGCGCATTCGGCAGGATCGTCCGGACGAGGTGCGGCCACGTCTCGAAGCCCGACGAGAGGGCCAGCACGGTGATCGCCGCGACCGGCAGCGCCACAAGTGCGACAATGAAGCCGACCGCGATCGTCCACCCCGGCGAGACCTGACGCCGCCCGCGCCAGGCGCTGAGCTTATGCCCCCACCGCCTGCCCCGCTCTGTGGATGTCGAAACGTCGCCGCTTTGCATCGACTGCCGGGCTCTCCGCCGCCCAATCGAGGAATACGATCCCCGCAACGCCGCCCAGGCGGCTGGTCAACCACGTCATTACGCTTCTGGACCTCCGCGGTCGAGTATCTAGGCTGACGCACAAAGGACGCCCACGATTTTGCGGCAGCGCACAATGGCCGTGGGCAGCCCTCCGATGAATTGACCGAACATAGTCAACGCTCTGGCCAGCTTGGCCCTCGTCGGCTAGTAGTCATCCTGAGCGCTTAAGTCACAATCGGCGCCGAGATGGATGATGAGCAGGGAGGTTGCATGGCCGCCACGAGCCACACAGCGAATGGCCTGATCCCGGGCGCCGGCTCGCCGGTACAGTTTACCCGCGATGAAGAGCTGACCGCCTATCGCGAGATGTTGCTGATCCGCCGCTTCGAGGAGAAGGCGGGCCAGCTTTACGGCATGGGTTTCATCGGCGGCTTCTGCCATCTTTACATCGGGCAGGAAGCGGTCGTCGTCGGCATGCAGATGGCGATCAAACCGGGCGACCAGGTGATCACCACCTATCGCGATCACGGCCACATGCTCGCAACAGGCATGGACCCGAAGGGTGTCATGGCCGAGCTGACCGGCCGCCAAGGGGGCTACTCCCGCGGCAAGGGCGGCTCCATGCACATGTTCTCCAAGGAGAAGAATTTTTATGGCGGCCACGGCATCGTCGGCGCCAACGTGCCGCTCGGCGCGGGGCTCGCCTTCGCCAACAAGTATCGCGGCAATGACAATGTCTGCCTCACGTACTTCGGCGACGGCGCCGCCAACCAGGGTCAGGTCTACGAGACCTTCAACATGGCGAAGCTCTGGCACCTGCCGGTGATCTTCATCATCGAGAACAACCGCTATGCCATGGGCACCGCGATCGAGCGTTCGTCGGCGACAACGGATTTCTCGCGCCGCGGCGCTTCCTTCGACATTCCCGGCGAGCAGGTCGACGGCATGGACGTGCGTGCCGTGCGCGCGGCCGGCGAGCGCGCCGTCAAGCGCGCCCGCGCCGGTGAAGGCCCGTGCATTCTCGAAATGCTGACCTACCGCTATCGCGGCCATTCCATGTCCGACCCGGCCAAGTACCGCACGCGCGAGGAAGTGGAGCGCGTGCGCGAGGAGCGCGACCCGATCGAGCGCGTGCGCCGGCGCATGCTCGAAGCCGGCATGATGCAGGAGGACGATCTCAAGAAGATCGACGGCGAGATCCGCACGATCGTCAATGCTGCTGCCGACTTCGCCCAGCATGATTCCGAACCCGATCCGTCCGAGCTCTGGACGGACGTGCTGATCCCGGCGTAAGGGCCTGCGATGGGTGAGACCTTGCGCCAACGAAATCTCGACGCGGCCTTCGGCCAGCTCACGGAATTCTGGTCGCCGCGCGTCGTCGCGACGGCCAATGGGCAGTACGTGAAAGTGGCCAAGGTCAAGGGCGAGTTCGTCTGGCACGCCCACGCCGACGAGGATGAATTCTTTCTCGTGCATCGCGGCGCGCTGACCATACGCTACCGCGATCGTCCGGATGTCGTTCTGCGTGAGGGCGACTTCCACGTCGTGCCCATGGGCGTCGAGCACAATCCATTCGCCGCCGACGAGTGCTGGGTCGTACTCGTCGAGCCGGCCCAAACCAAGCATACCGGAGAGACCGTCTCCGACATCACGAAGTCGATCGAACAACAAGCAGTGCCTCTAGTGTGATGATCGAGAAATTCGCCATCTCTCTGTGCACGGTATCGAGCGAATTTCTCGATCTGAATCACACTAGCAAATCAATGATCCGAGTGTCCCTTATTGATTCCGAAGTTCGCTCGGAAGGCCAGCATCGAGCTGTAGCGAACTTCGGAATCGGGACACTCGGCTGAAGCGACGCCGACGGAAGCATCAGGGACGAACCGACCACCATGGCCACTCAGATCCTCATGCCGGCGCTCTCTCCGACCATGGAAGAGGGCAAACTTGCCAAATGGCTCGTGAAAAGCGGCAGCCGCATCAAACCCGGCGATATCATCGCCGAGATCGAGACCGACAAAGCGACCATGGAGGTCGAGGCCGTCGATGAAGGTACGGTGTCCGAGCTGCTGATCGCCGAAGGCACCGAGAACGTGAAGGTCAATACGCCCATCGCCGTCGTACTGGGCGAAGGCGAAGGGAACGGCGCCGCACCGCCGAGCGCGCCGCCGAAGGCCGCACCCCAGCAGGCAGCACCCGCCGCGCCCGTGAGCGCTGTGCCCGCAGCGCCGGTAGCACCGCCACCGCCTGCGGCCCCTGCGCTCGCAGACACGAGCGTCGCACCCGGCACCGAGTTCATCGCCCAGACCATGCGCGAAGCTCTGCGCGACGCCATGGCCGAGGAAATGCGCCGCGATCCGGACGTCCTGCTCATGGGCGAGGAAGTGGCGCAGTATCAAGGCGCCTACAAAGTCAGCCAGGGCCTGCTCGACGAGTTCGGTGCACGCCGCGTTATCGACACGCCCATCACCGAGCAGGGCTTTGCAGGTATCGGCGTCGGCGCCGCGATGGCAGGCTTGAAGCCGATCGTCGAGTTCATGACCTGGAACTTCGCCATGCAGGCGATCGACCAGATCATCAACTCCGCCGCCAAGACGCTGTACATGTCGGGGGGCCAGATGGGCGCGCCGATGGTGTTTCGTGGGCCGAACGGCGCGGCCGCCCGCGTCGCCGCCCAGCACTCGCAGTGCTATTCGTCGTGGTACGCGCACGTACCCGGTCTGAAGGTCGTGTGCCCATCGAACCCAGCCGATGCCAAAGGCCTTCTCAAGAGCGCGATCCGCGATCCGAACCCCGTGCTCGTGCTCGAAAACGAGCTTCTCTACGGCATGAGCGGCCCGGTACCTAAGGTCGAGGACTGGCTCGTACCGATCGGTAAGGCGCGCATCGCGCGTGAAGGCCGCGACGTCACGATCGTCTCTTTCGCGCGCGGGATGCACTACGCGCTCGCGGCCGCCGAGAAGCTCGCCGAGGAAGGCATCGAAGCCGAGGTGATCGATCTTCGCTCGCTGCGCCCGATCGACTGGGACACGATCATTACGTCGATCAAGAAGACGAGCCGCATCGTTACGGTTGAAGAAGCGTGGCCCGTGTGCTCGATCGGCTCGGAGATCTGCGCGCAGGCGGCCATCCAGGCCTTCGACTATCTCGACGCGCCGCCGGCCAAGGTTTCCGGCGCGGATGTGCCGATGCCCTATGCCGCGAACCTCGAGAAACTCGCCCTCCCGAACGCCGACCAGGTCGTCGCGGCGGTGAAGTCGGTCATGGCGTAGGAAACCAGCTTGGAAGGCTGCTGATCGAATGACCACCACGGCAAAGCCACGCAAAAGACCGGCGACCTACGCCGATCTCGAAGCCGTGCCGTCGAACCTGGTGGCGGAAATCCTCGGCGGTGAGTTGGTGACGCATCCGCGGCCGCGACCGAGGCATGGGATTGCCAGTGCGGCGCTTGGCGTGGAGTTAGGTGGCCCTTTCCAGAAAGGCGGTGGCGGAGGACCTGGTGGTTGGATTTTTATCGTCGAACCCGAACTGCACCTCGGCGAGCATGTCGTGGTTCCGGACCTGGCAGCGTGGCGGCGCGAGCGGCTTCCGACAATGCCCGAGGAAGTCGGTATCACAATAGCCCCTGACTGGGCCTGCGAAGTGCTGTCGCCAAGCACGGCGATCCACGATCGAACGATCAAATTCGATATCTATCACGACTTTGGCGTCGGCCATCTCTGGTACCTTGATCCCGAGTACAAGACGCTCGAAGTGTTCGGACGTGGCGCGGAGCATTGGCAGACACTCAAGACCTTCGGCGGCCACGACGACGTGCGCGCCGAACCTTTCGATGCCATCTCCTTTTCTCTTGGCGCGCTCTGGCCCTACGATCCGCCGCCCGCTGTGGAGGGTGCTTGATCCATGGCCCGGTCCGCGACACGCACGGTCACGATCAAGAAGCGCGGCGAAGCGGCGCCCATCGAGCTGCGTGCCGGCGAGACGACGCTCGGCTCACTTCGCAGCGTCACGGGCGCGACCGGCACCAGCGAGACCATGAGCGGCACCTTCACGCACGCACCAGCCTATGCCGATTTCACCGAGCGCTTTCTGACCATGGCGTCGGCACTCAACGCTGGCGATGCATCAACCGCCGCTGCCATCCAGACCGAGATCGAAAAGGCAGGCGTGCACGTCTATCATCTTCAGCACGAGATGCGCATCGATCGCCCGGCCTCCGTGCAGGTCATTGGCGGCGAGGTGCGCTTCTCGCCGAATGACGCCTATCTGATGATGCGCACAGGAGGCCTCTAGAGCAGAGCTGGCCATGCGCCCGAGTAGACGGCGCACCACGTTCTGATCGAGAATGCCGACAGAAGACCAACGAGCGACGAGCGGGAAAACGACCATGCCGACCGAGATCCTGATGCCAGCCCTCTCCCAGACGATGGAGGAAGGCAAGCTCGCCAAGTGGCTCGTGAAGGAAGGGCAGAAAGTGCGCTCCGGCGATATCATTGCCGAGATCGAGACTGACAAGGCGACCATGGAAGTCGAGGCCGTCGACGAAGGTACGGTCGGCTCGCTGCTCATTGCTGAAGGCACCGACAAGGTGAAGGTCAACACGCCGATCGCCGTGCTGCTCGGCGATGGCGAGAGCGCCAGCTCTGCCAAATCTGCCGCGCCAGCGCCGAAGCCTGCAGCAGCACCTGCTCCCGCACCATCGCCCGCACCCGCCGCAGCAGCCGCGCCGAAAGCGCAGCCAGCACCGGCGCCGGTAGCGGCACCTATACCGGCAGCAGCACCGGCGCCTGCAGCGAAGCCTGCTGCAAACGGCCACGCTCCCGGCGAGCGCATTTTTGCTTCACCGCTTGCGCGTCGCCTCGCCAAGGAAGCGGGGCTCGATATCGCACGCGTTGCCGGCACCGGCCCGCACGGCCGCATCGTACGCCGCGACATCGAAGCGGCTGCCAAGGGTGGCGCTGCAAAAGCTGCCCCCGCGCAGAGCACCGCACTTGCCACCGCCGCAACAGCCGCCGCACCCGCCATGGCCGCGCCGATGGCGGACTCCAAGATTCACGCGCTCTACGAGCAGGGCAGCTACGAGGTTCTGCCGCACGACGGTATGCGCCGCGTCATTGCCGAGCGCCTCACGCAGTCCAAGCAGACCATTCCGCACTTCTATCTTTCGCTCGATTGCCGGCTCGATCAACTCCTCGCCGCGCGCGAGCGCATCAACGCCGCGGCACCCAAGGAAGGCCCGCGCGCCTTCAAGCTCTCGGTCAACGACTTCGTCATCAAGGCGCTCGCACTCGCACTCCAGCACGTGCCGGCGGCCAATGCCACGTGGACAGCTGAGGGCATGCTGCGTCATCGCCACTCGGACGTGGGCGTCGCCGTCGCGGTCGAAGGCGGGCTTTTCACACCCATCATTCGCCACGCGGAACTCAAGACGCTCGGCGAAATCTCGAATGAGATGAAAGATCTCGCGAGCCGCGCCAGGAAGCGCCGCCTCGCTCCGCACGAGTATCAGGGCGGCACCACCTCGATCTCCAACCTCGGCATGTACGGCATCACGAGCTTCGACGCGGTGATCAACCCGCCGCACGCGACGATCCTCGCCGTCGGCGCGGGCGAGAAGAAGCCTGTTGTCGCGGGCGACCGCATCGAGATCGCCACAATCATGAACTGCACGCTCTCGTGCGATCACCGCGTGGTCGATGGCGCTCTCGGTGCCGAGCTGCTGAACGCCTTCAGGGCCCTCATCGAGGACCCCGTGCGGATGCTGGTCTGAGCCTACTTGTGTGAGCCACTGCCAAGCTAGTGTCCCGCTTCCGAAGTTCGCCATACCTCGACGCCGGTCCCTAGCGAACTTCGGAAGCAAAAGGGACACTAGAATCATAATCTTGCTAGTGTGATTCAGATCGAGAAATTCGCTCGATACCGTGCTGCGAGACCTGACGAATTTCTCGATCATCACACTAGTGTCAGTAACATAGGCGTGCCGACTGATTGTCGCGCTTGGGCGGACCGGGCGGGCGTGCTAAGCACGCCTCAAACCTCATAGAGCGAGGATCCAGACGATGACCGTGAGCAACGGCCGCCAGTTCTTGTCCATTCCCGGCCCGACGAACATTCCCGACGAAGTCCTGCAGGCCATGAACCGGCCGGCGATCGACCTCTATTCGGGCAGCATGCTGCAGACCACCTACAGCCTGCTCGAAGACCTGCCGAAACTCTTCAAGACCAAGGGCCGCGTCTACATGTACGCCGCCAACGGGCATGGCGGCTGGGAAGCTGCCTATACGAACGTGCTCTCGCGCGGCGATCATGTGCTCGTGCTGGAGAGCGGCCGCTTCGCCATCGGCTGGGGCGAGATGGCGAAACTCATGGGTGCCGAGATCGAAGTGCTGCCGCAAAGCGGCCGCAAGGCCGTCGATCCAGCTGCGGTCGAAGCACGCCTCAAGGCCGACACGAAGCATTCGATAAAAGCGATCTTCGTCGTGCAGATCGACACGGCGACCAGCGTCGTCAATGATCTGCCAGCCATCCGCAAGGCGATCGATGCGGCAGGCCATCCCGCACTGCTGATGGTCGACACCGTCGCCTCGCTCGGCTGCATGCCCTACGAGATGGATGCCTGGGGCATCGACGTCACCATGTGCGGCTCGCAGAAAGGTCTCATGACGCCGCCCGGCCTCGCGCTCGTCGCAGCCGGCCCGCGCGCCATGGAAGCGCACAAGACCGCCAACATGCGCACCATGTACTGGGACTGGACCTTCCGCGACGGTCCCGAGCACTATCAGAAGTACTGCGGTACGCCGCCCGAGCACACGATCTTCGCATTGCGGAAGGCTGTCGACCTGCTGCTCACCGAGGGCCTGGAGAACGCACACCGCCGCCACGCATTGCTCGCGGAAGCGACGCGGCGTGCCGTTGCCAAATGGTGCGAAGGACAGGTGCTGTCCTTCAACATCATCGATCCCACCCAGCGCGCGAACTCGGTAACGAACGTTCTGACGAACAGCGTCGATCCGCAGATCATTCTCGACTACTGCCGCGAGAAGTGTGGTGTCGTGCTCGGCGTCGGCATCGGCGATCTAACGGGCAAGGCCTTCCGCATCGCGCACATGGGTCACACGAATGCGCCGATGGTGCTCGGCACGCTCGCAGCCGTCGAGATGGCGCTGAAGGCGCTGAAGATCCCGCACGGCTCGGGCGGCGTGCAGGCAGCCATCGAGTATCTGGGAAGCGAAGTGGCGCCTTGAGCGCGATCTTTCCATATGGAAGCACTGCGGCTTCCATATGGAACGTGAATCGCGCTCCAAATTTAAAGAATAGAGCAGGATTCACGTTTCGGCCGAAGCGCTGTATGAGGCAAAGTCGTTTCGATCCGAAACGATCCTGCTCTGGCGGCGCTACTCGATATCCTCGACATCGACAGCACCGCCCTTCACGCGTTGTGCGAGCGAAGCCTCGATGAATGGGTCTATATCGCCGTCCAACATCGCGGCGATGTCGCTCGTCTGCACGCCCGTGCGCAGATCCTTGACCATCTGATAGGGCTGCATCACGTACGAGCGGATCTGGTGACCCCAGCTGTTGTCCGTTTTTGACGCAGCCTCGGCCTGTGCCTTCTGCTCGCGCTTCTGCAGCTCCAGCTCATAGAGGCGCGCTTTCAGGCGCTTCATGCCCGCATCGCGGTTCTGATGCTGCGAGCGTCCTTCCTGCGAAAAGATCACGATGCCGGTCGGCTTATGCACGATGCGCACCGCAGATTCCGTGCGGTTCACGTGCTGACCGCCAGCGCCGCTCGATCGCGTGAAGGACACGTCGATCTCGTCGGGCCTGATCTCGATCTCGATGCTGTCGTCGACGATCGGATAAACCCACACGCTCGAGAAGGACGTGTGCCGGCGCGCGTTCGAATCAAACGGAGAGATGCGCACCAAGCGATGCACACCGGACTCGGTCTTCAGCCAGCCATAAGCATTCTCGCCCTTGATCTCGAGCGTCGCCGACTTGATGCCCGCTTCTTCGCCCGGGCTCTCGTCGATGAGCGTCACCTTGTAGCCGCGTGCCTCCGCCCAGCGCATGTACATGCGCAGCAGCATCTGCGCCCAGTCCTGGCTCTCGGTGCCGCCGGAGCCGGCATGAACTTCGAGGTACGTGTCGTAGCTGTCGGCCTCGCCCGAGAGCAGCGCCTCGACCTCGCGCCGCTTCACCTGCGCAAGCAGGTTCTTCAGGGCTGTGCCACCTTCGTCGACTGTCGCCGCATCGCCCTCGGCCTCGCCGAGCTCGATGAGCGTCACGACATCGTCGAGCTCCTGCTCGATCTTCTGGTATCCCTTGATGGCCGTTTCCAGCGACTGGCGCTGGCGCATCACCTTCTGTGCGCGCGCGGGATCGTTCCAGAGTGCGGGATCTTCCGCCTGGCGATTGAGATCGCCGAGACGCATGTCGGCCGTATCCCAGTCAAAGAGACCTCCGGAGCAAGGCCATAGATTCCTTGATCTCGGAGACGAGAGCTGTGTGCTCGGCGCGCATTTGAGCCTCCTCAGGCAAAATCGGGTGCTGGGCGCGGTTTATAGGGAGAGCCCGACGCATTGTAAACGCGAAGAGCTGGCGCCCGACGCGGCACGGCTTCGGCAAGCTACGATGGGGTTGGCCCGCTTCCATGAGCGACGTTTCTGCCAGTCGCCTTCAGTCCGTTCCCATGCCACTTGTTGAACGCTAACCACCGCCCGCCTCAACGCTGATTCTGGAGCCCCACGCATGGAGTTCGCCCTCTTCAACCTCATGTCGCTGAACCACGCCAACGAGACACCGGCAGAGGTGATGGCGACGACCGTGGAAGCGGTGCAGCTCGCAGAGCGGATCGGTTTCGACGTTGCCTGGTTTGCCGAGCATCACTTCTCCAGCGCGTCGATTTGCTGCTCGCCGCTCATGATGGTGGCCAATTGCGCACCTCTCACGCAGCGCATCCGCCTTGGTCCGGCTGTCGTCGTGTTGCCACTGTACCACCCGCTCAGGGCAGTGCAGGAGATCGGTATGGCGCAGCTCATGGCGCCCGGGCGGATCGTTCTCGGCATCGGCTCGGGCCACCAGCCGCACGAGTTCCGGACCTATGGAATCGACCTGTCCGCACGCACGCAGCTTCTGCACGAAGGCTGGGATATTCTGGAGCAAGGCCTGACGACCGGCCGCGTGGCATACGACGGCAAACACTACCGCATCCCGGACGCGCCGCTCTGTCTGCCCGCCATCATGCCGCCGCTCTACTTGGCAGGTAACGATCCCAGCCTGATTGCCCGGGCCGCGCGCGCCGGCGCGACGTTGCTGGTCAGCCCTGGGCCGCGTTGGGGCAAGGAGGCGCTCCCGGCGAAGGCCAAAGTGGAAGCGCCCTATCGCGCGGCGGGTTTCCAGGGCGCGGACATCCCAATGGGCCTTCAACGCTATATTTTCGTCACCGAAGACGCCGCCGAGGCGCGCCAGGCCGCCGAGGGACATCTGAAGTTCTTGCGCAACACGATCGCTTTGCGAACCGACTACCCTCCGCGCGAGGGCGCGCTGCTTCAAGTCCCTCCCCAAGAGGGCGAGCCCAGTATCGACTGGTTGCTTGAGCAGGCCCCGATCGGGCCAGCGGACAAGGTCATCCGCATCCTTTCGGAAGATATCCAGGCCCTACGCCCATCCCATTTCAGCCTCTATTGCGGCTTCACGGGCCTCGGCAAGGGAGCGACGCTCGCCGCCATCGATCGCCTTGGTCGCCAAGTGCTGCCGGCTCTGCGGAGCGCCGCCCACGCATTGCTGTAACAATCTCTCCAGCGTGACGGAGAGCTTTTGTGAGCAGTTAACATCAAGAGAGCGCGGTCATACGCACGCGCTCTGCTTGCACGCGTCACCGAGCTACTCTCGTCTCACGACAATCTGGCCGCCGCGATCTTCTCGTCGATGGCGAGCGCGCGTTGGCGGGCCGGGCGCGCATTGAGCCGCGCGGCGTATTTCTTGAAGGCCTCGCGCTCGGGAAGAAGCTGGAACTGCAACCCCCACGAGATCGCAGAGCCGACGTACACGTCCGCCGCCGAGTAGCGCTCGCCTAGAAACCAAGGGCCTTTCTCAACAGCCCGCTCGAGGGCTGCGACGGCAACCTCGTAAGTGCCATAGGGCATTATCCCACGCCGGCCGGGCTCGCGCTTTAGCGCGCGATCCACGATCGCGGGCTCCAGCGCGTTACCCTGAAAGAACATCCAGCGCAGATAGGTGCCGCGCAGCGGGTCGCCAATCGGCGGCGCCAGCCCCGCCTTGGGAAATGCGTCCGCGAGATAGGTGCAGATCGCGCCGACCTCGGTGACCACGGCGCCCTCGTATTCGATGGCCGGCACCTTGCCCATGGGATTGATCGCGAGGTACTCGGGCCGATACTGCTCCTCTTTCTGAAGGTCCATCACCTTCAGCTCATAAGGCGCGCCGATCTCCTCGAGCATGAAGAGTACGGTCGATGAGCGGCTCGGCGCCGCGTGATGCAGGATGATCTTGCCGCTCATATCGGCCTCCGTTCGATGCACTCAGTAGCCGCGGACGCGATCCACCACATTCTGCAACGGCCGACCGCGCTCGAAGGCCTCGATCTGCGCCACCACGTAGTCGGATACCGCCTCGGGATCACTGTCGGCGGCATTGTGGGGCGTGATCGTGGCCTTGGGGTGGCTCCACAAAGGGTGCTCGGGCGGCAGCGGCTCGGTATTGAACACGTCGAGCGTAACGGCGCCGAGCGTGCCGTCATTGAGCGCTGCGACGATGTCATCCTCGACTTGCAGGCCGCCACGCCCGGCATTGATCACAACTGGCGCACCGAGCACGCCATCGCGTGCCAGCTTCCGGAACAAAGACACATTGAGGATGCCTTTGGTTTCCGGCGTGAGGGGCACGAGCACGACGAGGATGTCCGTGCGCGCGAGAAAGGCCGGAAGCTGATCCATGCCGGCATAGCAATCGATGCCCGGCACCTCCCGCTTCGAGCGGCTCCAGCCCGCCACCTGGAAGCCGAGACGCACGAGCACTTCCGCACTGTCGCGGCCAAGCTCGCCAAGGCCCATGATGCCGACGCGCAAGTCCTGCGCCGCGCGCTGATCCGGCGTGTCCCATTTCCTCGCGCGCTGCGCGGCATCGAGGCGACGCTGCTGGCGATGATGCATGAGAACGTGCAGCACGACGTACTCCGTCATGCGCTTGGTGAGATCGCTCACGGCCACCCGAACCAGTGGCACATCAGGGAGGGTTGCATCCGCGACGAGCGCATCGACACCCGCACCAAGATTGAAGATCACCTGGAGATTGGGGAACGTCTCGAGCAAGCCCGGCGGCGGCTTCCACACGGCCACATACTTCACGCTCTCAGGCGCCGGTGTGTCGTTGGGCCAGAGCGCGACGGGCATGGACTTGAGACGCGCCGCAAAGCGCTGCCGCCATGGCTCGGCCGTCCAGTTCTCGCCCGCCCCCTGCACCACGATGAGAAGTGTCATATGTCCGTCCCGGCCCTCGATTGATCCTCTGTCAGAAGGCCAGCCGAGGCTCCGCCGTCAAGTGCAAAGGCCGGCTTGCAGGGCATGGTTTCCGCGGCGTGACACTCCCCCGCAAGGCCCCACAGTCCGCATCATGGCCGTCCGTATCCGGCCGATCCCCCACGGGGCCGCCACCGGAAGCCTGACACCTCACCGATTTGCAGACGGGACGGCTCCTGTCATGCAATGGCCAACCGCCTGGGCAATTGCTATGCTTTCGCCAGCATCGGCCGCGAACCGGCCCGTCCATACCTGCACCTGTTCCGGACGCGCGGCCGAAAGCCCAGCGCGCCGCCCGAGAGGAGGCCTGCCTTGTCCACGAACCACGTGATCGACCTCTACAGCGATACCCAGACGCGCCCCTCGCCGGGGATGCGCAAGGCCATGGCGGATGCCGAAGTCGGTGACGAGCAGCGCGGCGAGGACCCATCGACGAACCTCCTGCAGGAGCGGGTCGCCGAGCTGCTGGGCAAGGAGGCAGCGCTGTTCCTCCCCTCTGGCACCATGTGCAATCAGATTGCCATGCTCGTGCACTGCCGTCAGGGCGACGAGATCATCGGCGCGGAAGTCACGCATCTCTTCACGTCTGAAGCAGGCGGCGCGTCGGCACTCGCGGGCGCGCAGACGTGGCCCATCCGCTGCGAGCGCGGCATCTTCACCGGCGCCGACGTGACCGCGGCCGTCCGCGCACCGGGCCGCCACAACCCAATCTCGCGCGTCGTTATCATCGAGCAGACGGTCAACCGCGGCGGCGGCGCGATCTGGTCGGTCGATGAGATCGCCGACGTGGCCACGGCGACAAAGCAGCACGGCCTCGTCCTGCACATGGACGGCGCGCGGCTGATGAATGCGGCCGTTTCGTCCGGTGTCGCGGCCAACAAGATGACGGCACACGTCGATACCGCATGGACAGACCTGTCGAAAGGCCTCGGCTGCCCGGTCGGTGGCGTACTCGTCGGCTCGCGCGCCTTCATCGATGAGGCCTGGCGCTGGAAGCATCGTCTCGGCGGCGCACTGCGCCAGTCCGGCATTCTTGCCGCAGCAGGACTCTACGCGCTCGACCACAACATCCAGAAACTCGCCGAGGATCACGAGAACGCTGTCGCTCTCGGCAATGCCGTCGCGGCTATCGAGGGCCTAAAGCTCTTCTCGCCGCGCATCGAGAGCAACATGGTGTTCTTCGAGTCGACGCTGCCCGAGATCAGCTCGCGTCAGATCTTCGAGACCCTGCTCGCGCGTGGCGTGCGCATGGGCATGACCTACGGCAATATGATCCGTGCCGTGACCCACCTCGACGTCTCGAGCGACGACATCATGCGCGCTGGCGAGATACTTGGCCAGGTCGTGGCCGATCTCAAAGCCGGCCTGCGCAAGGCCTCCTGACGGCAAGAGGCCCGGGCCTCACCGTCTTTCGTCAATCCTCAGAACCGATCCAGGAAACTACTATGCCCTTCGAGCCTGCGAGCGACGTGCTGTCGCAATACACCGTCCTCGACCTCACCCGCGTCCGCTCGGGACCGACGTGCATTCGCCAGCTCGCCGACTGGGGCGCCAACGTCATCAAGATCGAGGATCCCGAGTCGGACAAGATCGGGCTTGGCGGCGCGCGCTCGGGTTCGGATTTCCAGAACCTGCACCGCAACAAGCGTTCCATGACGCTGAACCTCAAATCCAAGGAGGGCATCGCGATCTTCATGGCGCTGGCCAAGAAGGCGGATGTGATTGTCGAGAACTACCGCCCTGACGTGAAACGGCGTCTCGGCATCGACTACGACGCGGTCTCGAAGATCAACCCGCGCATCGTCTATGCCTCGATCTCGGGTTTCGGACAGGACGGCCCCCTCGCCAATCGACCGGGCTTCGACCAGATCGCGCAGGGGATGGGCGGCCTCATGTCCATTACCGGCGAGCCGGGCAAAGGCCCCATGCGCGTCGGCATTCCCATTGCCGACCTCACTGCCGGTATCTTCTGCTCGCAGGGCATACTTCTAGCGCTCATGGAGCGCGAGCGCTCGGGCAAGGGCCAGTGGGTGCAGACATCGCTCCTCCAGGCGCAGGTCTTCATGCTCGACTTCCAGGCCTCTCGCTGGCTCATGGACAAGGATATTCCACCCCAGGCCGGTAACGACCATCCGACCTCGATCCCGACCGGCGTCTTCAAGACCTCGGACGGCTACATCAACATCGCCGTTGCCGGTCAAAAGATGTGGGAGAAGTTCAAGACGCTCTTCAACGATCCGGCGTTCGACAGCCCCGACTATGCGGAAGCCAAGGTTCGCTCGAAGAACCGGAAGGCGCTCAACGCGCTGATCGAGAGCCATACGGTCAAGAAAACATCGGCAGCATGGATCGCGATCTTCAACGAGGCCGGCGCGCCAGCCGGCGAGATCAACGACATCAAGCAGGTGTTCGACCTCGAACAGGTCCGCCACCTCGGTCTCGCGCAGCCCATGGTGAGCCAGGAGCGCGGTGCAACTGAGGTTCTCGGCCAGCCGATCCTCATGAGCCGCTCCAAGGCCTCAGTCCGCCGTCCGCCTCCGACGCTCGGCCAGCACACGGGCGAGATCCTCAGCGAGATCGGCTATGGTGCCGAGGACGTGAAAAAGCTCGCCAAGGACGGCGTGATCTGACATCCGGCACAAACGAAAACGAACGAGGATAAAATCATGAGCAATCCCGCCGCAGCCGAAGCACCGGCCGAAGAGAAAATGCTCGGCTTCAAGAACGGGTCGGTCGCCGAGATCGTGTTCAACAATCCCGCCCGCCACAACGCCGTCTCGCTCGACATGTGGGAGCGCATGACGGTGCTGCTCGCGGATTTCGCGGCCGATCCCGCCGTACGAGCCCTCGTTGTCAGCGGCGCCGGTGGCAAGGCGTTCGTCTCGGGCGCCGACATCTCCAAGTTCGAGAGCCAGCGTTCCACTCCGGAGTCCGTCGCCCATTACAACGCTACGGGCGCCAAAGCTTACGAGACGCTCTACAATTTCCCGAAGCCGACGATAGCCAAGATCCAGGGCTACTGCATTGGCGGCGGCATGAACGTCGCCGTGTGCTGCGACGTCCGCATCGCAACGGACAGCTCGAAGTACGGCATTCCGGCTGCCAAGCTCGGTCTCGGCTATGGCTTCGCCGGCGTCCGCCGGCTTTCCGAGATCGTCGGGCTCTCCAAGGCCATGGAGCTCTTCTATACGGCGCGCCAGTTCACTGCGGCCGAGGCCGAGGCCATGGGCTTCCTCAATCAGGTTGTACCAGCAGAGGGCCTCGACGCGGCTGTCGCGGCCTTTACCAGCATGATCGCCGAGAATGCGCCGCTCACCATTGCGACCATCAAGGCCGTCGCCCGGGAAATCGGCCGCCCCGAGTCCGAGCGCGACCTTGCCAAGCTCGACCGCATGGTCACCGCCTGCTTTGCCTCCGAGGACTACATCGAAGGGCGCCGCGCCTTCATGGAAAAGCGCAAACCACAGTTCAAAGGACGCTGATCCCCAACCCGCGCGGCCTGCTTCTTGAGTTCGCCACACTATTGTTCAAGTACTGGATAACCCGGTATTCCACCGTTTATCCAAAGTCTTGAGCACCCAGGGCCGCGCGGGGAGATGCGTAACACCATTGCCATCATGAACACCAAGGGCGGGGTCGGAAAATCGACCATCGTCCTTGCGGTAGCCGAGACGTTGTCGGTCTACCATGGCAAGAACGTGCTCGTGATCGACTCGGACGCCCAGGCGAGCATCAGCACCATGCTGATGGCGACGGACAGCCTGAGGAAACTCCAGAACGAAGGTCGCACGATCGTCGACTATCTCGTCGCCCAGGTGCTGAAAGGCACACCGGCTGAGTGGACGGAGTTCGTGGTCGGCGGTGTGTCCGATATCGACGATGCCCGTTCGGTCTATCTCATGCCGAGCGACATGCAGCTCACCCTGCTCGAGCGCGAGGTCTCCAAGGAGAGCCAGCACGCGCGCCTGCGCACGGCCATCGGCGGTCTGCTGAGCCGCGCCCGCATCGTGTTCGATATCGTGCTGATCGATTGCCCGCCGGGCCTCTCCGTGCTGACCGAGAGCTGGCTCCGCGAGGCGGATTTCCATGTCTCGCCGACAAAGCCCGACTATGTGTCCGTCTGCGGGCTCGATGTCTTCCGGCGCTTTCGCGACCTAAATCCCGAGATGGGCTTCGCCGAGAATCTCGGTGTGGTCGTGAACATGAAGGATGGCGGCGCCCCGCTCGAGGAAGAGTATCACCGCTGGCTCGCCGCGGACGCGAACAACCGCTGCTTCAAACATTCGCTGCCCCGGATTCACGCCATGCAGCAGGCCGGTCATTTCCAGCAGAGCGAGCGCTCTTACATCGCCAAGTATCCCGGCGATGTCGGCGTGGCCGTGCGCGGTCTCACCGACGAAATTCTCACCCGCATTAGTGGCGCTGGCGCGCAAGCGCCACAGGTCCAGGCCGCCAGCGGGCGAGGGGGCTGATTGGTTACTGTTGCGATTTCTGAAGACTGATCAGATTGACAATTTGTCAAAGCGTTCCCTTATACCGACGGCATGACCGACGAACCCGACAACCTGACACCGCGCTATCTGCGAGCGATGGACCAAAAGCTGGACCACGTCGTGGCGGAGCTTAGGGACCTCAAGACGCGCGTCGGACGACTGGAGAAGGGCGTCGCTGAACTGCACGTCAATCTAGCGGAACATTCCGTCAGGATGGATCGCATCGACAGCCGCCTCGACCGTATCGAGCGGCGGCTGGAGCTGACGGAAGTCTCCTGAAATCTCAGTGCGCACGCGCGATGCAGAAGGCGACCGCCTCGGCGAGCGCCGAACGCGCCGCGCTCTCAGGAAAGATCGCCAGCGCATCCGAGGCAATGGCGCCGTAGTGGCGAGCACGCTCGTGCGTCGCTTCGATCGCCTTGTGGCGCCGCATGAGCCCGATGGCGTGCTCGAGATCGCCGTCGTTGATCTCGCCATTCGAGAGCGTGCGCTGCCAGAAGGCCCGCTCAGTCTGGTTGCCACGGCGATAGCACAGGATCACCGGTAGCGTGATCTTGCCCTCGCGGAAATCATCGCCCACGGACTTGCCGAGGCGGGCGCTGTCACCCGCATAGTCAAGTGCGTCGTCGACGAGCTGGAAGGCCACGCCGAGATTGCGTCCATAGGAGCGCAGCGCCGACTGCTCGGCAGCCGGTCGCCCGGCAATGGCAGGGCCTACTTCTGCCGCCGCCGCGAATAGCGCCGCCGTCTTGGCATTGATGATCGCGAGATACTCGTCCTCGGTCGTGCCCATGTTCTTGGCGGCCGAAAGCTGCATAACCTCGCCCTCGGCGATGACCGCCGCGGCATTGGAGAGGATGCGCAGCGCCGGCAGCGAGCCGACATCCACCATCATGCGAAAGGCCTGCCCGAGCAGGAAATCGCCGACCAGCACGCTCGCCTGATTACCCCAGAGCCGCCGCGCCGAGGCCTTGCCGCGGCGCACGTCGCTCTCGTCGACGACGTCGTCATGGAGCAGCGTTGCCGTGTGCATGAACTCGACGGTCGCCGCCAGCCGCACATGTCCCTCGCCGGCGTAGCCCGAGAGCTTGGCCGCCGCGATCGTCAGCATGGGACGAAGCCGCTTGCCGCCGGAGTCGATCAGATGATGGGCCAGTTCCGGTATGAGTTCGACGTCGGACACGGCCTTGTCGAGGATGATGCGGTTGACCCCCGCCATCTCCTCGCTGACGAGATCGAGCAACGGCTGCAGGCTCGCCGCCGGATCGCGTGCGCCGTCTATGGAGACCACAACGCCCAAAGTGCCGTTCCTTGTTCAGCTTCCGTCGCCTCAACGGTCATAGTCCGTTCATGGACCAGCCCGGTCAAGCCGCAATCTGCCGCTGCATCCGCATACACCCTATCGCCGCGGCGCTCCTTGACGGCCGGCGGCCGGGCGGGCACGAAGGGACGAACGGCCGATCCTCTCTCGGGGGACAAAGACCGTCTGTCAAGATGATCAGGGGACGCGCCATGGACGATCGCTATTTACGCACCGGGGTTTTTCTCGCCCCCTTCCATGCCCTCAGCGAAAATCCGACGCTGGCGCTCGATCGTGACATGGAGCTCGTGGTCCATCTCGACCGGCTGAACTATCACGAAGCCTGGATCGGCGAGCACCATTCCGGCGGCTTCGAGATCATCGCCTGCCCGGAGATGTTCACCGCCGCTGCAGCGCGCGAAACCCGCCACATCCGCCTGGGCACGGGCGTCGTCTCGCTGCCCTATCATCACCCTTTCACGCTCGCGAGCCGCATCATGCAGCTCGACCACATGACGCGCGGGCGCGCCATGTTCGGTGTCGGGCCTGGCTCGCTCATCTACGACGCGGAGAAGATCGGCCTCAAGGCAGCCGACCAGCGCCGCCGCATGGATGAATCCCTCGACTGCCTCATGCAGCTCATGCGCGGCGAGATGGTGACGAAGAAGACGGACTGGTTCACGCTCCAGGAGGCCAAGCTCCAGCTCGTCCCGTACTCGCGCCCGCATATCGAAATGGCCGTCGCGTCCTCGCGCTCGCCGGTCGGCGCCGTCGCATCCGGCAAGCATGGCATTGGCATGCTCTCGATCGGCGGCACGTCCGATGAGGCCCTTGCCGCCCACGCGAAGAACTGGGCCATTCACGAGGATGCCGCCCGCGAGGCCGGCAAGACGACCGACCGCTCGCGCTGGCGCATCGTCACGTTCGCGCATGTCGCCGAGACCCGCGAGAAGGCGCGCGCCGACATGGCCTACGGCCTCGCCGACTTCAATCGCTACTTCAATGACGTCGCGACCTTCCCGATCGTCCCGACAGGCATCGAGGATCCGCTGAACTACCTGACCGAAAGTGGACTTGCCTGCATCGGCACACCCGACGACTGCATCCGCCACTTCGAGCGCCTGTGGAAAGGCTCCAACGGCGGCTTCGGCGCCGTGCTGCTCCTCGCTCACAACTGGGCGGACTGGGAGGCGACGAAGCGCAGCTACGAGCTCATGGCGCGCTACGTGCACCCGCATTTCCAGCGCGGCGCCAACAGCCTCCGGCAGTGGAGTTACGACGACGCCAAGACCAAGCGTGCCGGCGCCGGCATGGAAAATCAGGCCGCCATTCAGGCCGAGATCGACAAATATAAAGCGCGGAAAGGCGGCTGACCGCCTCGACCGAGCGATGGACGTGAGCCAGGGAATTCCATGACTGCTGATGTTGAAACTGTTGTCGTCGGCGCAGGCGTCGTCGGGCTTGCCATCGCGCGAGCCCTGGCCATGGCAGGCCGCGAGGTCATGGTGCTCGAGCAGCACGACATCATCGGCTCGGAAACGAGCTCGCGGAACAGCGAGGTTATCCACGCCGGCATCTACTATCCCCCGGGCTCATTGCGCGCCAAGCTCTGCGTCGTTGGCAAAGCGCAGCTCTACAAGTTCTGCGCCGAGAATGGCGTCGCGCATCAGCAAATCACCAAGCTCCTCGTCGCGACCAACGAAGCGCAAGTGCCGAAGCTCAAGGCCATCCAGGAAACCGCGATCCGCAACGGCGTGACCGACCTGCAGCCGCTTATGGGCAACGAAGCGCGCGCGATCGAACCCGAGGTCTCGTGTGTCGCGGCTCTACTCTCGCCTTCGACCGGCACGATCGACACGCACGCTTACATGCTGGCGCTCGAAGGCCACATCGAGGCCAATGGCGGCAACGTCGTGCTGAACACGCCCGTCGAACGAGTAGGCCGCCGCCCCGACGGCCTTTTCGAGGTCGTGACCGCGGGAGAGGCACCGGCCACTATAACGGCGAAGGAACTCATCCTCTCCCCAGGACTGCACGCGACGAAGCTCGCACGCACGCTGAGCTTTCCCTCGGGCTATGTCCCACCGGAGACCTACTACGCCGTCGGCCAGTACTATGCCTACACGGGCCGCTCGCCCTTCGCGCGCCACATCTATCCCATGCCGGACGGCGCCTGGCTCGGCTTGCACGTGACCGTCGATCTCGGCGGGCGCTGCAAGTTCGGCCCCGACATCGAGTGGATCCCCGAGATCGACTACACCTTCAAACCCGAGAAGCTCGAGAAGTTCTTGGGCTTCATCCGCACCTACTATCCGGCCCTCGATCCTGAGCGCCTGCATCCCGACTACACCGGCATCCGCCCGAAGCTCTACCGCGAGGGCGAGCCCGTGCCCGATTTCGTTTTCCATGGACCCAAGCAGCACGGCGTCGATGGCCTCGTTATGCTCTTCGGCATCGAGAGCCCTGGTCTTACGTCGTCGCTCGCCATCGGCGATCTCGTTGCCGGGATGCTGTAGTCGCGTCTTCGACGCGAACAGGGCTGCCGCCCTAAGACCCCGCATCGTGCCGAAGGCGCGTGTCTTCGACACGACGGACACCCCCGAACCCCCGTCGTTTTGAGGCTTTAATCATAAAGGCGGGTGGGTCCGGGAGGGTGTCCCGCCCGGTAGGGGTGCGGGGGCCTAGTG
>JAEZAW010000379.1 GCA_023430315.1 Pseudomonadota bacterium | reverse complement strand
CATCAAAGGGCTGGAACACATCGCTCTGCCGCCCGGATGTACCGGGAACGTGCTTGCCGTCGATGAAATGGCCGAACTGGATCATGGCAATGCCCCTCTGAATGTTCTCGCGCGGCCTAAGCATGAGACTGGTGTTCCCGCACAGCAACGCCTAGAACGGAGCATTCGGTGTGCACATATAGGCCTTACAGGTGATCGATGTCCCTCGATTGGGATCATCTCAGGGTGTTCCTCGCTGTTGCCCGCTCGGGCCAGCTCCTCGCTGCGGGCCGGCGGCTGGGCATCGATCACGCCACCGTCGGGCGTCGCATCGACGCGCTGGAGCGCGCAGTTGGCGGCAAGCTGTTCGAACGCCGCACGACCGGTCGACGCTATCGGCTATGGGCGAGCGCTTGCTGTTGACGGCCGAGAAGATGGAGGCATCGCTCGGAGAGGCGCTATCGGAGTTCTCTCAGACATTCGGCTCGGTGTCGGGCACCGTCCGCATCGGTACGCCCGACGGGCTCGGCACCTATTTCCTCGTCTCGCGCATGGCCGAGCTGGCGCTGCAATATCCTGAGCTCGTCATCCAGCTCGTGCCGCTACCGCGCACGTTTTCGCTGTCGCGGCGCGAGGCCGACATGGCCATCACGATCGACCGACCAGTCGAGGGCCGGCTCACTGTGCAGAAACTCACGGACTACAGCCTGAGCGCCTACGCATCGCGGCATAACCTGGATACAGCGGGGCCGATCCGGACGCTTACCGATCTCGCGGATCGCACGCTCATCACGTATGTGCAGGATCTGATGTACAGCCCCGCGCTCGACTATGCGGGTGAACTCGAGCGCGCCACGCGCCGCCGTTTCGAGTGTGCCAGCGTTACTGCTCAGCTCGAGGCCGTGCGTGCGGGCGCTGGCGTCGGCATCTTGCACGACTATGCAGCGCGCCAGCACCCCGAGCTGGTGCGCGTGTTGCCGGACTTCTCGATCGAGCGCAATTACTGGCTCGTCACTCATAACGACCAGCGATCGCTACGCCGTATCGCCGTATTTCACGACTTCATCGTCGAGCAGATGCGACGTGCAGGTAAGGCCTTCTTCTGCCCATTCGCCATAGCGAGCGCCGAGAATGCCCCCTAGCCATGCCCATTGGGTCTCGTCTCTTCATTTTCCGCCACCACTACCGGGGCGGCGGTATCCATGAAGCGCGCCGGCTCCCGCGCAGAGCGATCGACCTTCAGGTCGAAGATATCGAAGCGGTTGTAGTAGCCGACGACATCGTGGAACTGCTTGGGCTCGACTGAGAGGGCCGTATCGATCTCGCCGTAAACGATGCCTTCCTCGCCGCTGATGATCTCGCCCATCACTGATCCGGTCGGATCGAGAATCATGGACACACTCTTCGGCGAGCGTTCGATGATCTCGCGGATGTTCTTGTCACCCTTTGCAACGGCAGCGATCAACTTCTCGTCGGCCAGCGCGGACGAAACGATGTTGAACACCTTGGCCTCGAAGGCGTGCGCACCGGCGCGGATCTCGATCGCGCGGCGCAGATCATAGCCGCTGTTGTCGCTCGGCGGTCGCGTCGGCCAGATCGGCGGATAGGTCGAGATGTGCACCTGCTCGCCCTCCGCCATCAGCGCATAGCGCGAAAGCGGATTAGTGTTCTCGCCGCAGATGAGCATACCTACGCGGCCGACGTCGGTCGGCACGACGCGCAGGCCGCGCGCATCGCCGTTGGCCCAGATGAGCTTCTCGTAGAACGTCGGCACGAGCTTGCGGTGGTGATTGAGGATCGCACCATCCGGTCCGATCAGCAGATTAGAGTTCCAGAGGCAGCCGACGCTCGCGTCCGTGCCTTCGCTGATGCCGACCGAGACATACACGCCGTGCTCGCGCGCCGCCGCGCAGAGCCGAGCTACCTCGGCACCATCACGCCTGACCGACTGCATGGCCAGCGCGCGGAAGAAGTCGTGGTTCTCGATGGGCGGACGTAGCGCTGCCCACACGGGAAAGCCAGGGACGAAGCTCTCGGGAAAAGCAACGAGCGATGCGCCGTTCTTCGCGGCCTCGCGGATGAAGGAGATGCTCTTCTCGACGGTCGCGGCACTGTCGAGGAAGACGGAAGCTATGTGGCAGGCAGCAGCCTTGAAGCAGGGGTACGTCAGCGGCATACGCATGTTCCGGAAAAGAGTTAGCTCATGTCTTGCGGTGGAGATCGATAACCTTGCCGCGCCCGGCGCGCTTCGCAGACGCGGCTGCTGCCGGGCGGCTTGCGGCCCACAGCGTCTCGAAGAGACCTGTCTGCATGGCGGCGAACTCGGGGCTCTCGATGGTCATGGCGAAGTTCTCCTTGCGTGAGGAGATCAGCGCCACTTTGTCGTCGTAGATGTAAGTGGTCATCGAGAAGCTGAAATCGTCCGGCGCATAACGCAGGATACGCAGATCGGCCGGATTGTCGGACCAGTATGGATGCACGTCCCTGATCGGCGAGCGCACCACGCGGAGCGTGACACCCGCCTCGATGCGGCGACGCACATTGTCGTCCATCCACCCGCGCCCGGGCACCTCGTAGAGATCGCTCATCGAGAGTATGCCGAGCAGCATCTTGCTGCGGCACGCCACTGTCTCGTCCAGAACGGCCTTGATGCCGTCCGGCCCTTGATAGTAGCGGACCTTGGGCTTGGCCGGCGCGCGATTGTGCAACGAAAGCAGCTCGGGCATGACGGCCGCGAGCTTCTGGCGCCGCTCTTCGACGATCTCGAGTACGCGCTCCGGTGACTCCGCCATGATCAGCATGGAGCGATCGGTCGATTGTGGGATTTCGTTCACGAGACGCTGCGCGAGAAGACGCGAGAACACGTCATAGGCGTTCGTGCGGCTGATGCCGGCCTTGCGCGCGATGTCACGTATCGGCGCCTGGCCAAGCTCGAGAGCTGCCAGATAGAAGCGCACCTCCGTCTCGTGGAGGCCAATGTCCATCAGCACGCGATCGATCGGCATCGTTTCTCATCCAGCAGCCGCACACGCGGCTTCGGCATCACTCGGAACACCATGCCATAGGTCGGCATGGTCTGTCGAATACGATTGACACTTCCATCTCATATCCCATTAAAAATTGTGCGCAAAGCCAGTATTATAAGCACAATTCCGTGTTGCATTGATTGTCAATCCATGCTGAATTCTGCCCATGCCGAGGCTGGAAAGCCTCAATTGCTGCTCGCGGTACACCGCGATTGACCACGAGGGGTTCTGTGTCCGCACTCGTGCTGGCGCTCGCCGTCAACGGCCTGGTCTGGGGGCTCATCATCGCGCTCATCGCGCTCGGCCTGTCGATCATCTTCGGCCTGCTCGACATCATCAATGTCGCCCATGGCGACTTCTTCATGCTCGGCACCGTGGTTGCACTGGTGCTGACGCTGGCAACGGGCTCCTACTGGCTCGCGCTCGCCCTCGTGCCCATCATCGGATTTGCCGTCGGCCTGCTTCTTGAGCGCGTCATCATCCGTCCAACGATCCGTCAGGCGTCGCTGACCATCGTCACGACATTCGGCCTCTCGATGATGCTGCAGGAAGGCGTGCGCGCTACCTACGGCCCACAGCCGCGCCGCATGGCGGCACCGATCGAGGGCACCATCCCGCTCTTCGGCATTGACTATGACGTCTACCGCATCTTCGCCGCGGCCTTCGCCGCATTGTGCCTCGTCGCATTCTTCGTCTTTCTCACGCGCACGAAGCTCGGTACGTGGATTCGCGCCGTGCGACATGATCCCGAGACGGCGACCGCCCTCGGCGTTCCGGTCGCACGTATCTGCGCCATCACCTTCGGTCTCGGCACGGCCATGGCCCTGCTCGGTGGTGCAATCGCGGCTCCGATCACGACCGTCGAGTTTCGCACCGGCGTCGATATCTTGCCGTTCTGCTTCATGGCTGTGATCATCGGCGGTCTCGGCAATCTGCAGGGAACGGTAGCAGCCGCGGTGCTGCTGGCCGTTCTCGAAGGTCTCGTCACCAGCGTCACAGATCCGACGATCGCCCGCATTGCCTCCCTCGGATTGATGAGCATTGCGCTGCTGCTGCGCCCGCATGGCCTCTTTTCAGGGGCCACGCGATGACGACGGCCGGCATATCGCGGACAGCGCTCGTCCTACTGGTAGTGGCGCTCATTGCCGTGCCGACGGTTTTGCCAAAGCTCGGCAGCTCCTTTTGGATTGATATCGTCGCCGAAATTCTTATCTGGTCGCTGCTCGCTGCGAGCGTGAACCTGCTGCTCGGCTATGTCGGCCTACTCTCGTTCGGACAGGCGCTCTATTTCGGTGTCGGCATGTACGGTGCCGCGCTCTCCGTGATCCACTGGGGCGCTGGCTTCTGGGGCGGTCTCGCGATCGGCATCATCGCCGCGATGGCCATGGCAGCCATTGCAGGCTCTGTCGCAGTGCGCCTCACGTGGCACTACTTCGCGATCATCACCGTCGTGTTCTCACTCATCCTGTACTTCGCCTCCATGAGTTCCAAGCCACTCACGGGCGGCGACGACGGCATCTCCTTTAGCGCCCCGAACGTGTTCGCGTTCGGCAATACGCGCCTCTCACTCGCCGATCAGTCCGTGCAGTACTACACGATCCTGCTCGTCGTCGCGCTCTGTTACCTCCTCTTCAGTCTTGTCGTCCGCAGCCCCCTTGGCGTGCGCTTCATGGCCGTACGCGAGAACGATCGACGCGCCGCGCTCGTCGGCATCAATGTCTATTTGACGCGCTACGTCGCCTTCATTCTGGCGGGTGCACTCGCCGGCGCGTCCGGGGCGCTCTTCGCTTTCTTCGGGCGCTACGCATCGGCCTCTTACATGTTCTATCACGTGTCCGGCGAAGCCGTGGTGTGGGCAATCGTGGGCGGCGCGGGCAGCCTGCTCGGACCGCTCTTCGGCACCGGCCTGCTGATCATCTTCCGCGAAATCATCTCGACGGTGTGGGAGCATTATCTGTTCGCCGTCGGCGCCATCACAGTGCTGGTCGTCATGTTCGCTCCGCGTGGGCTGGCAGGTGCGTGGAGCGATCTCCTGCAGCACATGACGCGCAGCGGTTCCTCCGCGTCAGCACCGACGTCGTCTCCAGCCACCGATCCGGGCCTCGCCAAGCCGGCCGCGGACACGACATCGGGGGGCTGACGTGCGCGATGGCGGCGAAAATGTTGTGGCGCTCAGCGTCGAAGGCCTGACCCGACGGTTCGGCGGCCTCGTCGCCGTCGATGGCGTGAGCTTCGATCTACCGACGCGACGCCTCAATGCGATCATCGGGCCGAACGGCGCCGGCAAGACCACGCTGTTCAACCTCATCAGCGGCGAGATCCGCGCCGACGCGGGCCGCGTGCGCGTACACGGCCAGGATATATCGGGCCTCAAGCCACATCAGATCGTACGCCGCGGCGTCTCGCGCACGCTCCAGATCAAGAGCGTGTTTTCCGGCCTCACGGTCGCCGAGAACGTCCGCACGGCCGTCATGGCGCACGAGGGCCTTGCCTCGCCCTTCCGCCCCGCTGCTTCCTACGGCGCGGTCAAGCGCCGTGTCGAAGAACTCGTCGCTCAGGTCGGTCTCACGCCACATCTCGACACACGCGCTTCTGCCCTCTCCTACGGCGACATCGCACTTCTCGAGATCGCGCTCGCCCTCGCCAACGAGCCCAAGCTTCTGCTGCTCGACGAACCTGTGTGCGGCATGGGTCCGCAGGAAACCGAGCAGACAGTGCTCAAGATCCGCGAGATCGCGAAGACAGTCGATGTCGTCCTCATTGAGCACGACATGGAGGTCGTCTTCGCTATTGCCGACGAGATCATCGTCATGGCGCAGGGCGCGATCCTCGCGCGCGGCACGCCGGCCGAAATCAGCAGCTCGCCCGAGGTCCAGGAGGCCTATTTGGGTGCGCCGGAGGAGGAGGACTGATGGCAGCCCTCGCGATCGACGGCATCACGGCCGAAATCGGCAAAATTCCGGTCCTGCGCGGCGTCAGCCTCAAGGTCGAGCCTGGCGAGACAGTGGCGTTGCTCGGCCGCAATGGCGTCGGCAAGACCTCGACGCTGCGCGCCATCCTCGGACTTCTCAAGCGCACGGGCGGCAGCGCACGCTACAACGGCACGAACCTCGACGATGTACCCGCGCACAGGCTCGCGGCGCTCGGCATCGGTTACGTACCGCAGGGCCGCGGCATGTTCCCACTGCTGACCGTGAAGGAAAACCTCACGCTCGGCCTATCCGGTGCGCCAGATCCGGCGCTCATGGCCGATATCTTCCGACGCTTTCCGCGCCTCGAGGAGCGCCTTTCACAGGCCGCCGGCACGCTGTCGGGTGGCGAGCAGCAGATGCTCGCGCTTGCGCGCTGCCTCGTCATGAAGCCTTCACTCATCATGCTCGACGAGCCAACGGAAGGCATCATGCCGAAGCTCGTGAGTCAGATCCGCCATGAGATCGCGGAGATCGCGAAACGCGGTATCTCCGTACTTCTCGTCGAGCAGAACTTGCGCACGGCGCTGCGCCTCGCCAACCGCGTCTATCTCATGGAACGCGGCACTATTGTCCACGAGGCGACGCCAGCGGCGCTTCGTGCCGACCCTTCGACCGTCCATCGCTATCTCGGCGTTTCCCTCTAGGCTCATCAGGAAGGAGTCTTCAGTCATGGCCAAGCGTCCCTCCAAAGTCCGCACTCCGAAGGCCGCTCGCGGAAAGGAAGCAAGCAGCGGCATCACGCGCCGCAGCTTCCTCGAGGTTGCGCTGGCCGGTGGCGCGGCCGCCAGCGGCGCTTATGTGTCTCTTGCGAGCGGCATGTCGGCATTTGCTCAGGCGAGCGGGCCGATCGTCATCGGTCACCACTGCGAGCTGACCGGCGGCTTTGCCTCATGGGGCTACTGGCACAACAAGTGCGCGCTCGCTGCCACCAAGGTGATCAACGACGGCGGCGGCATTGCCGGCCGCAAGCTCGAGCTCGTCACTGAGGACACGGAATCGAACCCGGCTGCCGGCGCGCGAAAACTCCGCTCGCTCGTCCAGCGCAATCGCGCCTCGTTCATTACCGGCTCCGTCCATTCGGGCGTCATGCTCGCCTCGATCCCGGTCGCGACCGAGATGAAGACGGTCTACTTCTCGACCGGCGAAGCCACGGAAGCGACCGGCGAGAAAGGCACGCGCTACAGCTTCCGCACCGGCACCGACACGTATGGTCTCGCCGCTGCCGGCGCACCCTGGGCGTATGAGAATCTCGGCAAGACCTGGACGATCATCTCGCCCGACTATGCCTGGGGCCACAGCCACTACAAGGAGCACAAGGCGGTCATCGAGAAACTCGGTGGCAAGGTCTACGACCCGATCTACGTGCCGCTGGATGCTAAGGATCTCGTGCCGTACCTCGCGCGCATTCCGCAGGATACGCAGGTGCTGTTCTCGGTATTCTTCGGCGCGCTCTCGATCGCCTTCTACACGCAGGCCAAGTCCATGGGCCTCGAGAAGACCATGAAGATGTACTCCGTCTCGGGCACCATCGAGGCCATTGCGCCCGCCGATCTCAAGGGTGCAGCCGAGGGCGTGTACATCGTCGAAAACTTCCCGCGCATGCTGAAGTACAAAGACGACGAGTTCCACGCAGCGTACAACAAGCTCGTCGGTACCGACGATGTGCATGCGCGTGAGACCGGCTCCGACAAAGTCAATGCCAAGAGCCATTCGTGGCAGAGCTATGAGAACCTCTTCGCGCTGAAGCAGGCCATCGAAGCGAGCGGCTGGAAGCAGAAGAGCGACGACCAGGGCGTGATCGAGGCGCTCGAGGGCCTGCAGATGGCAAACTCGCTCGGCTTCGCGCAGGGCAGCAAGCTGCTCCGCAAGGAGGACCACAGCGGTATGATCGACTGCTACATCAGCCGCATCGAGAACGACGAATTCCACGTCAAGAAGAAGGTGCCGAAAGAGGAGATGGCGAAGCTGCTGACGCCGCGTTACGACTTCTCAAAGCAACCACTTTGATCGAACAGATACGGGTCGAGCCGAGCTGGCACACTACGCATCGCCAAACAGACACCCCATTCGCCTCGATCCTCTGCTGCTCAAATGATCTAACTACTTCGCTGGAAGGCGGCTGATCCCGGAGTTGCAATTTCTCCGGTTCTGCCGCCTTCAAATATTTTGCGGTCACTTACCCCTTAAATCATCGCGTTGTAGCGACCGGGCATGGAGACAGCCGGCCACCATTGGTGCGCCGGCTATTTCGTGCTTTGCCGCGATAGCGCATTGCGCTAAGGGCATGAAGTCGCGCGCCGACAGACATGCGTATCTCCAGGTCACTAGAATACACCCGACACAGCGGAAAGGAGGATTCGAGCCTATGAAGCCGACGTCGGTCTCAGTGCCTGCTCCTACGGCGGCGACGGCCTCGAAATCACTCCAAGAGCAAGTCTACATATTGCTCAAGAAAATGATCGAAAGCGGACGCATCCAACCAGGCGATCGATTACAGGAAGCGCAAGTCGCCAAAGCATTCGGGATCAGCAGATCTCCAGCTCGGAATGCCCTCGAGGCACTATGCCAGCAGAAACTCATCCAGGAGCATGGCAAGCGCGGTTATCGAATTTCAGGCCGGACACTATCGAAGGACGCCGGCCAGCTCGCTCACCTCGGTTCAATCAAGATTTCCCAGCCGCGGCAATGGGAGCTCATCTACGGCAAGGTGGAGCAGGAGCTCATCTCCGGCATCCTGTTCGGGTCCGTGCGTATTCATGACCAGCGTCTGGCACGGCACTATGGCGTGAGCCGCACCGTAACCCGAGATCTGCTCGCGCATATGCATGGCGTCGGCTTGATCTCCAAGGATGATTCCGGCCATTGGCTCGCCGAACGCGTGACGCCCGAACGGATTCGCGACCTCTATGAACTGAGACAAATCCTCGAGCCCCAAGCGCTGATGCAAGCAGCTCCTCACATTCCCGAGGAATTGCTCATCCGAGTTCGTAACAACATAGAAACGACTCTCTCGAGCACACCGATCGAAAGTTTGAAGTTCGATCAGGTCGAGATAGACCTTCACTTGGACATCATCGGCCTATCGCCGAACAAAGAGGTGCTGCAGGCGTTGCGTCGAACGCACATCTTGTTCGGCCCTACGCGCCATCTCTTCGATCCGATCCTCGGGATCCCGATCGAAATGATCCAGGACGCGCTTCAAGAGCATCTCGAAATCGTGGATCTCCTTCTCGCGAAGAAGCCGGCCAAAGCTGCGAAGCTCCTGCACGGCCATCTGGGTTCCGCTGTCGACCGCTGGCTCGGACGGTTTGCAGTCTCCAGTCGAATGAAGAAAATCGAGCTTCCGCCGTATCTCACTCTGCTCAACGAAATGGATAAGTGAGCGAGCGGCATTTTCGACGCTAGCCACTCATGCCACAGCCGACCACTGCAACAGCAGTCACGACTTGACGAGCGGGCAGGCCCCCTCACTCAAGGGACGCCAGACCTGATCCGGCGCAATGGTCTTGACCACCTTGTAGTAGTCCCATGGGTACTTGGACTCTGCCGGCTTCTTCACTTCAAAAAGATACATCGGGTGCACTTTTCGGCCGTCAACCCGAATATGGCCTTTGCCGAAGAGCGGATCATCGGTTGGCATTTCTTTCATCTTGTCGACGACGGCTTTGCCGTCGCTTGCGCTCCCCAGCGCTACCACAGCACGAAGATAGTGCAATGTCGATCCATAGGCGCCTGCGTGCAGCGCGCTTGGATAGCGATTGTCATTGCGGGGGACAAAGCGTTTCGTCCATGCACGCGTCGCTTCGTTCAAATCCCAATAGAAGGCTTCCGTGAACTGCAATCCCTGAGCCATCTGAAGACCGAGCGAATGCACATCAGTGACGTAGAGCACGGTCGCAACCAGTCTCTGCCCACTCGCAGGAATACCAAACTCGACAGCCTGCTTGATCGAGTTGATGGTATCGCCGCCTGCATTTATGAGACCGACCACCTGGGCTCGAGAACTCTGAGCTTGAAGCAGGAAGGAGGAGAAGTCCTGCGTGTTCAACGGGTGACGAACACTACCGACAATTTTGCCGCCACTTCTCTCAACGACCCTCTTGACGTCCTGCTCCATGGCGTGTCCGAAGGCGTAGTCTACGCTCAGATTGAACCAATTCTTGGCTCCAGTCTCGATGACTGCAATCGCAGAGCCTGTGGCGAGAGCGTAAGTGTCATAGGTCCAGTGGACAATATTGGGTGAGCAGGCCTTTCCGGTGAGATCCGACGAGGACGCGCCCGATACCAACAAGACCTTGTTCTTGTCCCGAACGATGTTGGCGACTGCCAACGCGACGGAGGAGTTCGGCACGTCGACGATCACGTCTACGCCATCCTGGTCGATCCATCTCCTTGCAATCGAGGACGCAATGTCCGCTTTGTTTTGATGGTCGGCGCCAATGACCTCTATCTGGAGCGCCCTTTCGTTAGCCCGGAAATCCTCACTTGCCATGAGCGCTCCGAGCACGCTGCCTCTGCCGGTTACATCCGCATAGAGGCTCGACATGTCGGTGAGAACACCAATCTTCAAGGGCTTTTGCGTCTGAGCGCGTGCAATGTTGCTACCAAATGCGATGGCACCGAGCCCGCTCATAACGACGGACCGACGACTAAGAGAAGGCATCCGCTTGGTCATGTTTCTTCCTCCCGTGAACTTGCCTAGCAAGCCGGCGACATCTGGGCTTTTGTGCTCTTGTGTTCTGCGCGCCGGCGATCGGTTATGGCGTCAGGCGTTTCAGCAGACGCCGATCTTCCACCTCGAAGCCACCGCCGTAGACATCCGAGACCATGAAGTGGGCGCCCAAGATCTCGGGCTTCAGATCTGCAATGGGATCATATGTTGATGGATGGAGAGTCATGGACACCTTGCCGGCCAGCGGCAGGGAGTACTTGAGCGGCGTCCTCCGATAAACGATGTCGGCATACGCCGTGGCTGGGCGCTCGGGATGGGGAAGCCGACGCACGTGTATTTCGCCCGCTGGCTGAACAGGATCGTCGACCAGACGCACGACCGGAGCAGTGGCATCGGGCGCAAAATTGAAGTCAGCAAGCGGGACGCCGCGCCTCTTCACCCAGCCTGTAACCGCGTGCTCCGCCGTTTCATCAAAGGCAAAGGTGCAATCTTTTTTGGTGTATCCGAAGATCTCACGGCCAGCAGCCGTCCCCATTGGATCGCTGCAGTACATGTAGATGTGCGTCTGCGTGAAAAGATCCTCGTACCGCACAGCCACAGTGACCATCAGGTCGAACATGCGTCCTGCATGTACTGCCAGTGTATGGCCGGGCGACGCCATGAACCGGAACGCGACGCGATCATTCACCAGCTCGAAGGGCGTGTCGGCCAAGAGCTGCGCGACCCTGCTTTTCTCGACCCGGGTGACAACTTCGACCGTCCGAAGCGAGCACTCCCACTCGAGGGGATAAGCGGGCGCATAGGGCGGATTCACCCCACTATTGGGATGCATCTTGTATTTTCCGAACACGCCTCTCTCCCTGCTTTCAGGCTTTTTGTTTCACTTCACCGGCAAACGCTGCGCCGAACTCCAAGGCAGCGCCGCGGTCGTAGAAGA
This sequence comes from Pseudomonadota bacterium, assembly GCA_023430315.1. Classification (GTDB taxonomy): domain Bacteria; phylum Pseudomonadota; class Alphaproteobacteria; order Rhizobiales; family Hyphomicrobiaceae. The sequence continues at coordinate 9,598 of JAEZAW010000379.1, read as the reverse complement.
TCGCTCAAAACGTCCTTTGCATCCAAAGTACGATTATCTAGAGACGCGAGGCGCGACGTGTCAAGGGTGCAGAATGGACTGATGCCGCAAAGAGGGCGCTGCAGCGGCGAACGGTTGACGCTCTTCTCTCATCCTTACGAGGCGTGACCGATCACCCATCCCATTGATCGCGTACGATAGAGCACTCTTTGGTACCTATCCGATCGATCACGTCGGGATGCGCGCTGATGAAGGCTCCCTGAGAGGCAAGGCGGCGGAGGATCGCAAGCAGCTCGCCACTCGGCCGCTCATTCCGACCTTGGCCTGTAACACTCTGAAACACTGGGAAATCAGCCTGAAATCTCGCCCGGCTACCGTGCGGCTCTGTGGCTGCGGCCGAGGAGGGATGATCGTGCCCGGTTTCAGGAACGTGCTTTCGATTGTCGTTTTGGTTTGTTCATTCTTGGGCGGAGAGCTTCGGCCTGCCGGCGCGCACGAAGGCCACGATCACGACAAGCCGGCGCCACTCGCGCTTCCAATCGCGCCGCGCGTCGTCGCGGTTACGCCCGATTTCGAATTGGTCGGCGTAACCTCGGGCAGAGGGCGCCTCACCATTTTCCTGCACACCTTCGCAACCAACGAGCCGATACGTGGTGCGCGACTTGTTCTGTCGGTGGAGGACAAGACCGTCGAGGCGAAAGCTGAAGGCGACGGCGTCTTCAGCGTTGCGGCTCCGTGGATCGATGCCGGCGACAATCTAGACCTCGTTTTCACGCTCACTCTTGCCGATGGCACGCAGGATCTGCTGACCGGCAGCCTCCAGCAGGTTGATGCTCAAACCGCGGGGCCACAGTCTTCAAAATCTGCGTGGCAACTCTCCGGCCTGATGGGGCATCGGGATACGTTGCTCGCTGCTGCCGGAGGGCTGGCTGCCGGCATTCTGCTGACCCTACTCCTTGGCGGGCGCTCGCGGCATAGGACTGTCGCTCCTGAGGCTTCCGAAAGAGATGCAGTCGCTACCGACCCACTGAGGAAAAGCGACGCCGCCGAGGTTACTCCACTGCGCCGGTCATCCGGGGTGATCGCGATCGCGGCATTTGTTGTGCTGGCATCGCAAACTGGAATCAGCAAAGCGGCTGACGCGACCGTAGCTTCACTGCCGTCCGTCCCTTCGACGATGGCGACCGACCTCGCGCAGCGCACGCCGGATGGCACTTTGTTCGTGCCGAAGGCCACGCAGCACCTTCTCTCCATACGAACGGCATTGACGACCGAGGCAAAAGCACCGCTATCGACGGAGCTGACGGGGACAATTGTACCAGGGCCCGGGCATTTTGGCCGCGTCCAACCAGGCGTACCCGGGCGGATCGAGGCCGCGCCAGGCGGTCTAGCTTATGTTGGTCGCCATGTGACCAAGGGCGAGCTGCTCGCCTACGTGCAGATGTACATCGAGGCTGCTGACAAAGCTAACATCGAGAGCCTCATCGCCGAGACCGAGGAGCGCATCAAGAAGAACGCGACGATCCTGTCGCGGTTTGAGGCCTTGCCCGGTTCGGTGCCGCAGGTCCGAGTCGACGAGGTGCGCGGCGAGTTGGAGGCCCTGAAAAGAAAGCGTGCCGAACTCGTGCCAAGCGTCGCGCGCCGGCAACCGGTGGTCGCACCAATAGAAGGCGTGGTCTCTCTCTCGAACGCAACCATTGGCCAGATCGTCGATGCGCGCGACGTGCTTTTTGAGATCGTCGATCCGTCCGAGCTGTGGGTCGAGGCGGTCCACTACGGCAAAGACACCCTCGGCGGACTGAGCAAGGCCTTCGCGGTGACCCGCAGCGGGGACCAGATCCCGCTGCACTTCATGGGCAGAGGCTTGGCGCTGCGGCAGCAAGCGGCTGTGCTCACTTTCAAGATGGAGCAGGCTCGCAGCGAACTCGCGATCGGTGCTCCGGTAAGCGTCGTGCTGCAATCAATCAGCACGATCGACGGCTTCGTGTTGCCATCCTCCGCGATCGTACGCGGTCAAACAGGCCTGCCTACCGTATGGGTCAAGACGGATGCCGAGCGCTTCGAACCGCAGGAGGTTAAGACCTCGCCACTCGACGGCGGTTCGGTTGTTGTGACTGCCGGTCTCAAGGCAGATCAACGCGTGGTCACCGCGGGCGTGACACTCCTCAATCAAGTCCGCTGAGGAGGGTAGGCGGCAGATGTTCAATATTCTCGTCACTGGCAGCTTGCGCAATCGGCTCTTCGTCCTCGCGATTGCGGCGATGCTTATCATTTATGGCGCGAGCACCATGCGCGCTCTGCCGGTTGATGTGTTTCCCGATCTCAATCGACCCACAGTCACCCTGATGACCGAGGCGGAAGGCTTGGCGCCCGAGGAAGTCGAAACGCTCGTCACGTTTCCCCTCGAGACCGCCATGAATGGCATGCCGGGTGTCGCGCGCGTGCGGTCCGTGTCAGGCGTCGGACTGTCGATTGTGTATGTCGAGTTCGCCTGGGGCACGGACATCTATCGTAATCGCCAACAGATAGCCGAGCGTCTCAACATCATACGCGAGCAGCTGCCACGCGGCGTCGTTCCGCAGATGGGGCCGATCACCTCCATCATGGGCGAGATCATGCTCATCGCCCTGTCGAGCGAGGCAGCGAGCCCGATGGATCTGCGCGAGCACGCCGACTGGGTGCTGCGCCCGAGATTGCTGACCATCCCCGGCGTGGCCCAGGTCATCCCGATTGGTGGCGAGGTTCGCCAGTATCGCATCACGCTCAACCTGGCCCAGATGAGCGCGCTGAACGTTGCCACGACCGATATCGAGGGCGCACTGCGTCAATTCGGCTCCAACACGGCAGGCGGTTTCGTCGACCAGCATTCGAGAGAATACCTGATCCGCAACCTCGGTCGGACAACTCGACTCGACGATTTGCGAAATTTACCCATAGGCCACCGCAACGGCGTATCCGTGCGGCTCTCGCAAGTGGCCGAAGTCGACTACGCGGCCCGGATCAAGCGAGGCGATGCCGGACACATGGGGCGGCCCGCAGTAATCCTGTCGGTGCAGAAGCAGCCGACGGGCGATACCCTCCGATTGACCGAGGACATCGAGGCGGCGATTGCCGAGCTCGAACGTGTCACGTCAAAGAATATCTCGACGGCCGTTTTGTTCCGTCAGGGCGACTTCATCAAAGTTTCGGTCGACAATGTGTTCAAGGTGCTCGTCGAGGCTCTGGTCGTGGTCGCCGTCGTGCTCTTTGTGTTCCTGCTTAACTGGCGAACCACACTGATCTCGCTCACCGCGATTCCGATTTCCATTCTGGTTACAGTTATCGTTTTTCACCTTCTAGGTCTGACCATCAATACGATGACGCTCGGCGGCCTCGCCATCGCCATCGGTGAACTCGTGGACGATGCCGTCGTCGATGTAGAGAATGTTTTCCGCCGCCTGCGAGAGAACAAGATGCGGGCCAATCCCGAGCCCGTTCTCTCAGTAATCGCGCGTGCCTCGCAGGAGGTTCGATCCGGGATCATCTATGCCACGGCCATCATCGTGCTGGTGTTCGTACCCCTGTTCGCGCTCTCCGGCATCGAGGGTCGCCTATTCGCTCCGCTCGGCATCGCATATATCGTTTCAATTCTGGTGAGCTTGGTCGTCTCTATAACTGTGACCCCTGTGCTCTGCTACTACTTGCTCAAGTCGCCGAAAGCATCGGATGAGCATGACAGCTGGCTCGTCCGTCAGCTCAAGGCCGGCAATCGCAGACTCCTGGCCTGGGCGTTTCGCAAGCAGGCATTCATCATGATCGCTTCGCTCTGCGCGATTGTGATCGCTGCCGCGAGTGCAGCCTTTCTACCTCGCTCGTTTCTTCCTCCGTTCAACGAGGGTACACTCACGATCTCCATGCTCTTCCGACCGGGGATTTCACTGGCGGAATCGCATCGCGTAGGCCTCATCGCCGAGCGGTTGATCCTTCATGTACCGGAGGCGAAGTCGGTCGGCAGACGCACCGGGCGGGCAGAGCTTGACGAACATGCCGAGGGTGTCCACTCGGCCGAGATCGACGTCGATCTTCATCGTTCGGGGCGCGGGCGGGAGGAGATCATTGCCGATATCCGCAAGTGGCTGGCGGTTCTGCCCGCCAGCATCAACATTGGTCAGCCCATCTCGCATCGCCTCGATCACATGCTTTCGGGCGTGAGGGCTCAGATCGCTCTCAAGATCTTCGGCGATGACCTGGATACTCTGCGAGCGCTTGCGGAGCAGGTGCGCTCGCGGATGGAAACCATACCAGGCATTGTTGATCTGCAGGTCGAGCGTCAGGTGCGGATCCCCCAGATCCAGGTTGCCGTCGGCTATGAAAGGGCGGCTCAACTCGGCGTGACGCCAGCTCGTGTGACGGAAGCGCTGGAAGGGTTGCTCAACGGTCGGGTTGTCTCCCAGGTCGTGGATGGCAGCCGCCGCTACGACGTCGTCCTGCGCGTCGCTGATCGTGACCGGACTACCGAGGGATTGGCGCAACTACGCATCGAGACGCCGGCTGGACGTGTGCCCCTGTCAGCGTTTGCCTCGGTTGTGGAGACTGATGGTCCAAATCAGATCCAGCGCGACAATGCGAAGAGGCGAATTGTCGTTTACGCGAATAGCGACGGCTCCGACATGGCACGCATCATCTCGGCTGTGCGCGCGCTCACAGTGGAGACGCGGTTGCCTGAGGGCTATTTCACCACGCTCGAGGGCACCTTCCAGGCGCAGGAGGAGGCCTCCCGCCTCATTGCTCTTCTGTCGCTACTCTCTCTATCGGCCATCTTCGTCGTTCTCTATAGCCGCTATAAATCGGCGATCCTCGCGCTCATCATCATGGGCAATGTCCCACTCGCACTGATCGGCAGTGTCTTCGCTCTATGGTTCGTCGGTCAGCCGCTGTCGGTGGCCACGATGATCGGCTTCATCACGCTTGCCGGCATCAGTGCCCGCAACGGCATTCTGAAAGTGAGTCACTACATAAATCTGGTTCTGCTCGAAGGCGAGCGCTTCGGTCCGCAGATGATCATGCGCGGCAGCCTCGAGCGTTTGACCCCTGTGCTGATGACAGCGCTTTCAGCCGGCATGGCGCTCGTGCCGCTGATGATTGGAGCCGATCAACCTGGCAAGGAGATCCTTCACCCGGTGGCGATTACGATCTTCGGAGGGCTCATCAGCTCGACGCTGCTGGATACTGTCCTCACCCCGATTCTTTTCCTGCGTTACGGCAAGCCTGCGATTGAACGACTGCGGGCCGTTCGCGACGAGGCGCGCCTCGGTCAGGCAGCCGCGCAGGCGTACTGACGACGCCGGAACCAACCTCAACCAAGGAACACACTCAATGATCAAATTCCTCGCATTCGCAGTCCTGCTGGCATTCTCCACCCCCGTCTCGGCTCATACGAGCAGTACGTTTACGAAGGGCCCCCACGGAGGCCACATCGTTGATGCCGGCGGCGGCAGCCAGCATCTCGAGCTTGTCGCCACAGGAGGTGAATTGACGCTGTACGTCTCCGACCAGAGCGAGAAGCCCATCGAAACCGCCGGCGGCGCCGCGGAGGCGCAAGTCCTCATCTCGGGCAAGAACTATACGGTTGCGCTGAAGCCCGCAGGGGGCAATACCATGAAGGGAGCCGGTGACTTTTCCGCCAAGAAGGGCATGCGGGTTATTCTCAAGACCAAGAACATCGGCGGAGCGAGCCATCAGGTAAGGTTGACGCCTCTCAACTGAGGAAAAAGCACTATGCCGAGGCAGGGTTCATCCGGCCCCTCGGACACTCAAGAGCGAGTTGGCGGCGAGGAACCGTCGCCAGTCGCGCACATCGTCATATGCGATGACGATCCCGATCTCAGGCTTCTTTTGGGGCAAATGCTCGAGGAGAACGGCTATGCCGTCGCTCGTGTCGGGAGCGGCAAGGAGCTGGACCGTTACTTGCGCTCGGGAGCGCAGACAGATCTCATAATCCTCGACATCATGCTCCCAGGCCAGACCGGCATCGAGATATGCCGAAACATAAGGGCAACGTCCGAGCTCCCGATAATTATGCTGACAGCTCGCGGAGATGAGACCGACCGAATTGTGGGGCTCGAGATCGGCGCCGACGATTACGTCAGCAAGCCATTCAGCCCGAACGAGCTGCTCGCACGCGTAAAGGCCCTCTTGCGCCGTGCGCGCATGTCGGAAGGAGCACGCGCAGGCGCTCGACAACGCAAGTATGAGTTCGACGGTTGGCAGCTTGATGTACTGCGTCGCGAGCTACGCAATCCGAATGGCGTGATCATCGATCTGTCGGCAGGTGAATACGATCTTCTGATTGCGTTTTTAGAGGCCCCTCAGCGCGTTCTTTCGCGAGATCAATTGCTAGAGGCGGCGAGGAGTGCGGATGTTGCGAACCTGGACCGTAGCATTGATGTGCAGGTGAGCCGGCTTCGCCGCAAGATAGACACCGCTGCGGAAGGTGAGAGTTTCATCAAGACCGTGCGCGGTGCGGGCTATCTCTTTGCTCCGAACGTCAGACGACAATGAGCTGGCTCACAGATACCATTGCGGGTCGAACCATCATCGTCCTGGTCGTCGGCCTTGGATCGATTCTCGGTTTGGCACAGTATCTCTATCAAGCAAGCATTGAACGCGAGGTCACGGCCAGCAATACTGCCGCCATCGTCGAGCGGCTCATCGTGTTGTCTGACACGATCATGGCAATCGACCCCGACCGCCGCGACGATGCTGCTCACAGGCTTTCTGGCGGACCGATAGAGCTGCATTGGGGGCGCGAACCGCTCGCTATCGCAGGTGGGCAGCTCGATGATGTTGCAGAACGCCTTCACGCCGGTCTCGTGTCCCGATCGCCGGAACTGAAAGACAACGGCTTGGTGATCGGCACGAGTCGTACGCTCGATGACGGGACGCTTGCCCGCAAACCTCTCGACGAGCGCCACACGACGCTTCTATCGCTTCCCCTTTCCGACGGTTCCTGGCTTAACGTCACTTTGGCCCGCGTCGAGGCTGCGCGCGCCGCAGGAGCAAGCGCACTTCTTTCCGCCCTTTTCGGCGCACTTGGCATCGTTCTTGTGTCAGTTCTAATGAGCCATTGGCTGACACGCCCCTTACAGCTCTTGGCTGACGGTGCCCGCAATCTTTTCCTGTCCTCGAACAATGTGAACCTGCCTGAGACCGGTACGCGTGAAGTCCGGGTGCTGGCCAGCGCGATGAACGAGCTGCAGCACCGCATTCGCAAGTTGGTGGATGAGCGCACCCACATGCTGGCGGCCGTAAGCCACGATCTTCGGACGCCTCTGACGCGCCTTCGCCTGCGCATAGCGAAGATGCCGGAAACCAGTCAGCGGGAAATGATTCAGGCCGACCTCAACGAAATGGAGGACATGATTACTGCAACGCTGGCCTTTCTCCGTGACGATCTTTCAAAGGAAGAGGTTGAGCAGGTCGATATCATGGCCATACTCGAGACGATCTCGGCGGATGCGAGCGATACGGGCGATGTCGTGACGGTAGAGGGCCCGCGGCAGCTCGTGGTGGCGGGACGGCATCTGGCGCTCAAGCGAGCCTTGACCAATCTCATCCAGAATGCCGTCGTTTACGGCAGCAAAGCCACCGTCCGCGTAGCCAGAAAAAATGACCGCATAGACATCCTTATCGAAGACGAGGGGCCGGGGCTGCCGCCCGACAAGCTCGAAGCAGTATTCGAACCGTTCGTCAGGGGCGAGCCATCTCGTGCGCGAGCCACGGGTGGTCACGGTCTCGGACTTACCGTCGCCAAGACCATTTTGCGATCGCATGGCGGCGACGTTATTCTTGCCAACCGGAAGCCAAATGGCTTGCAGGCCAGTGTGACGCTTCCGACATAGGGCGCCAACTGACGCGGCAAAGCGTCTACCGCCATTGCACCAGCCGATGCGCCAAGCGCGTGCCGCGCGGTAATTGCGAGAACGGCGACCAGCCCTATCGTCAATGAGATGCCGAGCGCAAGACTGAGGATCACGACGGCGACCATCGCCCCGTGCGATTGCGCCCATGCAAATCCAAGCACCGAGATCGTCAGAGGATACGGTAGGAGGCCAATGCCGGCCGTAAGCGCACGCGCGCTATCGTGATGGGCCCGGTGAGGAGCGCGCACGATCTGACCGAGCATGACGTCAACGCGTGGAGCGCCCCCAGGGCGAAGGCGAGGCCCGCGCTCTTCGGGCTTCCGGCGCGCACGGAGCCTGCAAGCAGGCCCATCACTCCTGCTTGGATTTCTCCCAGACCAGCGTCAGAAGGCGCTTAAGGATGGGCCTGGATTGGGGAGTGATATGACGACGAAGCTGATCGGTGCCGTTCGTCTCTAAAAGCTCTGAGCTCTGAGCTCCGGTACCCGTTGTGAGCAAACCTCAGTTTCAAGCACTGCGCACCGAAGAGAGCGGTCTCTCCGGTGCGCCCGTTAGCTTCCACACAGTCTTCGTGCAGCAACTCGACCGCTCCTCGCAGACAAGCTAACGATGTAGCAACTAGTCACGACCGCGTTGACCCCGCTCCATGCGCTCGCCTCCGGAACGTGGCCCACTCTGTTCTTGGCGTTGGATTTCGCGTATTTCGCCACGCGGCCGTTCTGAAAAGCCGTCGCGACGATCCAGGCGGCGCTCAACGCGATTTACACGTCGTTCTCTCGCTCCGTCCTGCTGCGCGGCCTCACGCCGATCCATGCGACGCTCGGTGCGCATGTCCCTGCGATCGTCCCGACGATCCAGCCGGCCTTCCCGGCGATCTATCCGGCGATCGACGCGGAAGTCACGCCCATCGCGACGCATGTCGCGCCAGCGACCCTACACGACGAGCGTGCCCCCCGCGCGGCGAAACTCCCCCAATACTCAGCCGTCGCGCGGGGTTGGCCGAATGCTTCTCCGCCTAGCGGTATGGCGATCGCCGTCCACCTTGGGTATAGAGCGCAAATAGGATAGCACCTGCTTCTACTCAGGCAGTGTGCCGTACGGATGAGACGTCGCCCAAGTCACGAGAGGCGACAGGATAAGGCCGGTGACGACCGGCGTGAGCCAGGCGAGGGCGTACCAGGAGAGTGACGCGGCAGCCGCCGCGAGCAGAACCCCCACGCCAATGTGAGCGGCATGAAATCTGAGCGCGTCCGTCAATGGAACGACAGTGCCCTGCCGCCTCTGCGGCTTCCAGCCGGCGTCCTGGCGCAAGAGGATCTGTATAAGCGCTCTCACGTGGTTCACCATTGTCACCGGCGCAACAAGTACACTGTGAACGAGTTCGATGACCCAAAGACTTGCCAGATTAGCGCCTTTCTCGAAGAGCTGACGATCGCGAAGCAGCCTGCCAAAGACCATGGCTAACCCCAACAATTTCGGAAGCAGCACGACCACCATAGTGGCAATCAGCAGCCGCAGGGCCGCAACGGGATCGTACGTCGGCCAATTCGGAAAAAGCGATTTAGTGCTGTCGAAGTAGCTGACGACGCGCTGCTGCTCGATCCAGATCAGCCAGAGGCCAAGCAGAATAACGAGGAGCCACAAGGCGGATGACACGTAACTCGCAATGCCCATCCCCAAGTGCAGACGGCTAACAGGAGTAAGCCCTTTAGCCCCTA
>JAEZAW010000358.1 GCA_023430315.1 Pseudomonadota bacterium | reverse complement strand
ACGCGGCCTTCCATCTTGAGGCCGACGTCGATGACGGCGAGATCCTTCTCGATCGCCGTGATCTTGCCTTTGACGACTTGGCCCTCGAAGGCGCCGTTGCCGCCGGAAAGGCTCTCGTTCAGCAGGGCCTCGAAGTCGGCCCGGGAGGGATTCATTTCATTGGGTGCAGCAGTGGTGGTCATTCAGGCTCCAATCGGTTGAATGCGGGATACGGGCGAGCCGGATCTTGAGATCCGCCGCCCGTGAGTTCGAAGTCGGAACGCCGCTTATGGGATGCGCTGCGCCGGCCCAAACGGCCCGCGCCACACCCCCGAAGACTAGCGTCGGTTGTTCTGGCTTTTTTGCTCTGACGCCGGCGCTGGAGGGCAGGGCCCGCAGCTCTGATTTGGTCCGCCGTTTCAGCGGGCCGAGCTGGCTGATCTTCCTCTTGATCAGTCCGAGGCAGGGTGGAGCAACGCTCAGATAGCGGTTTGGAGGGTTAAAATCAAGCGTCAGCGGCGAGCTGTAACGCGCTGAATGATGTCCAACGCAGCGGTAAACGCAGTCTCGATGTCCATGGCGCTGGTATCGAGCAGAATGGCGTCGGGGGCCTGGACCAGAGGCGCCGCAGAGCGGCTCGCATCACGCGCATCGCGCGCGCGGATGATCTCGAGCACTTCCTCGTAGGTCACATTCTCAGCCCGTCGGACATATTCCTCGTAGCGCCGCCGCGCCCTAACCTCGACATCGGCCGTCACGAAGATCTTCACGTCGGCGTCGGGGCAGATGACGGTCGCGATATCGCGGCCGTCGAGCACGGCGCCGGGAGGTGTGCGGGCAAAGTTGCGCTGGAAATCCAGAAGAGCGGCACGCACGGTCGGATGCTTCGCAACGACCGAGGCGGCTTCGCCGATGGCCGTCGACCTGAGCGCCGGATCGCCAAGCGTCGTGGCATCGAGAGCTGTGGCAGCACGAGCGCCCGCCGCCTCATCCTCGAGATCGGCACCGACCGCCAGCACGTCCCGCGCAACGGCCCGATAGAGTAGGCCCGTATCGAGCCAGACATAGCCGAAGTGACCGGCAATGCGCTGTGCGAGGGTGCCCTTGCCGGAAGCCGCCGGGCCATCGATGGCAATGATCATGGCCAAAGCCCCACGGATCGCCTCGTCGTCTCAGGTGACCGCGTCATAGCGTGCGCCGAGCTGCTCCATGAGACCGCGGAATGCCGGGAAGCTCGTCGCGATCATGCGGCTGTCATCCACCGTCACCGGCTTCTCGCTCGCAAGCCCGAGCGTCAGGAAGGCCATGGCAATGCGGTGGTCGAGATGCGTCGCGACTGTACCGCCACCCTTCACGCTCTTGCTGCCCGTCACGATGAGTGTGTCACCCTCGATCTTGGCTTCGACGCCATTCGCCGCAAGCCCGGCCGCGGTCGCAGCGAGACGATCGCTCTCCTTCACCTTCAGCTCAGCGAGGCCTTCCATGCGCGTCGCACCGTCAGCGAAGGACGCGACCGCTGCGAGCACAGGATACTCGTCGATCATGGAAGGGGCGCGCTCGGGGGGCACCCGCACGCCCTTGAGGCGCTTGCCGCCGCGCGCGCGCACATCGGCGATCGGCTCGCCACCCTCCTCGCGCATGTTGAGCAGCGTGATGTCCGCGCCCATTTCCTGCAGCGTTTTGTAAAAGCCCGTCCGCGTCGGGTTGTAGAGAACGCCAGCGACGGTCACATCGGAGTCCGGCACCAGCACGGCCGCCGCAATAAGGAAAGCCGCCGAGGACGGATCGCCCGGCACCGTGACCGGACGTCCTTCGAGCTCGGCGTCGCCCTTGACGGTGATCCGCGTGCCGTCCGCCGTCTTCTGCGTCCGTACCTCGGCGCCGAAGTAGCGCAGCATCCGCTCGGTGTGGTCGCGCGTCGCTTCTTTCTCGATGACCGTCGTCTCGCCGGCCGCATGGCGGCCGGCCAACAGGATGGCACTTTTCACCTGCGCGCTCGGCACCGGCAGCACGTATTCCATGGGCATGAGCTGATCCGTGCCACGCACGGTCAGCGGCAGCGTATCTTTGTTTTCGAGGGTCTCGAGGCCCATCTGGCGCAGCGGATTGAGCACCCGTCCCATGGGCCGGCGCGAAAGCGAGGCATCACCGACGAACTTCACTTCGATTGGGTGGCCCGCGACCAGCCCGAGCATGAGGCGCACGCCCGTGCCGGAATTGCCGTAATCGATGACCTCGGCCGGCTGAGTCAAGCCGCCGACACCACGCCCGACGACTTCCCAGACATCGCCCTTCTTCTGCGCCCGCGCGCCAAGTGCGGTCACCGCGCGCGCCGTGTCGATCACATCCTCACCTTCGAGCAGGCCGCGGATGCGCGTCGTGCCGGTGGCAATGGCACCGAGCATGAGCGAACGGTGCGATATGGATTTGTCGCCCGGCACGCGCACGGTGCCGCTGAGCGCGCTTGCGCGCCCGGCCGTCAGAGGTGTCGCCTGTCCTGATGCTTTCATCAGCCGCCCGCCAATACTTCATCGTGGGCTGCCGAGAGCCCGTTCGCCCGCTTATAGCCTGCCAGATGCGATCTGACAGCGTGCTCTGAACTAATTCTGGCTTTCCTTGCGCCGGGACATGAAGGCCAGGCGCTCGATGAGATGCACATCCTGCTCGTTCTTGAGCAGGGCGCCGTGGAGCGGCGGGATCAGCTTCCTCGGATCGGTCTCGCGCAGCGTCTCGGGGCCGATATCCTCGTTCATGAGCAGCTTGATCCAGTCGAGCAGCTCCGAGGTCGAGGGCTTCTTCTTGAGGCCCGGCACCTCGCGCATGTCATAGAAGATCTTGAGCGCTTCCGCGACGAGCCGGCCCTTGAGGTCCGGAAAATGCACGTCGACAATCGCGCGCATGGTCTCGGGATCGGGAAATTTTATGTAGTGGAAGAAGCAGCGACGCAGGAAAGCGTCCGGCAGCTCCTTCTCGTTGTTCGAGGTGATCATGACGATCGGGCGCTTCGAAGCCTTGATCGTCTGACCGGTCTCGTAGACGAAGAATTCCATGCGATCGAGCTCCTGGAGGAGGTCGTTCGGGAACTCGATATCCGCCTTGTCGATCTCGTCGATCAGCAGCACGGGGCGCACATCGCTGGTGAACGCCTCCCAGAGCTTGCCGCGCTTGATGTAGTTCGAGATGTCGCGGACCTTCTCGTCGCCGAGCTGGCTGTCGCGCAGCCGCGAGACGGCGTCATACTCATAGAGCCCCTGCTGGGCCTTGATGGTCGATTTGATGTGCCATTCGATCAGCGGCGCGCCGAGGGCCTTGGCGACCTCCTGAGCAAGCACGGTCTTGCCGGTCCCGGGCTCCCCCTTGATGAGGAGCGGACGCTCGAGCGTAATCGCCGCGTTCACCGCGACCTTGAGGTCGTCGGTCGCGACGTAGGACTTGCTTCCCGTGAATTTCATGAAGCCTCTCGGATGGGCGCAAAAAACCGCGGCAGATTAGGGGCTCGGCCGAGGCGGAGCAACCGGAACCCGCCCGCGAACGCCCGTGCGGCCCACATGCGGCCATGTGCCTGGGGAAGAGCAACCCCACATCTTGGGTGTATCGGGCGCGACAACCCCCAAGCCATTGGCGCGGCCGGTAAACGCTGCTAAGAGGGCCGCCGTAACGCACGGTTACGATCTCAACGTCTCAGGATCCGCCTATGCCGACCGCCGCGCGCGCTCGCGAAGCGCAGAACAGCTTTTTTGCCGCCTCCCTCGCCGAAAGCGATCCCGAGGTGTTCGGCTCGGTCGGTCGCGAGCTCGTCCGCCAGCAGACCGAGATCGAGCTGATCGCATCGGAGAACATTGTCTCGCGCGCGGTTCTGGAAGCCGCCGGCACCGTCCTCACGAACAAGTACGCCGAGGGCTATCCCGGCAAGCGCTACTACGGCGGCTGCCAGTTCGTCGACGAAGTGGAGACGCTCGCCATCGAGCGCGCCAAGAAGCTCTTCGGCTGCAAGTTCGCGAACGTCCAGCCGAACTCCGGCAGCCAGATGAACCAGGCCGTGTTCCTGGCGCTCCTGCAGCCCGGCGACACCTTCATGGGCCTCGACCTCAATGCGGGCGGGCATCTGACGCACGGCTCGCCGGTCAATATGAGCGGCAAGTGGTTCAAGGTCGTGCCCTATGGCGTGCGCAAGGAAGACCAGCTCATCGACATGGATGAGGTCGAGCGCTTGGCCAAGGCCAACAAGCCGAAGCTCATTCTCGCTGGCGGCACGGCCTATTCGCGTTTCTGGGACTGGGCGCGCTTCCGCGCCATCGCCGACAGCATCGGCGCGTATCTCATGGTGGACATGGCCCACATCGCGGGTCTCGTGGCCGGCGGCGTGCACCCCTCGCCCATCCCGCACGCCCATGTCGTGACGACGACGACGCACAAGTCACTGCGCGGTCCACGTGGCGGCATCATCCTCAGCAACGACGAGGAGATCGCGAAGAAGATCAACTCGGCGGTGTTCCCGGGCCTCCAAGGCGGCCCGCTCATGCACATCATCGCGGCCAAGGCCGTGGCTTTTCACGAAGCGCTGCAACCGTCCTTCAAGCTGTACGCCAAAGCCGTCGTCGACAACGCCAAGGTGCTATCCGAGACCATCAAAGCCGGCGGCTATAACATCGTCGCGGGCGGCACGGACAACCACCTCCTGCTCGTCGATCTGCAGCCGAAGAAGCTCACCGGCAAGGCCTCGGAGATCGCGCTCGGGCGGGCGCACATCACGTGCAACAAGAATGGCGTGCCCTTCGATCCGCAAAAGCCGTTCGTGACCTCAGGCATCCGTCTCGGCACGCCAGCCGGAACTACGCGTGGCTTCGGCACGGCCGAGTTCCGCCAGATCGGCAAGATGATCATCGAAGTGCTGGACGGTCTGGCGCGCAATGGCGATGCGGGCGATGCCCAAGTCGAGCATCGCGTGCGCGAGGAAGCTGTCGCGCTGTGCGAGCGCTTCCCGATCTACGACTGAGCGCCACGCCCGGCCCAATGCAACGGTCGGGCTGCACTCTCACGAGGCCCGGCCGCGCCGGCCCCGTCCGCCCGACTTGGAGGCCCCGATGCGCTGCCCCTACTGCGCGAGCGAGAACAGCCAGGTCAAGGACAGCCGCCCGACCGAGGAAGGCGCGGCCATCCGCCGGCGCCGCATCTGTCCAGATTGCGGCGGCCGCTTCACGACCTTCGAGCGCGTTCAGCTTCGCGAGCTCATCGTCGTCAAGCGTTCGGGCCGCCGCGTCCCCTTCGACCGCGAAAAACTCGCGCGCTCGGTCGAGCTTGCCGCGCGCAAGCGCCCGGTGAGCGCCGAGCGGCTCGAGCGGATGCTGACCGGCATCGTGCGCCAGCTCGAGAGCATGGGGGAGAGCGAGGTGACGTCCTCTGCCGTGGGCGAGCTGGTCATGGAGGGCTTGCGCTCGCTCGATCCCGTGGCCTATGTGCGCTTTGCGTCCGTTTACCGCGACTTCAGGGAGGCTGCAGACTTCCACGAGGTGCTCGGCGAGATTGCGGGCCAGCCCATCGGGCTCAATGACGATGAACCCGCCGCGACGCCGGCCGCCAAACCGGGTGTGGACCTGAAGCAGTAACCTGATGCCGACCCCGAGCGCCGAGTTCGACCGACACATGATGGATATCGCGCTGCGCGTCGCGCGGCGCGGGCTTGGCACCACTGCGCCCAATCCATCGGTCGGCGCGATCGTCGTCGACGAAACGACGGGTGAGGTCATCGCGCGCGGATGGACCCAGCCGGGCGGACGCCCCCACGCCGAGAAGGAAGCCCTCCGCCGCGCTGGCGATCGCGCTCGCGGCCGCACCATGTACCTGACGCTCGAGCCCTGCGCCCACACCGGCCGGCTCCCCACATGCGCAGATGCCATGGTCAGCTCGGGGCTGAAGCGCGTCGTTTGTGCCATTCCCGATCCCAACCCGATCGTTTCAGGGCGCGGCTTCGCCCAGCTCAGCGAAGCCGGCATCAAGGTCGAGATCGGCGTGCAGGCGGACGAGGCGCGTTTCGTCACACTCGGCCATATCCTCGCGCAGACGGCGCAACGGCCGTTCGTGCAGATCAAGATGGCGCTCGATGCCAATCATGCCGTCGCAGCCGGCAATGGCGCCCCCGTCTGGGTGACGAGCCCCGAAGCCCGCGCCTATGCCCACCTGCTCCGCGCCGAGGCGGACGCGATCCTCGTTGGTGCAGGGACAGTGCTCGCGGATGATCCTCTTCTGAATTGCCGCCTGCCGGGTCTCGCCAACCGCTCGCCGCGCCGTGTCATCATCGACGGTGCACTTCGCACGCCAGCAACGGCGAAGGTCTATTCCGCAGCCGACACGGTTCCAGGCGCCCGCTATCCCATGGTCTGGCTCGCGACCCGTGCCGATGAAGCCCAGCTCATGGCCTCGCCGCACGCCGCCAACCGCGGGCACGTGACCTTTGACAGCCATCCCGGCCAGATCGTGCTTTCGACGCTGCTCGCACGGCTCGCGAAGAACGGTGTCACACGCCTGCTCGTCGAGGGCGGACCGCAGATGTGGGCGGCCTTTCTCGCCGCCGGGCTCGTCGATGAGGCGATCGCCGCTGTCAGTCCGGGGAAGAGCGACGGCCCCACCATTCAGGTTGCCGGCCCCGATCTCGATCAGCACTTCGCCGCCTACGGCCTCCGCTGTGTCGCCCACAGCATGATCGGTCCTGACGCGCTTCACGTCTTCCGCAGGGAAAGCGAATGACACCGTTCCGCTACTACACACGCGTGCGCTATCAGGATTGCGACGCCCAGCACGTCGTGTTCAATGCCCGTTACGGTGATTATGTCGATCTCGCCGTCACGGAGTTCCTGCGGGCGAGCTTTCCGGGACGCGATCCGTTCGACGGCTCGCTCGAAATCCAGGTTGTACGTCAGCTCATCGAGTGGACGGCACCTGCGCGCTTCAACGACGTGCTCGAAATCTCGGTGCGCGCCCTGCGGCTCGGAACGACTTCGGTCACGATCGGTTTCGAGCTCAGGATCGCCGGCGCGGCCGACACCATCGTCACCGCCGAGGTCGTGTACGTCGTTGTCGATCCCACGACCTGGAAGAAGCGGCCGCTGACCGCCGGCGAACGGGCGAGCTTCGAAGCAGGTGCGGCTAATCGCATCACGGACCATGGTGGCTACTACCCGATCCAGACCGCGAGCACGGCCGTCCTGGAGTAGTAGCGGCGGCTTCCCGGCAATCGTCCCGATCCTGCCTAACGGGGCGGCGAATTATGACAGAAAATGCCGGATTTCTGACTGAACGACGGACTTAGTCGAGGGCCGGCCAATCAATTGACAGTGCGATCCGCGCTGATCTAAGTATGCCCCCCAACCCGACTCGGCGTACATGAGGACAAGGAGACTCTTCGCCGCATCGGAGTCGCGGCACAGGTAATCAGGCGGCACGACCCGATCGGCGGACCCAGGCGAGGTCCCGCGGCGGGTTCGAGGGAGCGATGCCGGGAGGCGGCATCGCGTTAGGAAAGGCACACAAAAGGCAAGTGGGGTCCGGCCTTAGGCTGGCTGTCATAGGCGTTTTGTATGAACCTCGACGTGGACGGGCCGCGTGGCGCGACGAGATAAGCTCTTTTCGCCGTTAACCAGGAACGCTCACGGCACCTGGAGAGGAACGAAGACCCCCTTATTCGGTTCAACGCTCAACTCATGCGCCTTAGGCGTGCCATTGGCATTGCTTATGCATGAAAAATTGAACCGATAAGAGAGGTGAGCATCGGTCCTGGCGTTCGAGAGCTGAGAAGACAAACGGAGCCACGCCCCTACCCCGGGCAGGCTCCGGCACCAAATCTGAGGGGAACGAGAAGAAAAATGGACCTCGGTGACCTGATCAAGCCGGAAGGCGTCATCGCCTCCCTTAAGGCCAAGAGCAAGAAGCAGGTACTCCACGACCTCGCACACAAAGCGGCAGAGCTAACCGGCCTCGACGAGCGCGCCATCTTCGAGACGCTACTCCAGCGCGAGCGGCTCGGCTCGACCGGCCTTGGCCGCGGCATCGCCATCCCGCACGGCAAACCGCCCGGCCTCAACCACATCGTTTGTCTGTTCGCGCGCCTCGAAGCGCCGATCGACTTCGACGCGACCGACGGCGAGCCTGTCGAGCTGGTCTTCCTGCTGCTCGCGCCCGAGCAGGCTGGCGCCGACCATCTCAAGGCACTGGCACGCATCTCGCGCCTGCTGCGGGATCCGCTGACCATCGAGAAGCTCAAGGCGTCGCGTGATCGCGCGACCTTGCACGCGGTGCTGACCGAGCCGGCGACATCGCACGCGGCTTGAGGCCTATCCAAGCAGGGCCAGCGCAGCGAACCCAAGCCCGCCGACGATGATCCGCCACCAGGCGAAGAGCGCAAAGCCGTGGCGGCTGACAAAGTCGAGCAGGTAGCGCACGACGATCACGCCGGCGATGAACGACACGACAAAGCCGAGCGCGATGCCGCGGATCGATGCCGCGTCGAGCTGCGCATAGCTCTTGTAGAGATCATAGGCGAACGCACCGGCCATGGTCGGCATGGCGAGGAAGAACGAGAACTCGGCCGCCGCGCGCTTCGTCGTGCCCATGAGCATGGCGGCGACGATGGTCGCACCGGACCGCGAAACGCCCGGAATCATCGCCATGCATTGAAAGATGCCAATCTTGAGCGCGAGCCCCGGCGTGATGTCCATGGCCTCGTGGATGCGCGGCTCGAGCCGCATCCGGTCGACGGCGAGCAGCACCACGCCGCCGATGATGAGCATCGTGCACATAAGTTGCGGCGAGGCGAAGAACACTTCCTTGATCACCGAGTGCAACAGCACGCCCATGATCGCGGCCGGCAGGAAGGCCAGCAGAACCGATGCGACGAACTTCTGCGTGCGACGGTCACGCGGCAGGTCCAGCGCCATGCGCCAGAGCCGGGCTGCGTAGACGCTCAGGATGGCCAGGATGGCGCCGAGCTGGATCAGGACCTCGAAGGTCCGCGCGGGAGAGTCGAAACCGAGGAAATGCCCCGCGAGCAGGACGTGCGCCGTCGAGGATACCGGGATGAACTCGGTCAGGCCCTCGATCAGCCCGAGCAGGATCACTTGCCAGGTCGGCATTATCAGGAGAACCCCCGATTTTGCGGGATGGTGCGCGCGACGGCTTGGAAGAACGTCGCCCGTCGCCGCCTCGCCGAATTGTGAGCACAGTTTGGTGTACGGCTCGCGAAATTCGTCCGATCGTGCCGCCTCCCGGACACGCTTCGCGATCGAAGCGACAGTAGCAAATTGGTGATTCGAGTGCGGTAGGATCGCTCGTCACGCGAGCGCGACATGATGCAGCGGCCTTCTTGATCAATATGCTAGCACGGTGACGTATGCGAAGCCTGCACGGCGGCGGCGAAACATCGTATACTGTTGCCGGGTTTGGTCACGGGGGTGGGTCGAAAGGGCAACGCCCGGCGCGCGCGCCGACGGCGTTCTTTGTCATATCGCCGCAACCGCGGTGCCGAAGGAGAAGTTGATCCGATCATGAGGCGGGCACTGGTCATCCTCGGCGTCCTGGTTGTCGCGGCGCTCGCGGCCCTGTTCGTCGTCCCCGCCATGGTGGACTGGGATCGCTATCGCGGCACCATCGAAGAGGAGGCTTCGCGGCTCGCGGGCCGCGAGGTCCGCATCGGCGGCAAGATCAAGGTCCGCCTGCTGCCGGTGCCATACATCAACATCAAGCGCCTCCGCGTCGCGGACACGACGGCCGCCATCGGCGAACCGCTCTTCAAGGCCGAAGCCGTCAACGTGATGCTCGCGCTTTCTCCGCTCCTCAGCGGCACGATTGAAGCGCGTCGGGTCGATCTTTCGGGGCCGGTGCTCAATCTCGTGCTGGACGAGAACGGGAGTGGCAATTGGGCGAGCCTCGCAGGCCGTGCCGATGCGCCAGCGCTTCCAGGCCGGATCACGTTCGAAGACATCCAGATCAGCGACGGCGCCCTCGTCATCCGCGAGCCCAAGGGCAACATCAAATCCGCATTCCGAAGGATTGGCGGCACCGTCTCCGCGTCGGCGCTCGAAGGCCCCTACCGCGTCAACCTGAGCTATGTCCCCGCGCCGCCACCTTCTCCTGATGGCCGCACCGACGCCGCCGCGCAGGGAGAGCCCGACGTCCGCGAGCTCCGTCTCTCGACAGCGCGCCAGGATCCGGACGGCGCCGTGCGCTTCAAGGGTACGGTGCGCGTGCCTGCCCGCAGCCAGAGCTGGGCCGTGGATGCAACGGCCCATGACCTCCTCGGTCGTATTCGTGTCGAGGGGAGCCTCACGGCGCGCACGCCCTTCGTTCGGACCGATCCTGTTGCAGCTCGGAGCCGTTCCGCCGCGGCTCCCGCCATCGTCGAGATCAAGTCGTCGCTCAAGGCCGACACCGCGAGCGCCGAGCTTGCCGACCTCACGCTGACACTCGACGCCGACAACAAGCCTCAGCTCGCGCAGGGCGCCGCGAAGTTCTCCTGGCGCAAGGAGACGACGGCCGAGATCCTCATCAATGCCCGCTGGATCGATGTCGACCGCATCATCGGCACGGACGCGAATACCGCTTCGACGGCGACACTGGCGCGCATCGTCTCGGGCGTCGGCGACGCATTGCCCGGCACCGATCGCCTGCGCGCGCTGCTGCTGCTCGACCAGGCAACGCTCAACGGCGACGTCATCAGCGCCCTCAAACTCGAACTGCAGAAGGCGGGCGCGGACGGCTACGACATCCGCGAGTTCTCCGGCAATCTCCCGGGCAGCGCCCGCCTCGTTCTCAGCGGCAAGCTGACGCCCGGCGCGACCGAGACCGAATTCGAAGGCCCCGTGACGCTCCGCGGCGCCTCCTTCAACCGTTTCGTGGCCTGGGCCGGCCGCGGCCGGCAGCCGCCCGAGATCGCACGCGACGGTCCCTTCGCACTCGACGTACGCCTTGCCGTCGGCCCGCGTCGAATTGCCGGACAGGCCATCCGCCTGGAGCTGCCGGGCGGTCGCCTGGGCGGGGATGCGAGCTGGACGTCCGGCGTTGCGGGAGACAATGCTAAGACTCCCGCGTCAGGGCCGGTCCTCACGCTGACACTCGACGGCCCCTCGTTCGACATCGGCGCCCTGCTGCCAAACGAGCCGCGCCCGGGTGCGTTGCTCAAGTCGATCGTGACGTCACTTGCCTTTCCTTCGAACGCGCCGCGCGAAACCCTCCTCAAGCCCCTTGGCGGCCTGCAATCCATGGAGCTCAAGCTGCGCTTCGGGCGGCTCGCGACGCAGGCCGCGGTCTATCACGATGTCGATGCCGAGCTGAGCTGGGATGGCCGGAGCTGGCAAGTGCCGCGCCTCAAGGCGCGCGGCGGCTCCGGCTGGCAGGTCGATCTCGAAGGCAATCTCGCGAGCGCCGACGACGCCGATCCTGCGGGCTCGCTCGCAGGTGTCGTCATCGCTCCCGACCGTGCCGCGATCGCCGATTTTCTGAGCTGGCTCGATGTGCCGGCGACCGGCCTCCTCGATCCGCAACGCCTCGATCGCATCGCACCGTTGCGCCTTGCCGGCCGCCTGCAGCTTTCGCCCAAGGGTCAGCCCGGCGTAACGCGCCTGAACATCGACGGATCGCTCGGCGAGAGCCGCATTGCCGCGAACCTGACGGCGCCGAAGCGCGGCCCGACAGTCGCCGCGCAGCCTCTCGAGATCGATATCACGGGCGATGTGCCGGCCATCACGACGCTCGTCGCACAGATCGCACCGGACGGCTGGAGCGCGCCGACAGCAGGCCGCATCGCCATGCCGGCGCGTCTCACGCTCTCCGCTGTTGGCACGCTCGGCGATGGCTTCGAGACGCTGACAGCGCTCGATAGTGCCGGCGCGCGCGCCGAGCTGCGCGGCCGCCTTGCGACACCGGCCGGCGCCATGCCGGAGCTCACGGGTTTCATGTTCGTCACGGCCGAGGATCTCGCGACGATCGTTGCGGCCACGGCGCTCGGGCGCAGCAACGGCCTTGCCGGCGTACCACTCAATGGTCGCATGGGCATTGCGCTCTCCGACAAGCGGCTGAAGCTTGAGAGCGACGACCTGACGCTCGGCGGTTCGCGCCTCGCCGGTAGCGTCGATCTCGATTTCTCGAAAGCGACCAAGCGCCTCGATGCGCGCCTGAGCGCGAACCGCGTGGAGCTCCCTCGCGCGCTCATGCCCATCCTCGACGAGCGCCCGACCGCCGCTGTCCCTGCCGAGGCGCGGCTGTCCGCTGCATCCTGGTGGCCCGAGGCACCGTTCGATCTCGATCGCCTGGATGGGTTCGAAGGCACCATCGCCATCGACACACCCGAGCTCGTGGTCGCGAACGGCATTGCTCTGCGCGCCGCCCGCCTCGAAAGCACGATCAAGCAAGGCACGCTCGATGTCCGGCTCGTCGACGCCGCAGCCCAAGGCGGCAAGGCGAACGGACGCTTCACGCTCGCGAAGGCTCCGGCCGGCGCCGCCCTCAAGGGAAATTTCCGCATGGACGGCGCGGAGATTGCGAGCACGCTGCCTGACGGTCGCACGCCGCCACTCGCCGGACGTCTGCAGCTCTCGCTCGATGTGACCGGCTCCGCACTCACGGCGCGCGGGCTCGTCGCCTCGCTCAGCGGCGCGGGCGAAGCTCGCCTGACGGACGCCGCTCTCAGCCAGCTCTCGCCGATAGCGATCGTCGAAGCGAGCGAGAGTGTGCTCGGTCCACAGGGCTCGCTCGCGCCCGGCAATCTCGAGAAAATGATCCGCGAGCGTCTCGGCGCCGAGCGCATTCCGCTCGGCCGACGCCGCATTCCGCTGACCGTCGCGGATGGTCACGTGCGGACGGCGCCGATCGTTGCCGAGACCAAGGCGGGCCGCGTGACCGGCGCTGCCATCATCGACCTCGACAGCCAGCGCATTGACAGCGAGTGGAAGCTCGATGGCGCCAATGTCGCGCCACGCCCCGGTGCCAAGTCGCGCGGTCCCTTGCCGGGCATCTCGGTCATCTGGGCCGGACCGCTCGCGCGACTCGCCGCCATCGATCCTCAAGTCCAGGTCGATGCGCTCGAGCGCGAGCTGAGCGTGCGACGCATGGAAGGCGAGGTCGACGAACTCGAGCGCCTGCGCCGTCTCGACGAGGATCGCGCGCGCCACGAGGCCGAGCGCCAGAAGGCGTTGGAAGCCGAGCGTCTCAAGGAGCTGGAGCGCTCGCGCCAGAGCCTGGGCCAGCCGCCGCCCTCTCCGACCCAGCCCGCCGCCCAGACCCAGCCTTCACCCTGGAAGCCATTCGTCACAACACCGGCGGCACAGCCAGATGGCGCGCCGGCACCAACGGCAGGCGCCACGCAGCAGCAGGCTGACCCTGCCCAGGCCCCACCCGCACAGGCTCCGCCCAAGCGGCGGCCACCGCCGAAGCAACCTTTCAATCCCTTCTCATCGCTCTGGGCGAATTAGCTACCACGCGCCTGCAGGGCCCCGTGGGGCGAACTGCGGCCGGCTTATGCCATTTGCTGCAATTCCGACCAAGTGCGCGGTTTGAATGCGCGGGCTCGTAAGCTCGATCATCCAGCGCCCGCGGCAACACCGCTGGCCGATGCCACTTTCAGGATTGCCCATGTCGCGTCGCAGCATCCCCCGACCATCCCTTTCCAAGCGCAAGGCCCGGCGCATTGCAGCCGCCGCGGTCCTCGCAAGCCTCATCGCGCTGCCCGCTGCCGCGAACGAACTGCCCTTGCGCCGTGTTGTTCTCGCCAGCATAGGGCTCGCGCAGTTCACGCACGCCGGTTCCGCCACTGCCGGATCGAGCATCGACCTTCCCGTGCGCCTCGACCAAGTCGATGACCTTCTGAAGAGCCTTACCGTCTTCGATCGCGAAGGCGGCATCGGTGCCGTCAGCCTGCCAGGCAAGGCGCCGCTGCAGGAGCTTTTCCGCGACCTTCCTTTTGGGCCTGAAGCTCTCGGCTCGCCGAGCGCGCTCCTCAATGCCCTCGTCGGCAGCGAGATCGAGATCGCCGGACCGGTGAGCGCAAAAGGTCGTGTGTTTCGCGTCGAACCTTTCGAGGTGCGACTGCCGAACGACGGCGGCACGCTCACGCGTCATCGCCTGAGCCTGATGAGCGAGAGTGGTCTCGTGCAGGCCGTGCTCGAAGAGGTGACCACCCTCCAGTTCACCGATCCCCAGGCACGCGCGCAGATCGAACGCGCCTTGCAGGGCCTGTCCGAGAATCGCGCGAAAGAGCGCCGCAAGCTCTCGCTCGATATTCTCGGCGAAGGCACGCGCGACATCGCCTTGAGCTACGTGGTCGCCGCGCCTGTCTGGAAGACCTCCTACCGTCTCGTACTGCCGAAGGATGGTGGGCGCGCAAAGCTCCAGGGCTGGGCCGTCGTCGAGAACCTCACAGGCGGCGACTGGAAAGACGTCGAGCTGACGCTCGTCTCCGGCAACCCCGTGGCGCTGCGCCAGTCACTCTATACGGCATTCTTCTCCGATCGCATCGAAGTGCCCGTGACGGCCGGGCAGAAGGTCCTGCCGAAGCAGGACGACAG